>CAYQNY010000008.1:0-35733 GCA_964418925.1 uncultured Verrucomicrobiota bacterium
AGTTGGCAAGTAATCCCGGTATGCCTTTTTATAGTCCGCCCATATAGCCCGGGCCTGAGTAATACTGCGAACATACGGGTCCAGACATAACGCCTGTATAACCAGACTTTCATCGCCTTCATGGGTGGCCTGGGCTATCATTTCGTGCAATGTGATCTGGCGGCGGCAGATCTCCATGGGCCCGAGGGGGAGTTCGCCTACATGAATTCCCCGCACCTGGCCACCGACTACCAAAGCAGGGATATCAACAATGGCATCTTCCGGCAAATTACTGATACACCCGTGATTCACAATGTTAATAGCATCCAGATACGTGGGGGTGTTTGTTTCCAACGCCTCAATCACCCGGCATGGCTTTTCAGCGTAATATGGATGGTTAGGATCCTTGGGAAACGGCGGACTCTCAACCTGTCTTCCATGCAAAGTTTGCGCCACAATGTTCAAAGAATGACTTCCAGCTTTCTCAGCTAATTTGCGCCACTGAGGAGTGGTCGCTGCAAAATTAAGGCGTTCCCACTCCTCTTTTTCATAGAAAAAAGGCATGTATTCCAGAATATGATCATCGTAGCCGATAGGATAGGTTCCAAAGGTCTTGAACACCTCAAGCGTGAATACTTGGGAAGGAATCTTCTCTGCCTTTTCCCGCCAGTATTTGGATTCGAGAACCATTTTCCGGAATTCATCCATCATGCTCTTGCCGGTTCCCCGGCGACGGATGTCAATGAGCCAGTTAAGATGATTGACCCCACCGGAAATTACTTCCAATTCACCGGGTTCCATTCCCAGTTGTTCGGCTATCACGCCTAACGAGCCATGCACCTGGTGACAGAATCCCAGGGCCTTTATATTCGAATAATTCTTAAAGTAAGTGCAGAGAAAGGACATTGGATTTGTAAAATTCATCAACCAGGCGTCCGGACAGTATTCTTCCATATTAGAGAGAATGTTTTTGAACATTGAGATGTTGCGCATGGCATGAATAATGCCGCCGGGTCCGCCGTTTTCCCCCATAAGCTGATACACGCCATGTTTTTCAGGTATTTCAATGTCTTTAACCCAGAAAGGCCAGCGGTTTTGCTCGCATGCGGCGACTACATGACGACAGCCATCAAGCGCTTTCTCAAGGCTGGTTGTCGCCTCTAACTCAACTCCGCTTTTTTCCTCCCGGAATATTTTTCCAACCACTTTTTCAGCGGCTCGCAAACGTTCCGCATCAGTATCCATTAACACAAAAGTATAATCCGCCAATGGATCTGATTTCGCAAGTTCAGTGGCAACCGTAATTACAAACCCTGAACCGGCGCCAATCATACAAATTCTCTTCTCACGCATTTCTTTGACTCCTTATGACAATCTTTCAGGGGTCTTTGGAAGAATATGTGGGTAGATTTATCAGGCAATGAACAGCTGGTCAAGTCAAAAAGTATTCATTTGATGCAGTCAGAGGTGCTTTGTTCACGCCTCGTTGAGGGTGGTTGAACAGTCGGAGGGTTTCGCTCGGCTCTGGTGGCCTTCCCAGGCCACGCCCCGCTCCCGCCCCCTTTGCTTTTAAGGTAAGAAATTCTGCGGGGAACGGCTGGAAATTGACAGGAAGTTTATGCTTGAACGCACTGGGCATTCCGGCCTTAGGCGGATCCGCTCATGGCGGAAAACACACCAAATATTGCTTTCTTAAAAACGAGGGGAATTTGACCGAAAAGCAGAAAACAAAACTGGCCGATGTTCTCCAGTATGATCTGAGGAGCGTTCGTGCCTACCTGTTGAAGGAAAGTTTTCAGCTGTTTTGGAACTACAAGAGTCCGTACTGGGCCGAGTGGTATCTGAAAAAATGGTGTGCTCGCGCCATGCGATCACGCCTGGAACCAATCAAGGATTTTGTCCGAATGTTGCGCCGTCATCAGCCGCTGATTATGAACTGGTTCAAGGCGAAAAAAGCGTATTCTTCCGGCATTGTGGAGGGATTAAATCGCAAAATAAATCTCGTTACGAGAAAATCCTATGGCTTCCGAAGCTATGAAGTCCTCAAAATTGCTCTATTTCTTACGATGGGCGAACTCCCCGAACCGGAATTTACCCATAGATTTTCCTGACGAGCCATATTTTAGAGCTGAATGATAGAGATATGTCGCCACTTGACTATGAAACAAAATGTACTAAACTATCCGCGTGAAACACTCACTTCGCTCCATGTGTCCGAAAAAACGGGGCAAGATCATGGCCGGGTTGGCCGGGTTCTTGAATTGCTGGGGCATAAAGTAACGATCGGGCGCGTTGGCGGCCAGCGCCTCCGCTTTTTGTACCGCTCTGGCCATGCCGAGAACGCCGTCGGTCAGGATCATGCGGGCGCCGAGCACTGTCATGAGCTTACGCCGCTCGATACTCATGGTATCCGGCATGACGAGGGTCACCGGGTAACCGCGTGCGGCGCCCACGTAGGCCAGGGTGATGCCGGTATTGCCGCTGGTCGGTTCGATGATTTTCATGCCCGGCTTGAGCGCCTTGCGGCGCTCCGCGTCCCAGATCATGGCGGCGCCAATCCGGCATTTGACCGAGTAAGCGGGATTCCGGCCCTTCGATCTTGGCCAGGACCAGCGTGCGCGAGATGTCCACGACGCGACGCACCTTTACGAGGGGCGTGTGCCCGATGGGCAGTGAATTATCGGCGAAGAATTTCATGCGAGACTATTCCGCAATCTGCAATCCCGCGAAGCGCGGGACCACGCAAAGTACGTGACAAGCAAGTTTACCACGCCAAAGGCGTGGTCAGCAACCTGTCCCCCCAACGGCGGGATCCGCAATTACTTTACCTGCGTCACGGTGATCGTCTTATCTATTTCTTCCCGCAAGATGCGTTCAAGCCCCTGCTTGATCGTCTGGGTGGCGTGCGGACAACACCCGCAGGCGCCTTTGAGCTTCAGTTGTACGTTTACGCCGTCAATGGCGACAACTTCCAGATCACCGCCGTCGGCCTGCAGCATCTTCCGCATTTCTTCCAACTTGGCGCGAATTTTCTGTTCCATGTCTTGTTCCTTTCATTATGGCAAAAACAGTTTTGAAATAGTCTCCAATATATGGTCCGTTATTTCACACCAGCGCCGCTGGGCAAATCACCGTCCACCGTAATCAGCCGCAAAGCCGACCCGTGGGAGGCGGCCAACAGCATACCATTGGATTCCACACCGCGGATTTTGGCCGGCTTAAGATTAGCCGCGACAATGATGACCTTCCCAATTAAATCCGCCGGGACATAATGTTGGGCGATGCCGGCTACGATCTGGCGTTTTTCCTGGCCGATTTCAATTTGGAGCTTCAGCAGTTTATCGGTTTCCTCGACTTTTTCGGCGCTCAGAATCCGGGCTGTCTTCAGCTGGACCTTGGCGAAATCGGCGTATTCGATGAGCTCATGCTTTGGCGCCGCCTGGGCCGGCGTGGGGTTGGCGGTTGCCGGCTTGGTGGCGATGCGCGGGAATAATGTGACCGGTTTACCCAGCCCGGCGCCCGGCGGCAGTTTTCCCCAGACGGAAAGTTGATCCAACGCCGGTGTCTCGGCAGGTAGGCCCAGCGTTTGACGCAGCAGGGTCATTTTGCCGGGCATAACCGGATACAGAAGGCCACTGACGATCCGCAGTGTTTCGGCGGCATGGTAAAGGACCGTATGCAGAGGACGTTTGTCTGCCTGCCTGGCCAGTGACCAGGGTTGGCGTTTTTCCAGGTAGCGGTTGGCTTCCCGCACGGCGCCAATCACGGCGGCTAGCCCGAGATCCAGACGCATGCGGCTGATACTCTCCTCCATGGTCTTCACCGCAGTCAGGACTGCCTGGCGCAAGACCGGCTCATCAGCGGTATCCTTGCCGGGTGCAGGGATTTTTGTATCGCAGTGGCTGGTCATCAGCTTGGTGATGCGGCTGAGCAGATTGCCTATGTCATTGGCCAGATCGGCGTTACAGCGGCGGATAAACACCTCCTCAGAAAAATGGCAGTCCTGACCCAGGGTCATTTCCGCCATCAGGAAATAACGGAAAGCATCCACACCGTAACGATCGGCCATATCCATGGGATTAACGACATTGCCGGCGGATTTGCTCATTTTACTGTCGCCGATCAGCCACCAGCCGTGGGCGAAGATGGTTTTCGGCATCGGCAATCCCATGGCCTTGAGCATGGTCGGCCAATAGACGGTATGTGTCGTCAGGATGTCCTTGCCGATCAGGTGATAGGTGGCCGGCCACCAGCGGCGAAAGCGGGTATCGTCCTCCAGGTAGCCCACGGCGCTGATGTAATTGACCAGGGCGTCGAACCAGACGTAAGTTACAAACTGTGGGTCGAAGGGCAGATCAATGCCCCAGGCCAGTCGTGTCTTGGGCCGGGAAATGCACAGGTCGTTGAGCGGCTTCTGGAGGAACCCGAGGGTTTCGTTGCGGCGGAAATCCGGCTGGACGAACTCGGGATGTTCGTGAATATACTGGATGAGCCATTCCTGGTAGGCGCTCATCTTGAAGAAATAGTTGGATTCCTTGATCCGTTCCAGGGTCCGCCCGCATTCAGTGCACTTATCGTCCTGCGGGTTCCGTGCGGTATAGAAACGTTCACAGGGGACGCAGTACCAGCCGTCGTATTCCGATTTGTAGATTTCGCCCTTGTCATACAGGGCTTGGAGGATTTTTCGCACCACGCGGGTATGGCGCGGTGCGGTGGTCCGGATAAAGTCGTCGTGTGTAATCTCCAGTTTTTTCCAGAGCGCCTGAAAATGGACTACGGTATGATCCGCCTGTTCCTGCGGAGTGATGCCGTCTTTTTCCGCCGCGCGCTGGACCTTCTGGCCATGCTCGTCGGAACCGGTGAGAAAAAACGTTGGCCTGCCGCCAAGCCGTTGATAACGGGCCAGCACGTCGGCCAGGATCGTCGTATAGGCGTGCCCGATATGCGGCATATCGTTGACGTAATAAATAGGTGTGGTGATATAAAATGATGACGGCTTCACGGTTGCTCCTCAAAATTTATGGCATTAATTATAACCCCTCACCAGATAAATAACAATAATTCATTATCCATAGGACATAGTATGGTGGCGCGGCGAGCCGGCAAAGGCGGATCGGTAACCGAGAATGACGCTACCCTGAATGATTGACAATCAATAAGATTCAATTACCATTCAAAATAACAGTAAGGATTTTGGGTTGGATCAACGCTTTCACAAGGAACAATGATGGCAAAGAAAATAATTGCAGAAAAATCCTCGTTGCGATTGAGCGAAATTGGGGAATTCGTGATGCAGCATCCTCTGTTTGGAGCGCATACACACATCGAGCCGGTTGAAGAATGGGCCAAGACCCATGCGCATTTTAGCTCGATTCAAGGCTATGCCGCTGCTGACTTAGTAACGGCCGCGGGTCCAATGGGAATCGGCGCAACGCACCTGCCGCCGCCGGACGCCGGTGATTTCACGAAGCGCTTCTTCGAGCTTTGGCGCGCATGCCGTTTCACGGGCTACTGTCAAGCGACCGAGCTTGCCTGCCGGGACTTGCTGGACTTGGAATATACGGAAGAGAACGCGGTGGCCATCGGTAACGCGATCAAGAAATTGATCGGCCAGGATGCGCGCGCATCATACGGCCAAGTTATTCGTGACCGTGCGAATATTAAGTGGCTAATCAAGGACTCAATCAGCCGTCCGGAGGAGACGGCAGACATTTTATACCCACCTGAGTTTGTACGCTTCAACTATCGCGATGATGGATTGCTCGCTATCCGGTCACGAGCAGACATTGAGGAACGAGAGCGGCGTTGGCAACGGAGCATACACTCTGTTTCCGAATTGGTTGCCGGTCTGAATCAATCGATCTCAAGCTGCCTGGAGACCGGCAAGGTGACGTGTTTCAAGATAGGACTTCCCTATCAGCGCAGTCTTGCGTTCACCGAGCCGAGCTTGCACGAAGCAGAAGTGGCGTTTAGCCGCATGATGAACGTCACAGTAGGTACAATGCTTGACCCGGGGCCGGGGCGGGGGATTACCCAGCAGTCGCGTGTCTCCGCCGGGGAACTGCGGCCCCTTCAGGATTACCTTGTGCACGAGTACGTGCGTCGTGCGGAGGCCGAAGACTTGGGTGTCCAGGTCCATACTGGTTATCTTGCCGGTAATAGCAATGTTCTCAATAACATCCGTGTGATGGAGATGGTTCCTTTCATTATCCGTTATCCGCGTGTCAGGTTTGACTTGTTTCATGCCGGATGGCCGTACACGGAGGAACACGCGGTTCTTGGTAAGGAGTTCCCCAACGTATGGTTGAACCTTTGCTGGGCCTGGACCATGAATCCGGTCACGATGGAGCAAGCACTCGATAGCTGGCTGGGATCTGTGCCGCACAAAAAGATATTCGGATACGGAGGCGACACTGGCAACCCAATCTGTGAATATGGTTACGCACAACAGGCGAGAATCGGTATCGCCAGGGTGCTTGAGAAATGGATAGACCGTGGAGACATGACAGTCGAGGATGCAAAAGAGGCGGCCGGCGACATTATGTTGAGGAACGGATGCCGCTTCCACAACCTCACGGAATGAGAACAGAGCAATGTCTTCCAGACCCAATATACTTTTTATCATGTCTGACGATCACGCGTCGCATGCGATGAGCTGTTACGGAAGCCGGATCAACAAGACCCCGAATCTGGACCGTATCGCTGCCGGCGGCCTGCGGTTTAACAACTGCTTTTGCACCAACTCCATCTGCACACCAAGCCGCGCGGCCATTCTCGCCGGAACATACAATCATGTGAACGGCGTCACGACTCTTGACACACCTATGGACAATCGGCTGCCGACGTTTCCAAAACTGCTTCAGGAGCACGGTTATCAGACCGCCGTTTTCGGGAAGTGGCACCTGGGACTCGGCCCGGATCATTGCCCGACCGGGTTCGATGATTGGGCCGTGTTGCCCGGCCAGGGGCGTTACCACAATCCCGAATTCATCTTCAAGGGACCGGATGGTGGTGCCAGGCGAACAGTGCCAGGCTATGTGACCGATCTCATTACAGACATGACTCTCGACTGGCTGAAGAAACGCGATCAAAGCCGTCCGTTCTGTTTGCTTTATCATCACAAGGCGCCGCATCGTCCCTGGTATCCGGATGAAAAGCATGCGCAGATGTACCTGAACGAAGACGTTCCGGAGCCGGAAACACTATATGACGACTACGCAAATCGTGCTTCTGCCGCAGCGGCAGCAAAAATGCGCGTTGGTCTGCACATGGACAGCCGCGACCTTAAATGCGAAATCCCTGTTGAACTGCCTGAGAATGAACTACGCCAGTGGGCATATCAACGCTATATCAAAGACTATCTTCGGGTTGTGGCCAGCATTGATGACAATGTGGGGCGTGTGCTCGACTATCTGGATGAGAAAGACCTGGCCGAAAATACGTTGATCATTTATACCTCGGACCAAGGCTTCTTTCTTGGCGATCACGGTTGGTATGATAAACGCTTCATGTATGAGGAATCATTGCGTATGCCGTTCATCCTGCGATATCCGCAGGAGGTCAAACCGGGGTCGGTAAATGACGATATTATCCTCAACGTGGACTTCGCGCCGTTCTTCCTGGATCTGGCGGACGTGCCTGTTCCACCAGATTTTCAGGGCCGAAGTTTCCGTGCTCTTTTGCATGGGGAAACCCCTGCGGACTGGCGCCAGACAATGTATTACCGCTACTGGATGCACAAGGCACACCATAACGTCTATGCCCACTATGGCATCCGGACGAAGCGGCACAAACTTATTTACTATTACTCCGATGCGCTTGGGCAAAGCGGTGCGATTGATGAAACGTATGCACCCGAGTGGGAACTCTTTGATCTTCAAAAAGACCCCCATGAGTTGAATAACATGTTTAATAATCCCGCTTATGCGGCGGTTTCCGGGGATCTGAAAGAGACACTGCACTGTTTGCAGGCTGAAGTCGGCGATAAACGCTATCCCAAAGACCTGGATTGAAGACCGCAATGTGAGCATTAGTCGGCAACTGGAAAGTATAATCGTATGCGATATATCAGTATTCCCCTGGCGTTGGCGTTGGTTACAAACTTTTCTGTGGTCCTGGGCCAGTCAGCTTCCACTGCCGGGTCAAATACCCCGGCTGTTTTCAAACCTGTGCGGTCTGAGCAGCGCGTCCTCACCGGCTGGGGTAGCGGCCGGGCCGAGGATGTCGTGCCGCCGGCGGCGGAAACCGGCTTTGCGGAACTGGTCGTGCATCATGAAGATACCAAAAACTTTGCGAATTTCATCAAACTCGGAAAACAGCACGGTATAGATATCTATGCCTGGATGTTCCTGGGTGACATCGCGGCGTGGAAGAAGGCATATCCCGACGCTGTACCGCCGTTACAGGTCATGAGCCCGGCGGAAAACGAGGCGCTGAAGCGCATCCAGGCGGATAAAACCTTTGGTAAGTCCCAGTACCAGTTCGGCGGCGAACCCGTGAATAAGACGGAAGTCCACACAACCCCGCTGTTGTGTTTCCATGATCCGCGGGTCTTGGAAGCGTTCAAGCAACAGATCGACGAGATGCTGAGCGTCCCCGGCGTGAAGGGAGTAGCCTTCGACTACGTTGGATACCGTAACTACCACTGCTGTCTGTGCCCGGTGTCGCAGGCGCAGTTGGCGGCTTACCGGGAAAAGCACCCGGAACTCTCGCGGGAACAGGCCTTGGAACATTTTTCGCTCGATACTCTGGTGGACTTTAACAATCGCCTCGCGGCGTACGCGCGGACAGTTAAACCCGGCGCGCAGGTGATCACGCACATCTACCCGGTGTATCTTCCTGAGCCGCTGTACGGCAATCGGCTTGATCTCGATGTCTGTGCTCAGACCGCGGCGTGGTTCTTCGCGCCCTTCTGGAGCGTGGAGAAAATCAAGTCCTACTCCGGTATCATTGCGAAAGAGGCTAATCGCTATCATCCCCGCCCGCGCGGCGCCGCCCTGATTGGCTACTTTAATTCACCCGGGAAATACCCGGTCAAGTCCCGGGAGCGTTTGATCGCGGAAATCCAAGCCATCCTGGATGGTGGTTGCTCACGCGTGCATGTGTGTTCCTGTAATGCTGTCTTGAAGACTCCCGCAGCGGCGGACGTCTTTCGAAGTTTCTTCGGCCATCCGATTCGCCGGGATGCGGCGGGAAAGTGAATCTCCCCCGGAATTTTCATTATTGACCTGGTCCGCCGGTCCCGGTATGGTCTTGCCCGATACTTTGTTGAAAGGGTCTTGTCCATGATGTTTATCACGCATTTTAATAAGCTTATCCGGAACAAAATCCTGTGGAGCAGTATCGCTATTATTGTGGTGTTATCGTTCGTGATGTGGACCACCAAGACCGGCGGTGGCCAGGCTGAGGCTCAACCCAACCGTATCGGCAAGCTCGACGGCAAGTTGGTGAAGCCGCAGGAATTTAAATCCGCTTATTTCAACTCGCTTTTGTCCATGTCCCTCATGTTCGGGCGCCCTTTGAAGGTTAACGAACGGATGGATGCGGCGCTCCGGACCATGGCCTGGCGGCGGTTGGTGGCTCTGCGGGCGGCCAAGAACATGCAGATTCCCGTCATCGGCGACGAGGTCATCAGCGCGATTCGGCAACAGCCGTATTTTTCCGCCAATGGCCAGTTCCAGCAGGACCGTTATAATGTTTTCGTGAATAGGTTTCTGGCCAGTCTCCAGACGTCGGAACCGCAGTTTGAGGAGCATATTCGCCAGGAATTGCTGCTCAATAAGGTCAAGTATCTCCTGGCCCAGGCTATCTGGGTATCGCCGCAGGAGGTGGAGCAGGTGTTTCATCAGTTGTATGACACGTTTGTCATCAGTTACGTGTTTCTGAGTCTGGACGACATGGCCGCTTCCGTGAAGATCAGCGAAGATCAGGCGCAATCCTATTTTGAAGGCCATCGGGAGGAGTTTAAGATTCCCGAAAAAATGCGCGTTAAATATGTCGCGTTTCCCATCGAAGATTTTATTGACGCAGGTATTTTTGATGAGGCCGCGTTAAGAGACTATTACGAAGATCATATCGAGGATTTCACTACGCGGGGGACTAACGATCTGCTGACGGCAACACCGTTTGAAGTTGTTGAGGATGATCTGCGCCAAACGCTGGCTTGGGAGGATGCGGTGATCCGGGCGGGGGATTGGGCGTCAGAGTTCGAGGTGGCGCTGGCCCCGGACAGGCAGGGTCGAGCCCCGTCGTTTGAAGCCGCGGCGCGTGCTATCGGTCTGCCTGTGTCCACCTCGGCCTATTTCACGGTCCGGGAAGCCATTCCGGGACTGGATGGTGATTTGAAGTTCAGTAAAGCGGCCTTTGAATTGCGTCGGACGCCGGATGATTATTTCAGCCGCCCGCTCAGGGGAGACAGCGCCTGTTATATTTTGGCGTATGATGGCCGGACTGACGCGCGTATTCCGGATTATCAGGAAGTCAGGGACGATGTCATTGCGGCCGCCATGGAACAAGCGGTGGCGAATAAACTGGATCAGGTGATCCGGCGCATTTACGAGGCCGTATCCGCCGCCGTGGATAAGGGTGTGCCGTTTGCGCAAGTCTTGAAGGGGTCCGGGCTGGAAGTGGTGACCACGGAGCCGTTTTCAATCAAGGAAGGTCTGGATGACAACGACAATGTGTATTTCTACGCGCTGGTTAAGAATGTTTTGACGCGCAATGCCCGGGAGCTGACCGATCTGATCCCGGTCGAGAACGGATATGTTTTTGGCTTTGTGGATTACCGCGTTCCGGCGAGTCAAACGGTCATGGAATCAGTCCGGAATGATTTGGCCATGTATATTCGGAACCGGCGGGAAGACATGGTATTCACCGACTGGCAGGAATATCTGCTGGCCTCCGCCAAGTTTGAAGACCTTTCGCCGAGGAAAAAAGCCGCCCGTCTCGATCAGGATGAGGATTGGGAGGAGGAATTTTCCGAGGATCAGGAATAAAGCGCCGGTTTTTCGCCGCTAGCCTGGATTATTCGCCACCAAGGTGCGAAGACACCAAGAAGGCAAAGGGCAGAGGATCCCGCATTGAGCGGGATCAACTTGCTTGCCACGCGGTTCAGAGAGTCAGAAAGAAAATGATATCTGCGGCTCTGATCTCTGATACTTGGTGACCCCGCCTCCGGCGGGGCAAGCTTTGTGCTTGCCATGCTTGGAGCATGGTCTTAGTGGCAGATGAATCAATCAGGCGAGACAAACACCTTAGTTTGCCTGCTTGCGCCGGAACCGGCGTATCATTCGGATAAACCGCAGGGTGTCGCGGATCGGATGAATCTGGCTGGATTCATCCTGGTAAATAACCGTGATGGGCACTGAATCCATCCGGACACCGCGTGCCGCCAACCACAGAAGAATTTCCGATTCGGCCGCGTAACCCGTTGAATCTGGAGCCTCCAGGGGCAGAATGTCACAGCGATACAGGCGAAATCCGCATTGCGTGTCGGCGATGCATTGTTGCATGGTGCGGCTAAGGTACCAGCTCATGAACCGGTTGGTCCAGCGGCGGACGAAAGGCATGACCGCCGGATTGTCCATCCGGTTGCCGACAAGCACGGGAATGTCGGTGCGCGTGTAAGCCTCGATAAACCGGGGAATGTCGTCCGGCGCGTGCTGGCCATCCGCGTCCATGGTAATGAGATATTTGAAGCCGTGATCCTTTGCGTACATAAACCCGGTGTGCAGAGCCGCGCCTTTGCCTTTATTATGTGCGTGGCGCAGGACAATCGCTCCCGCCGCCGTCGCTTCCTCTGCGGTGCGGTCCGGCGACCCGTCGTCAATCACGATGACTGACTTTGTGATGCGCATAATACTGCGAACCACGTCGGCGATCTTTCGTTCTTCCAGATACGCTGGCACGATGACGCAGAAGGAATGCTCAAGGTTCTCGGTTGGTTTCATGATTTTTCCTGGGTTGCCAGAAGTCGTTGAACATAAACCATTGCAGTGGCTGGCGGCTGATTTCAGATTCAATGGCGTCCCGAATCCGATGGCGCATGTCATCCACGGTAATTTCCGGTGTCGGAATGATAGGCGGATGAAAGCGGAGCCGAAAGGTGTCGTCCTCCTGGCGCACCATGAATAGTGGCACCACCGGAGCGCCTGTTTTGACCGCGATGCGCGCCGGGCCGCTGGGCAAACGCGCCGGGCGGTCGAAGAATAGAATCGGTTCCTCATGGCGGGTGGAGTAATCGCGATCAGCCAGCATGGCGACGTGTTCCTTGTTTTTCAGGGCCTCCAGAACGCCCCGCGCCGCGTGTCCGAATGGAATTAAATGAAGACCTCGCCGGGTTCTGTGTTTTTGAAATAATTCGTTGATCTTGCCGACGCGCTGGGGGAAAAAAACGGCGCTGACGCGGCGCCCTAGTGCCGTAAACACGGCGCTGGCCAGTTCCCAGTTGCCCAGGTGGGCGGTGATCAGCACCACGCCTCGGCCCAGGCGCTCCGCCTGCTCCAGATGTTCCAGATGTTCCAGGCTCACCAGCCGATGCACGTCCTTGATGGCAAAGCGCGAGAACTTGAAGAAGTCCACCAGGTATTTTCCAAAATACTGGAAATTCTTGCGGGCCAGCTGTTGCAAACTTTCTTCAGACGCGTGGGTGCCCTGCGATTCCAGAATATGGCTCAGATTGGACATAACCGCCCGGCGGCCCTGGTGATCGCGGGCGTAAAACCGGTCGGCGATCCGTAATCCCACCCAGTAGGCGAAACGCCGGGGAAGTCCCTGGCTGATAATCTGCGCCAGGCGGTATGAAATATACGTGCTCATGGCTAAAGCATTTACCTCGCGCAGAGTCGCAGATAACACGGAGGAAATACAGAATTTATATTACTTTGTTGCTTCATTCTTTGCCGGTTCGGCCCTGTTCCCGGAATAATTCCCCGGCATGATATGACGACCGCACCAGCGGACCCGCGGCAACCGCGGTGAATCCCATGGCCAGGGCTCGTTCCCGATAACCATTGAATTGATCGGGCGGCACAAACCGGTCCACAGCAACGTGCCGACGCGATGGCGCCAGGTATTGGCCGAGGGTCAAGGTGTCGCATCCGGCCGTTCTCAAGTCGGCCAGGGCCTGGAACAGTTCCGCGTCGGTTTCTCCAAGACCGACCATCAGGCCGGATTTTACGCGTGGATGGGGATTGGCACGCGCTGCTGTCCGCAGGACGGAGAGAGAGCGGTGGTAATCCGCCTGCGGGCGAATCACCGGTTGCAACCGCTCGACGGTTTCCAGGTTGTGATTAAAGACATCCGGTCCGGCGGCAAGCACCGTATTGATGGCATGCAGGTTGCCTTGAAAATCGGGCGTAAGCACTTCCACGGTGATGCCTGGCAGGGTCTTGAGCTTAATAATGGTTGCAGAGAACGCGGCCGCACCGCCGTCCGGAAGGTCATCGCGCGTGACACTGGTTACGACTACATGTTTGAGGCCGAGTTGTGTTGCCAGGTCGGCAACCCGTCGCGGTTCGTTCGGATCGCTGGAAACAGGGGATCCGCTGTGAATGGCGCAGAAGCGGCATTGCCGCGTGCAGATGTCACCAAGGATCATGAAGGTAGCCGTCCCGCGGCTGAAACATTCATATTGGTTCGGACATTGCGCGCTTTCGCAAACTGTGGGCAGGGCCGCCGTGCCGAGAGCATTATGCACGGCAGTGTAATGACCGCCGGTATTGAGCCGGATGCGAATCCATGGCGGCAGACGTTTCAGCGTTGATTTTTCAGTCTGCATGGGTCACAGTATGGCAAATTAAAGGGCAGGCTTCAACCCGAACTTCAGTCCAGGATATTTTTATCGCATAGTCGCGAAGCGCGCTGTATTAATAATTAATTTTGCAATCCGCAATCATCGTTCCGCAATTCTTATGAATCCATTTCTGATCATCATCCTGGCGATTCTCGTGGGCGTCTATCTGCTGGATGTTCTTGTGAATCGGTTGAATCTCCGGCATGTGTCGCCGGTTCTGCCGGCAGAGTTCGATGGCTGGTATGATGCGGCCAGGTATCGCACCGCACAGGAATATCTTAAAGAACGTACCCGCCTGGATATTCTCCGGAAATCGGTGCTGCTGCCGCTGGTCATACTGTTTATATTAGCGGGCGGTTTCAACGTCGTGGATCAGGCGGCGCGCAGTGTTCCCGGCGGCATGATCGTCAATGGCCTGATGTTTGCCGGCCTGCTCCTTGGGCTGGCCTGGCTGGTACATCTGCCGTTTTCAGTCTATGCAACATTTGTCATTGAGGAACGGTACGGGTTCAACCGGACCACGGCGCGCACATTTATTCTGGACCAGGTGAAGGCCATTCTGTTGACTGGCGTGATTGGCGGCGTGGTGTTGGCTATTGTCCTGGCCTTGTTCGACCAGGCCGGGGCGGTGGCCTGGATTTACTGCTGGATCGCAGTCAGCGCGTTCCAGCTTTTTATGCTGTTCATCGCGCCGGTGACGATTCTTCCGTTGTTCAACCGGTTTACGCCGCTGGCCGCAGGTGAATTAAAAACCGCCATTGAATCCTGCGCGGCGGCGCAGGGATTCAAGCTGCAGGGCATTTATACGATGGATGGTTCCCGCCGCTCTGCTAAGGCCAACGCATTTTTTACCGGTTTTGGGAAATACCGGCGCATTGCGCTGTTCGACACGTTGATTGCCCGGCATCCCGTGCCCGAACTGGTGGCCGTGCTGGCCCATGAAATGGGCCATTACAAGCTGGGACATATCTTCCGGCAGACGTTCTGGTCGTTAATCGCCTCCGGGTTCATGTTCTACCTGCTGTCCCTGCTGATTCAGGAACCCCGCTTGTTTCAGGCCTTCCGTATGAGCCAGGACTCGCTTTATGCCGGCTTGGTGCTGTTTGGATTTCTTTACATTCCCGTGGACACGCTGATCTCGATTATCAGCTGCTGGATGTCCCGGCGATTCGAGTTTGAAGCGGATGCCTATGCCGCGGCCGCCACTGGTGCGGGCGATACTCTGGTCGCGGCTTTAAAAAGGCTCAGCGTTCAGCACCTGGCCAATCTCACACCGCATCCATTGAAGGTTTGGCTTGATTACAGCCACCCGCCCGTACTCCGTCGGATTGAGGCGCTCCGTCAACGGAAGCAGGGTTGAACAAATTTGTTGCCGGCATGCTCCTGCCTGGCGTGTCCTTGATATGATCTACTATTCGGCACTACAATCTTTCCCTTGCCAGCGCTAATTAATGTTTTCCGTAAAAGGCTGGAAGTTTAATGGATTAAGGTGTTTTTGCCCGATAGATTGGTGCTTTGGAGTGCGACAGTCAGACCACGCCGCAGGCGTGGTCAACTGTCGCTTTGTTTTCGTCCGCCGTGGCGGATTCGCCGGGGGAAAGCGGCGTTGTGCCGCCGCACTCCAAGGCGACGCCGTTAGAGGGCGTCACGGGAAAATGTAGCAAACCGGAACTTCATGAATTAGCCCTGTCTCATTACAGCGGCACAGATTTCAGGCTTGACTAGATCCGCGCCGGCGAGTATAAAGTTGCCAATGGGCAGGGGAAGGTTGGATTTAAAGCCCTAATAACCCCGTGTTACAACTTAAGGAATGGTAAAAATAAGCGAACGTGCGTTCACGCACGTTCGCTTACTAGTTATGCAGATTCACAAGATAGTCAATCTCGAAGCGTTGCCGGTATGGATAAACCGGCCAGCGCTGGTGGGTTTTCTCCACGAAAACCTCAAGCCATACGAGGATACGGTTGAAGATATTAAACGCGGTCTTGATTATGCATTGTCGGACCAACCTGGCCGGGGTGGTTTTGTCCTGCTGGCCGAACAGGACCGGCGATTGCTGGGCGTGTTGGTTATGCTGCGTACGGGCATGCAAGGCTACATTCCTCCCAACCTGCTGCTCTTTGTTGCCGTTGATCAAAGCCGCCGCGGTAAAGGGCTGGGACGCAAGCTCTGTACGAGCGCGATAGCGGCGTGTAAAGGCGATGTGTGTCTGCACGTTGAATACGACAATCCTGCCAAGCGACTTTACGAGCGCATGGGGTTCGGCTCCAAGTACGCGGAAATGAGGTTAACGCGATGAACAGAGTCACCATCAACCTGCACCACTTGCGCCATAATCTTAAACTGATCAACGGCTGGATGAAGGACCATGGCGCTTCATATACGGTGGTCTCCAAAGTGCTGTGCGGGCATAGCGATACGCTTTGTGCCCTTGGAATGATGGGAGTGACATCCATCGGCGATTCGAGGCTGATGAACCTGCCGGTGGTCAAGGGCGCATTCCCGGGCGCCGAGATATGGTATCTGCGACCACCGCATCTGTCGGCGATTCAATCGGTGGTTAGCCTTTCTGATGTCAGCCTCAACAGCGAAATCGAAGTGATTGAAGCGCTTAGCCAGGAAGCCCAACGGCAGGGCAAAGTGCATAAAATTATTATCATGATCGAACTGGGTGACCTGCGCGAGGGAATATTACCCGGCACGCTGATTAAATTCTACGAGCGGGTCTTCCACATGCCGAATGTTGATGTGCTGGGTATCGGTGCCAACCTCGGCTGTTTGGCTGGCGCCGTGCCTAACATTGACCAGCTGACGCAATTGGGGCTTTACCGGGAACTATTGGAACTGAAGTTTCATCACAAAATCCCTGTCATCTCGGCAGGATCCAGCGTGGTACTGCCGATGTTACTGATGGGAACGGTGCCGAAAGTCATAAACCACTTCAGAATTGGCGAGGCGCTGTTTCTGGGGACCGATCTGATCCATGGCGGTACCTTGCGCGGTTTGCATGATGACGTTGTCGTGGTCGAGGCGGAGATCGCCGAAATTAAAGAGAAGGGCCTGGTGCCGATGGGCGAGACTACTGAGATGTCACCGTTTCCCAGCGTCGTGAATGAAGATCTGACGCCGGGACAGCGTGGATACCGGGCGCTGATTACCATTGGTCAGCTCGATACCGACGTGTCCGGGCTGATTCCGTTCAATAGCGAGTATCAGATTGCGGGCGCCAGCAGTGATATTACCGTTGTTAACCTCGGCGCCAGCAACGACGGGATGGCCGTCGGCGACACTATCAAGTTCCGCGTCAGCTATTCGGCGTTATTGAGGCTGATGAACAACAAGTATAGCGAGCAGGTTATTGTTCCGGATCTGGAGCAGTTTACCGAGGCAATCACCGGTGAAACCGCGGGTGAGTCGGCGCCGGCCGCGCCTGCCCGCAGTCGCTGCGCTCCAGGCGCTGCAGGCGGGGCGGGCGGGGAGACGGCGACATGAGTTTGACCGTGGCATTGCAAGACAACTACGCCAGGGATCAGCGCGTGTGGGATACTTGCGCCTCAGTTTACGAGGACCGCATTGTGGGTGGTCATCCCGATGTGACGGCCTACGAGAGTTTGGAGGAAGACCTGTTGGATCGCGTGCTGTTGTACCTGGCGCGCGAGCGGAAAAAACAACTGCACCTGTATGATGTAGGTTGCGGCTCGGGGCGACTGCACCTGCGCTATGCGATGAAAACGACGAGCGCGGCGCAGTTGCAGCCGCCCGATGCCCAGGCGCTGACGAAAGCGAGAAGTTCCCAGCCGGCCTACGCGTTTGATCCCCTGCTGGCCGAGCAAATTGCGTCGGTCGGCGGCATTGATTTTTCAGCCCGGATGTTGGAGCTGGCCAAAGCGAAATTGCGCGCGAATGGACTCAGCAGCCTGCTGGGTCATAGCATGCATTTTGATCGCGGCTCCGCCTTTGATCTGCAACCGATGGAGCGTGAGCCGTTCCCCGTGGCAATCAGCGTCTGTAACTCCATTGGTGTCATGCAGGGGCCTGAAGGCGCCGTCGAGCTGTTCAAGGCGATGCGCCGGGCTGTGGAGAGTGCGGGTGGAATTGCCATCATCAGCGGCTACCGGCGTGAGGCGGTGGCGACCTTTGCCCTGGGCAATTACGAGTCCACGATGGACGTCTCCGGCCAGCCGCGCTGGCTGACGCCGGATGAGTATGCGACGTCACGCTATGTGCAGGTGCCGCGGACTTACAAACGCGCCCACAGTACAGAAACACGTGTGGTGGTTGATGTCCGTGCCGCGGACGGGACCCTCGTCAAGGCAGGCCATGTGCTCACGCGTGATGAAGAAGCGGTGCGGCGGACCGTGGCAACGGGACATATCCGCACCTATACGGACTACACGTCGCACTGGTATGCGTCTGATGATTTTGAGGCCTGGATCGCCGCGCACTGGCCACTATCGAGCTCATATCATATTGCCGGCAAGGACATTGATGCGTTGCGCGGCGAGCCGATCCAGTTGGCGATACTGGATACGAACGGAGAACTCAAGGGATTGTTACAGCGCTGGGGATGTGCAGGAAAGGAGTGATACGACGTGGTGGATATGCTTAAAGACATATGGGTTAACAATCCGCACTGGATCACCTGGGGTGTGGTGGCGGTATATATCACTTTTATCTTTATCAAGGGCGTCTCGAAAGTCAAAAAGATTCATGACACCGATGACTTCCTGGTGGCGGGTCGGAACATCGGGTGGTTTTTCCTGTTCTGCACAATGGGGGCTACGGTTATCGGCGGCGGCGCGTCCATCGGCGCCATTGGGAAGACCTACGACTGGGGCATCCTGATGCTGCTGGTCTCGAGCGGCTGGTATATCCATTTTATCTTCTCGGGACTGATCGTCGCCCCGAAATTCCGGGAGGCCAGGCTCTACACGGTGGCGGGATATTTCGGGCACAGGTTCGGTGAGGGGCCGCGGTTCCTGGCGATGGTGCTCTCACTTTTGTTTTCGGTGTTTATCATTGCCGCCCAGATGGCGGCGTTTGGCTGGGTACTGGCGTCAGTGCTTCCCACGCTGACGCAGACGCTGCAGCAGTCCGGGATGAGCGGCGCCATGGTGTTGAAAATGGCGATTATCATTGGCGGGTTGATCGTGGTCATTTACAGCACGGCCGGCGGCCTGTTGGCGGTCATTCATACGGATGTTTACCAGTTTATCGTGCTGATGTTTGGTTTTGCGATCACGCTGGTATTGCTGGTGCCTGACATCGCGGCCAACTGGGGCACCATGACCGCCAAACTGCCGGCGGAATTCCTGCAAATTACCGGGGGCAAAGGCTGGATATTTTTGATCACGACCTTCCTGGCGTTTCTGCTGGGAGAGACCTTTGCGCCGGGCTACGCAACCCGCTACTGCGTGGGGAAAGACATAAAGAGCACCAAGTGGGGCATCGCCGGGGTGGGGGTGTTCCTGGCCTTCACGTTTCCGGTGATCCTGTTTTTCATCGCGATGTACGCGCGCGTCTATTTCCCCGATATTGAGCCGCAAATGGCGCTGCCGAGCGTGATCATGAAGCTGAACAATCCCCTGATAGGAGGCCTCATCATCGGAGCGCTGTTGAGCGCGGTCATGTCCAGCGCCGACTCGGCCCTGAATTCATCAACGGCGATTTTCGTGAAGGACCTTTTTGAGCACCAGCTCAAGTGGCGGGACAAGAACGATGGCCGGATGCTCAGGCTGGCTAGAATCTGCTCGGCGTTGCTCGGTATGGCGGCCATCATGGTGGCAGTGCTGTGGACGGACATCATCGGATTGCTGCTCTTTACCTATCAGGTCTGGGCGCCGGCCATCATCGTGCCGGTCGTGTTTGGCGTGTTCTCCAAAAAACACGGATTTCGGGTGACGCAGCAAATCATGATCACGATGCTGGCGACCACGCTGGTAACGTTCACCTATCGATTAAGCTCCTATGCGGAGACCTTTGATCCGGCCGTGTTCGGCGTATTAACGGCCATCGTGATTTTCTATGTTTCCGGCTATCTGGTGCGGCTGGATCTACCCGGTGCGCAGTCGCAAGAGGAAGCAAGCATGTAACTAAATGATTTGTCATTCCGAGCGTAGCGAGGAATCTCTGCTGTATCGATAAATGTGGTCGAGATCCCTTCGACAAGCTCAGAGCAGAGGGGCCGTTCATGAGAACGGCAAATCCCGCGAAGCGCGGGACAGGCTTGCCCCGTTTGGCGGGGCCTGATTTATTATAGATTTGTGATGGTTGCTCATTTTACAAGGCATTTACAAAGGATACTGGCAGTCAGTGCGGCCGTGATCATGGCTCTGGCGGCGGTGCAATCCAAAGCCGACCCGGCGGCCAAGCCGAAAAAACTGCAGCCGGAAGGCTGGAGCACCTCTTTCAGCGCGGGGTTGAACCTGACGCGCGGCAACAGCAAAAACCTGCTGGTCAATGGCTCGTTTCTGGAGAAATATAATAGGGGCGACAACATATTCCGCCTGGATATCCAGGGTAACTATGGCGAAAGTGTGACTGGAACGAATAACATCGAGCAAACGAACGTACAGAATGCCCGCGGTGTGGCCGAATACAAGCGGTTAGTCTCCGAACGCGATTACGGTTATGCCAACGCCGCGTTATCTCACGATCAAATCGCGGGGGTGGATTACCGGGGGATTGCGGGGCCCGGTGTCGGCCGCTACTTTTTCAAAGGCGATTCCATGAACCTGAACGCGGAGATGGGAGTTGCCTATATATGCCAGCGCCTGTCCGGGCAGGATGGTGACAATGTCATCCACCTGCGGCTGGCCCAGCGCTTTGAGACGAAACTGCTGGCCACGTCCAAGCTGTGGGAGTCCCTGGAATACCTGCCGGCGATTGATGACTTCGATAACTACCTGGTGTATTTCGAGATGGGCGCTTCAGCGGCTATGACCACTCACCTCAATCTGCGGGTCGTGTTCCAGGATCAGTTCGACAGTCGGCCGGCCGCGGGCAAGGAGAAGAATGATATGCAGCTCATAGCCGGCATCGGGTGTCAACTGTAGATTTCACCCTCCTTCGCCAGGCTTGTCCGCCTATGGTGGAAAGCTCCGTGGCTCTTGACCTCCATAGCCTTGGCGACGGAGGTTGCCGCGGGGAGCTTCACTTTTTCTGCAGGATGTTCAGGAACTCGCTGTCGGTGGAGAGGATCAGCTTGGTGTTCGCGGGGATGGCCTTCTTGCACGCCTCCAGCTTACGTGTGAATTCGTAGAAATCGGGGTCAGCGCTCATGGTCTTACCGTAGATTGCAATGGCGATCGCCTCTGCTTCGCCCTTGATTTCCTGCTCTTTCCGGTAGGCTTCCGATTCGATGCCTTGCAGGTCGCGGCTGATTTTACCGCTGATCTCAGCCTTCTTGCCCAGTCCAATGGAACGAATTTTCTGGGCGATTCGTTTACGCTCCGAGATCATCCGTTCATAGACCTTCGCTTCCACGCTTTCCTCGTAGGCGATGCGCCGCAGTTGGACGTCAATCAGTTCGATGCCGAACTGTTTGAGTTCCATGGCGGCGCGTTTCTCGATGATGGCGCTCAATTTCTCCCGGCCGATCAGGACGGGCTCGATCTCGCCTGTCACTTCTTCTTCCTCGCCGGGCGCATCACCCTGCTTCGCTTTTGCCAACCGCTCCCTGGCTATTTCTAAGATAGCGTCGGTATTACGCACTGCTTCCACCAGGTTGTGACTGGAAATGGTATCGCGGGTTACCGAGTCGAGGACCCCATCCATCCGAGTGCGGGCGCCGTTTTCCGATTGGACGGTCTGGATGAACAGCAAAGGCTTCTTGATCCGCCAACGTGCGGTCGTGTCCACATGGATGTACTTCTTGTCTTTGGTTGGAATCCGGTTGGGATCGCCGTCCCAGTTCAGAATGCGTTTGTCGATTCGGCGTACCTTCTGAATGAACGGGATCTTTAAATGAAGCCCAGCCTCGGTGACCGCCGTGCCCACCGGCCTGCCGAACTGCGTTATAATGGCCTGTTCCCATTCCTGCAAAATATACAGGGAGGACTTCAGGATGATGAAGGCGACCAGGATCAGACCCAGCAGCAGACCGATACCAGCGGGTTTATGACTCATTTCCGTACCTCCATCCGGCCGCCGCCGGTGTTCGGTTCCAGGACCGGGGCGAAAACGGGCAGAACACCTTTAACCTTGTTATCCACAATGGTCAGCTTGGTGAAACGCTTGTACAAATCCTCCATCGTCTCCAGGTAGAGCCGGGTTCGGGTAATCTGCGGAGCCTTTTTGTAAGCCTTTAACCGGGCGGTAAATCGTTTGGCGTCCCCTTGGGCCCTGTTCACCTGGGCGGTGGCATAGCCTTGGGCGTTGCGGATGACCTGTTCAGCTTTGCCCCGGGCTTCCGGAATCACCCGGTTGTACTCTTCCTCCGCCTGGTTGATGACCTTCTCCTGTTCCTGTTTGGCCTCATTCACTTCATTGAAGGCCGGTTTGACCGATTCGGGCGGATTAATATCCTGTAGTTTAATCGCGACGATACGAACACCCATATCGTAGCTGTCCAAAACCTCCTGGGTCAGTTTCTCGGCCTCCACGGCTATTTCGACCCGTCCCACAGTCAGGACATCGCTCACCAGTCGGTCCCCCACCACGCGCCGCATGATGGACTGCGAGACATCGCGAATATTCTTGATGCCATCCCGGACGTTGAATATGTACTTTTGGGGCTGGACAATCTTATACTGCACAATCCACTCTACGTCCGCCACGTTCAAATCCCCCGTCAGGGTCAAGGATTCCTGATTGTATGTTGTCTTGCCGGAAAATCCTTGTTCCTGAAGACGGAACCCAAACTCCTGCTGCAGGACGCGCTTGGTCGGCACCTTGATGACTTTATCCATACCCAGGGGTAGCTTGAAATGCAGACCCGGCGGTTCGGTGGAGATGTACCGGCCGAAGCGGATGATCACCGCCTCCTCCTCGGGTTCCACCGTATAGAACGAAGTCCCCGCCACTATCAGCAGGATCAAGGCGCCGCAGACGGGAAGAATGAAGGCGGCCAAACCCTTCCGATGTTTGTTCCACCCGAAAATGTTTTTCCGGAACTGTTTTACCAGTTCATCAATAACATCAGGTTCATTATTATCAAACTGATCTGTCATACGGGTAAAATTATCAGATAAGGGGCAGCTGTCAAGGGTTTTTTTATAGTTTTGTAGGAATTTCCCGCCCGAGGCGGGTCAGCCTATGGCTGACAATCTGGGTAATGAGGAATCCGGTTGAGGCTGGTTTAGCGCCGAACGGGCCTACTTCGCCGACTCGTCTTGGCGAAGCGCTCCGGTATAGCCAGGCCGTGGTGTGCTACAGTGTCGAACTTAATTGCTTCCATAATTGATCTATTATCTTGATCCCCCGGTAAACATTGAATATGTTTAAAGAATCGAATCGTTCAATTTAGGTTAATAGGAAGCAGGATATTATGTTGAAAACAAAACCCACGGCGGGCGATACGCGCTGGTTTACGCATGACCGGTTCGGTATGTTCATTCACTGGGGCTTGTACGCCCTGCCGGCGCGGCACGAATGGATCAAACAGCGGGAAGAAATTCCGGATGAAAAATACGATGTCTATTTCCGGCATTTCAATCCGGATCTTTATAATCCCGATCTCTGGGCGCAGGCGGCCGCGAACGCCGGTATGAAATATTTTGTCATTACTACCAAGCATCATGAGGGGTTTTGCCTGTGGGATTCGAAATTGACCGATTACAAGGCGCCCAATACTACGGCCGGGCGCGATCTTCTGCGACCCATGGTCAACGCGTTCCGTAAGCAGAATCTGCGCGTTGGATTGTATCACTCGCTGATTGACTGGCATCACCCTGACTTCGTTATTGATGATTTACATTCACTGAGGAATCATCCGGACCGCGCTAAGTTGAACCGGAAACGGCGTCAGGAAAAATACGCCCGTTACCTGCATGGGCAGGTCCGTGAACTTCTAACCCGGTTAGGCAAAATTGATATTATGTGGTTTGACTTCAGCTATCCGACCACTAAAGACCGGATCGGCAAGGGCCGCGCCGACTGGCAGAGTGAAAAGCTCTACAAGCTGATCCGCAAGCTGGCGCCGCACATTATTCTTGATGACCGGTTGGATCTTCCGGATGCCTGGGACATCAAGACTCCCGAGCAGTTCCAGCCGCTGGAATGGGTGCGGGTCAACGGCCAGCCGGTGGTCTGGGAGGCCTGCCAGACGTTTTCAGGTTCGTGGGGCTATCATCGTGACGAAGCCAGCTGGAAGAGCGTGGACCAACTCGTTCAGATGCTGATTGACGCCGTCAGCAAGGGCGGCAACCTGTTGTTGAACGTCGGGCCGACCGGCCGCGGCGAGTTTGACCAGCGGGCGCTGGACCGGCTGGCGGGCATGGGCGCATGGATGCAGCGGCATAACCGCTCGATCTATGGCTGTACGCAGGCGCCGGAAGAGTTTATCACGCCGCGGGACTGCCGGCTGACCTATAACCCGCAGACTAAACGGCTGTATGTGCATGTTTTTGCCTGGCCGTTCCGGCATCTGCACCTGGAAGGATTTACCGGCAAGATAGAATACGCGCAATTGTTGAACGATGCTTCGGAAGTCAAAATTACGCCGGCGCCTATCATGCACGGCGTCGGCGCGCATGGCAAAGCGCCCAATACATTATTGCTGGAGCTGCCGGTGCAGAAGCCGCCGGTAACTGTCCCGGTTATTGAGTTGTTTTTGAAATAGCCGCGGTATTCCCGGCTGGGTTTAATCGTTGCTTGGCTTTTCAGCTTGGCTCGTTAGACTGATGTCAGGATGGAACCGGCGCGTCATTACCAACCCTTGCGGCGGCCCTTGATCGGCTTGGCGCTGGCGTATATTGCCGGGACGTGGGGCGCCGTGATGATCGGGGGCCTGCCGCCGGCCTGGGCGGGAGCGGCAGCGGCGTTGCTGCTGATCCTCTCCCTGGTGTTTCATCTTGGGGATGGTTATCTCCGGCGGCGGTCGGTTGCGTCGGTTTTTGTTTCTTCCCCATCCTGCCTTTCCCGGTCGTTACCTGTCATGGTCACGCTGATTTTGTATCTTGCCGTGGCCGCTGCCGCCTGGTTTGCCGCCGGCCTGCGCCTGGAAGATCCGTCGCCGCGGGCGTTATCGGCCTTGATGGAAAAGCCCCGTGAAAGCCTGGAATTAGAGGGGGTTATCGTTGGTGATCCCGTGGCGCGGTCGTCGTGGAAAGGCGATCGCATTCTCTGGACCTTTCCGCTCCGGCTGGATAGCATCCACCGCCTGATTCCCTGGCAGACGGCGCGGGGAACGGTCCGGGTTATTATGCCGGCGCCGCCGGAGGGCCGCCGGCCGCAATACGGGGACCGTTGGCGTCTGACCGGTATTCTGGTTGACCATGCCCACTTTCCGGATAAGACATTGGTCACAGAGCGCACAGAGATTACTGAGACGGAAATTCCAAGTTCGAAAATTGAAAATGCCGAGTCCTCTGTGGAGTGCGGGAGCTATGCTCCCGCTTTTTTGCCGGAAGCATGGCTTCCAGCACCTGAAGCTAAAGCGCAAGCTATGCTTGCGCACTCCAAGGAGGTTTTGCCTCATATTTGGTTGCGGCTATGCCACGCTAAGATTCAATCTTCTTCTCGTCCTATCCTTGATTGGCTGAACCGGCGCTATACTTTCCGGGCCGATCCGGATGCGGCCGTGTTTCTCGGCAATTACCGTGGCAATCCACTTCTGTACGCCTGTTTCCGGTTCCGTCGGAAATGCGCCGCTATCCTGACGTTGGGCATTGGCCATCGTCCCGAAGTGGCGGGACTTTTGCAGGCTCTGCTCCTGGGCCGCCGCCAGGAACTGCCGGAGAAACTACGGACCGATTTCATTGCCACCGGCACCTATCATATCTTTGCCATCTCCGGCCAGCATGTCGCTATTATTTCGCTGTTCATCATCGTCGTGTTGCAGTCCTATCGTATCTCGCGCGTGAAATGGTTCCTGCTGCTGGCGCCGATGCTGGTGGTGTTTACCATATCCACCGGCATGAGCACCAGCGCCGTGCGTGGTTGTTTAATGGCGCTGTTATGTTTTCTCGGTCCGCTGGTTGGACGCAAGCCGGATGTACCCTCGGCTCTAGCCTTGGCGGCATTGATCATCCTGGCAGTGGATCCGTTCCAGCTGTTTAGCTTCGGGTTTCTGTTATCGTTCATGGTCGTCGCCGGATTGGTTATTCTTTGCCCCGTGATCCTCAAGCAGATCGTGCCGGCAATCGAGCCCGATCCCCTGCGTCTTCAGCCGGAATCGAAACTGGTTTATTGGGGCCGACGGGTGACCCGGATCGTCCTGTTCCTGTTCGTCACATCGCTGGTAGCGTGGCTGGTCTCCATGCCGCTGATCGCGCGCTGGTTCAACCTGGTGTCGCCAATTGCTTTGCTGGCGAATCTCGTAGCGATTCCGATGGTGACTCTGATGCTCCTGGCGGGCTGGCTGTCAATTATTTTCGGGCTGGCGGTTCCGGTCCTGGGTGAAATATTTAATTTCGCCAACCTGGTGCTGGTGTCGTTTTTGCTATGGATGATTGATCTTATGGCGCGGATCCCGTATGGCCATATTTACGTCCGCTCCCCGCCGTTCTGGAGCCTGGCAATCTGGTATGCGACGCTCGCGGCCTGGGTTGTCTGGCGCCGGTGGGCCTGGACGTGGATGCTCGGTCCGGTTCTGCTGGCATTAACGCTGGGCATGGGAGGGTGGGGATCAAGGCATAGCGTGGAGTTGGATGTGATGAATATGGGTGATGGTCCCGTCTGTTTCGTGAATGTTCCCGGTGGCAATGACCTGTTGATTAATCCCGGGTCGCGTTACCCGATTCGCAAGGTGATCCGCCGGTTGCGCCGTCAGGGAGTGGATAAACTCAAAGCCATTGTTCTGACTGGTGTCAATAGCGCCCATGCCGGCGGCGTCCCCGCTATTCTCCAGGCTATACCGGTCAGTGAACTCTGGATTCCGTCCGATGCAAGGCGCACAAAAACATTGAGGGCAGCCATCACCGTGGCGCGCGTCAAGGGTACGGAGATTCATACCCTGACAAATGGGGCGACGATTCCATTGCCGGGCGGGACAACATTAACGATTCTATTCCCGGCGCTCAAGGGCTTGTCGGGATCGGCCTGGCTCCTGAGGCGCGGAGCGGTCGCGGTTATGTGCGCGGACAACGTCACGTCTCAGATGGCGGACGTTGTCCGCGCGCGGGATTGGAGCTTGCAACCGGATATGTTCATTGAAAATCGGATGCATTCCGATCCCGTCCGACATCCCGGAATATTATGGCCCGCCGGCCGGCATCCCGAATGGCATATTATCTGCACCCGCTCATTCATTCGAGAAGAACAGTCCGAAACTCCGGTCTCATCCCGTCTGATTCGGCTGGCGCCGGGACAGGGGATAGGGATTTACCTGGTAGGAATAGGGTCAGACCTTCAAATAGCAAATAAGGATTGATATGGCACAAGGAATGGGAATAATAGAGCCATGCCAAGGAAATTAAGGATTGAATATCCTGGCGCCATATATCATGTGACCGCCCGGGGGAACGGACGCCAGAATATATTTCGTTGCATTGACGACCGTGTGCGCCTGCTTAAGCGATTGAGTGCAAGTTTGGAGGATTACGGCGTCAGACTATACCTCTATTGCTTGATGTCAAACCATATCCATCTTCTCATTGAGACGCCATCCGCAAACCTAAGCCGTTTTATGCAGAGCGTTATGACTGGATATAGCATGTATTTCAACCTGAAGCACAATACTGCAGGGCATGTTTTTCAGGGTCGGTTCGGAGCGCGTGTTGTGGAAGGGAATGAGTATTTATTGAGACTGAGCCGATATGTGCATTTGAACCCCGTTCATACGGTTGCCATGGAATCGGCGACGCTTCAGACAAGGCAGGCGATCTTGAAAGAATATCTGTGGAGCAGCTATCGGGCATATATCGGTCTGGACAGGAAGCCGGAGTGGTTGAATACGAGGCCGATTCTTGCGCAGACAGGGGAAAAGATGCACTCCCAATCGAAGCTGTATAGACGCTATGTGGAATCCGGGTTGGCCAGAACGGACGAGGAATTCAATAAGATCATGAGAACAGGCAGCATGGCGATAGGGGCCGAAGAATTTTGCGGCTGGGTGGAAGATCAAGCCATCCGGAAGAAGGCTAAGCTGAGGCATCCGGAAGACGTTGAGTTCAGGCAGAAAGCCATGCTTATAACAGAAGCCGAGGTTCTTGGTGAGGTAGGCAAAGTATTAAAGCTGGGGGTGGAAGAAGTAGTCAAAAGGCAGCGAGGAAACTGTGTCAGAGGGATTACCGCAAAGATGCTGATCAAGTATGCTGGACTGACGGGCCGGCGTATTGCGCAAGTGCTGGGGTTGAAGTCTGGCTCGGGGATTAGTTGGCAATTGGCCCAGCTTGAGGAGGCCCAGCGTCTTAATCAGCGTTTGGTCCGTGTCGTTGAGCAAATTGAACGGGCTCTAAAGAAAAGGCAGTCGTTATCTGCTATTTGAAGGTCTGACCCTGTGCTGATCCTGTTTTAATCTTTGTGCGCCGGACAGACCCGCAGGCATTCTTCCGCTATATTCAGATGGCGTTTTTGCATACCCCAGTTGACCTTGGCCGTGGCCTGGGCAATGGCTGCCGCGGTGTGTTCCTTGGGGACCGGTACGTTAACCTCGGCGCCCATGAAGGCGGGGCCCGCCTGGCCGACCAGGCAATATTTTTTAGCCCAGTCGCAGGCATAACAATCAAACATTCCCAAGGCAAGATCCTGTCCGGCCACATTGACGGTCTTGAACTCGTTCTTCAGGGCCTGGGTAGGACAGGCCTTGACGCAGGGCCTGGCGCAATGAGTACAGGCGTTTGGTCCGTTGAACAGCGGATCGTCACTAACCGGGTAATCCGTAACAATAGCCACAAAGCGCTGGCGCACGCCGAAGGCGGCGGTCAGGGGATACCCGTTCACGCCGCTATAAGCCAGCCCGGCCAGCATGGCCGCGTGTAAATTGGCCCGCATATCCGGCAACATGCCGCGCGACGTGCGCACCTCCGAAGCCAGTCCCGTCAGGTCGTTTGTCATCACGGCGCGATAACCGGATTTTTCAAGACGCTTGATGACCTTGATGGCCATGTCACCCAACAGGTTCAGCGTTTCGAATTGGATAAATGCATAGGGACCGATGGTTTTCGCGGGCGTTACCTTGGCCGTGTCGAGCGCGGTATCCGGAAAATGCAATCCCAGCACAATCACCGACTGCGCATTTGACAGCCAGTCGTCCAGTCCCTTGAATTGCATTGTTTTGGTGCGAATTGAAGGATGATAGGCGCCATAGAGCCAGTTGCTGTCAAATACCTCGTCCTCCTGGTCGGGCAGTGGGATAGCCCGGGTCACTGCCTGTTTGAACGTTTCCAGCCTGGAACCAGTGAAAAATCCAACCAGATCAGCCCCGGCATCCTGACAAAAATCTCGCAGGGCTGCCTGCTGTAGGGCGGGTTGCCTGGGGGCCTCGACAACCTGAGTTTCAAGCATAGCGCTGGTTAATACAGTAGTAAATAGCATATTCTTGTTGTAGATGCCCAGATGCTGTGCTACCGCATCGTCTGCGATGCGTGTGTGCGAAACAGCCGCGTAGCCGGAGATATCCAGAAAATGCGCCATTTCCCAGGCGGCAAATCCAAGGTTGCGTTCAAGCGCGCCGTGATACTCGTTATGAGCGCCCGGCGTTTCTGAAACCCGCAGACCCATGGAAATGATGGTCTCCACGTCCGGTAAATGATAGCCGGGATGGATGTGCGGGTTGCCGTCAAAGGCCGTTTTTGGACTGATGGCCGTCACGTCAATGGAATACTTGCCGGCAATGGCGTTTAGCTCGTGAACCAGGGCCGTGGGGGTCAGGTCGGATTTTTCTTTCCGGCGCCGCGGCGCCTGGGTATAGGCCGGGTCCTGCAGGCGCCGTTCCGGCGTCATGCAGAATTTCAGGCAAGAACCCTCCTCACCGGCATGCGCGCCGTATTTTTCCAGATACTGCAGAACGACGGATTCGTTCACTTTTTCCGGAATGGCATGTGCCAGGTTGAGGCAGAAATTTTCAGCCCAGGAACAGCGCCATTTGTTGATGTCGGGGAATTTGAAAGTCCGGCCGCCGATTTCCAGCTCGTTGATTTTGGCCACTTCCTTGCGGAACGCGTCCGTGGGACACTGCTTGACGCAGGCCATGCATTTGTCGCACAGTGGTTTACCGGTGTACATGGGGGAGGCCTCCAGTTCCGCGTTGGTTACCACCGAGACAAAACGCGCGCGCGGTCCGTATGCTTCCGTCAGTGTGAGTCCATTCCAGCCGATCTCGCCCAGGCCGGCGGCTACGGCCGCGTAACGGTGAACCAGGTCCGGCGCAAAATCCACCGGGCAGTCCTTATCAGCGTGGTAGCGCCATATATTACTGGCTACGATCGGCACGGCCTGATAGCTCTTGGCTTCCAGAAACCTTCCCATCCAGAAGGACAGGTCGTCCAGACGCGAGTTCTGAAGCCCCTGGGTGGCATAGGGGCCCAACTCATGTGGCGTGGGGTCGCCGCCCAGTTCCACGGCTGCGTCGAGGTGGTGCAAGGCCATGACCACAACGGATTTGGCGCCGGGCAGGAGACCCTGCGGGCTCATCCTGAGTGGTGCGCCGCGAAAGCGCTCCACGGGCGCCACGCCGACCAGGTCCGCCCCCAGTTGCTTGGCCTTGGTCAGCACTGCATCGGTTAATGGTTTCGTATGTGTGGTCGGCATGGTTTCTCTTCTTGTGCTGACAATTGCTGGTGCAGTTGCCGGCAGGTTTTTCGCATGGCGGTCAGCGCCTGTTGTTTGTGCGGTCGTTTGAACCTGAATGCGGGCAGGTACATGCCCAGGGCGGCCACTACCCGCGCGTGTTCGTAAACAGGCATGGCAATGCCGATGACGTGCTCGTGCGTGACGTGCGTCAGTTCGCCCTTGCGGCGAATTTGTGCGCACTGTTCCCGCAAATGTGTTGGCGTGTCGGCTTTTGGCCAGGCCGGGCCGGGGAGTCCCTGCTGTTGGATAAAGGTGTTCAACTCTTCTTCCGGCAAGTACGCCAGCAGTAAACGGCCGGTTGGCACCTGGTAAACATCCTCGCGCATCAGATAGTCCGGCCGTAACTGCAGTAACTGGTTGCCGTTGGCATGGCACAGTATCGAGCGCCGGAAATGCTGCAGGGTCACCAAAAGCACATTTTCGCCCGCCTGCTGTGCCAGTCGGGTGATCCACGGCTCGGCTACCGCCAGCAGGCGATGATGGCGCCGGCTCTGCTGAGCCAGGTAAGTCAGTCTGGCTCCCAGCTGATAGCCTTTTTTGGGCGCGATCTGCTCAATGTAACCGCGCTGGATCATGGTCTTGATGATATTGGCGCAGGTCCCGGTATTGAGTTTCAGTGCGCCGGCAATGGCGCTCAGCGGCTGGGGTTGATCCGGATGTTCCGCCAGCCATTCCAGCACGTCAAACGCTCTGTTCAGCACTTGTATCATTTTTACAATATAAATCCTTTTTTTATAATGTAAAATATAGAATCTGCGGCATGTTGTGTCAATACTTTTTTTTCATCTTTTTTTCATAAAAAATATACAGGTGAATCAGACGCAATTCTGATATTGACAATCGCTCCACGGTGTGAAATCGTGGGCCGCATTATGATAAAAATTACGACGGTCGTGGATTACGGATGGAACATCTCCGGTTGCCACGGAGTGGCATTACCAATGGAAGGATAAATACCGACTATGCCAAGCGTATACCTGCAGGAGAAGTCGAAATCATTTGTGCTCGGGAACAAGGCGTTGGAGGCGTCAGTTTCAAAGGAGCGCGGCAACCTGGTTGAATTTGTCCTCAAGGTGAACGCGTACGGTAAATGGAACGGCTGGGAGGGCTATAGCGTCATTGAAGATGGCCTGAAAAAGAAAACGTTTCAGGACACGCAAAGCCGGATGTCTGTTGAATTCCGCACGGGGAATTCACCGGGGGCGGCCCTGGTCGAAATCACCAAACGTTTTGACGGCGCTGATTTTGTGGTGCGCGAAACGTGGGAGATCGTGGCTGACGCGCTTAACTGGAAACTGGATATCGTGCTGAACCGGGGCGCGGCGGCGCGCTCGCTTTTTGTGAAACAGCACTTTCCGTATTGTGAGGCTCCCTATGGGCTTGGTGTATGGTCGGCGCATTGGCAGTATCCGACCGAGATTCATCGCGTGGCCAACACGCGCCTGGCTTATGGCGATATATGTTTCGGCACGGTTATTCCGTGCGTGACCTTCTATAAAAAGGCCCGGGCCGGATTCACCATTGCCAAGCCGCTGGACTTCGTTACCAGCCACCTCTATTTCCATTTCACGGATTACTTCCATACCGGCGTTTTTCTTGAAACTGAAGACCTGGGCCTGCAACCGGGAATTCCGGCCCGCACTTCCTTTATGATTCATGCGCATGCTGGCGACTGGCGTCCCGGCCTGGGCTGGCTTTATCAGAAATATCCGGACTATTTTAATCCGCCCAATAAAAAGGTCAGAGCAGTCGAAGGCGGCTATATCATGACCACGCCGAACACGACTGCCAAGGAGATCAAGGATAAACTGGATTATAACCTGAAGTGGACCGAGATTCATGGTCATTTCATTCATTACGGCCAGTACGCTCCTGAAAAATTGTCGGCCTGGCGCGCCGGGCATCCGACAGTTTCTCCCAAGAGCCCGCAAGTCGGGGTGGCGCGCACGAACAGGGTCATTGCCTTGTGCCGTAAGTATGGCATCCAGCCATTGCCTTATTTTCAGTGTGCCGGTGACGGGTATATTCCGTATGTGCGGAAACACTATCCGGATTCCATTGCCCGTACTTCGGACGGGAAACCGGTCCCGGTCTGGAAGGAATGCTGGATGATGAATTCGGATCCGCAGACGAAATTCGGACAGGAAATGCTGGCCATGATTGATCGGTTTGTGCGGATGTATCCGGACATGGGCGGCGTGTTTGTCGACCAATTGTGTTACGACGTGCTGGATGTCGGTCACGATGACGGCGTTACCATGCATAATAACAAACCGGCCTATCGCTTATGGCGCTGTTATGAAAAACCGCTGAAAAAACTGGCTGATATCATCCACGGGCAGGGCAAAATTATGTTTGCCAATGGCGCCTGCAATGTCGAAGTGCAAAAGGAAATTGACGGTCTGATGGCGGAAGGTCTGGCCTGGTCCATGGACGCATTAAAATATCTTTGCATAGCCAAACCGTTGCTTTTTCTGGTCTATGCGCGCGACGTGTCAGATCTGGAAGAAATGTTCCTGAATTGCCTGGTAGTGGGGGCGTCGTATAGCGTCTACTTCCCCAAGAAGACCAGGCAAATCAATGCCGTTTACAAGGCCTATTTACCGCTTGTTCAACAGTTATATGGGCGTAAATGGATCTTTGATCCGGACCCGATCTCTATACCCAGCGGCATGGAGGGCAATGTATTCGCAGGCGAAACGGGTAATATCATCGTAACCCTGGTCTCGCGGCGAAAGAGCATTCTGGAAAAAAATGCCGTAGCACGTAATATTCCTGTGGCCTTGCGGCTAAAAAATGGAGCGCGGATAAAAGAAGCGTATTCTATGGGGACGGGCTATCACGGTCGTCGCAAGGTGGCGATTAAAAAGAAAAGCGGGAATATTGATCTGGTTGTCGGCCAGCATATGACAGCCAGCGTGATCGTTCTGGAAATGTCCAAGGGGCAGCCATTAATTTAATGCTTTATTCTATAATCGGGAGAGGCAAGGGATCAGTCCGATAATCTTGGTATTCTTTGTTTTGTTGCGGCTTTGGTGTACTCGCTAGCTCCGGAAAAATAAGACAAACTTTTTGTGGGCCGACAAAATCCGGAAGAGGAAAGGGAAAAAGTGAGGTGCGGTTACTCGTTATTGCTGATGGCATTGGTGATCATCGTTTTTGGTCATGGTTGTGGCCGAGGAACACAAAATATGAGTAATTCTGAAGTTCCTGCGACATGGATAGATCGGCCGGAAATACTGGCGGTGGTGTTTCATCCGCGTCTTGAGTATGGACCGCCGGAAAGCGGAAACAATTTTGAGGAACTGTCGATTCCGGTAGACCGTAAGGTCGTCATCGGCGGACGCTTTTACCCGGCGGGAAAAAACCAGCCGGTAATCCTTTTCTTCCACGGCAACGGTGAAATCGCGGCAGATTATCATGATATTGCCCGTTATTATACACAGATGAAGGTCAATTTTTTGCCTGTGGACTATCGGGGCTACGGAAAATCCACTGGCAGCCCAACAGTTACGGCTATGCTGAAAGACGCGCGTAAGATTTATGCATACATCCGTGGATGGCTCTCGGAACGGGGGTACATCGGGCCCTTCGTCGTGATGGGCAGATCATTAGGCAGCGCGTCCGCGCTGGAATTGGCTGCGACCTATTCAGAAGACATCGATGGCTTGATCATTGAAAGCGGTTTTGCTCATGTCATACCGCTGTTGCAACGTCTCGGCGCCGACCTGACCTCAGTCACTGTTCAAGAAGAATCGGTGCTTCAACAGATCAACAAAATTGGGACTTTTACCGGCCCCACGCTGATCATTCATGGCGAACAAGATCATATTATCCCTTTTTCTGATGCAAAAGCACTTCACCAGGCATCACAAAGTTCCCGCAAGAAACTGGTAGAAATACCCGGCGCAGACCATAACAGTGTACTCGTGGTTGGGTTTGAAACATATATGCGGGCTGTTTCATCGTTGCTCCATTCACTGGGAACCCGGAGAAATCAACCATGATAAATGACGAAATCCAAAGACACTGCGCAGAAATCAACCGCTGTAATCAGCGCGGCGGCAGAATGTTGTCTATTGTTGATCTGGTTGATGCGGGCACTGTAACCAGGGACTTGGCGGCCTACTCATTGGCAGTTATCAGCCAGGGCGCTTCATTCATGGTTGGTGCGGTGCCCGGAGGCGCAGGTAAGACTGCTGTTATGGGTGCCTGGCTTAATTTTATTCCTCCAGATGTCCAACTAACTCCTGCTGTTGATGCTTCTGCAATTGAACATGGTATAAACAGCCGGGAGCAACGTTTTTGCTGTATTTGCCACGAAATAGGACCAGGCTCATACTACGCCTATTTATGGGGCAGCGTACTTCGCAGATATTTCGACTTGTCCGATGCCGGGCATATGCTTGCTACCAATTTGCATGCCGACACGTACGTTAAGGCCCAGCAACAGATATGCGGCCAAAATAATGTATCAGTGGCAGCATTCAGACGCATGAACCTGATATTCTTCCTGACAGTGAAGCACCCCGCGGCAAGCCGCGGGGCATCTTTGCGAAACCCTGCGAAGCCAAAAACGCCATTCATCCCTGTGGCAAGCCACAGGGCTTTCTGGCGAAGAAGGGTAAATCGAAAAGGATGGAGTATGTCCCGCCGGATTACCGAAGTGTGGGAAAGTGACGGCCAAAAAGAACATCACCAGATACTCGGTTCTGATTCAATTCCTTTGATTGAATCATCTCGGCTTGTTTCGGCCGGTAACTTTGCCAAAGCTAAACAAAATATCAATCAGATCATGGATTCCGGTGTGCGCACGATTGAAGATGTGCGGTCACTGTTGTTGAAAAGATGAGAGCCAATAATTCCTCAAGAGGGTCTGCCTGGAGACTTATCTGCCATAGCGCAGGGAGCGAAGGCGGAAGCGGCTTCGCGTGAGAGGGCCTGCCCTCCGTAGCGGCTTCGCGTAGGAGGGCGGAGAGGGGGGGATTCGAACCCCCGGTACCGCTTAAAGGCAGTACGGCGGTTTAGCAAACCGCTGCTTTCGGCCACTCAGCCACCTCTCCTTACTA
>CAYQNY010000009.1:0-35705 GCA_964418925.1 uncultured Verrucomicrobiota bacterium
CATAATTGGGTTGCCACGCCGCTTGCGGAGCGCAAGCGTAGTGACGCGGCGGGCAAAGCTCGCATTGGAAAAGTGTTGGACTATACAGGAGGAGGATGATGAATACAGTGAGGATGGGTGTCGTGGGCTTGGGCGCGGGTGGCAATTATGCCCGCCAGCTCATGGAAGGTAAAATCGCGCGGGCCGAATTAACTGCGGTCTGTGATTTATCGCCGGAACGGTTGGCGGAATTTGAGCCCCATGTTAAAACATTTGTCCGTACGGATGAAATGTTTCGTTCCGGCCTGATAGACGCCGTCATCATCGCCACGCCGCATTACGCCCATACCACGGTGGGAATTGCGGCGCTCCGGCAGGGACTGCATGTGCTGGTGGAAAAGCCCATTTCCGTGCACAAGGCCGATTGTCAGCGTCTGCTCGCGGCGCATAAGTCTAAAAAACAGGTGTTCTCCACCATGTTCTGTATGCGCACTCTGCCCGGTTATGTTATTTTAAGGAACCTGGTACGGGACGGAGAATTGGGCGAACTTCGGCGCGTCAACTGGATTGCCACCGACTGGTTCCGCACGAATGCTTATTATGCCGGCGGCGGATGGCGCGCCACCTGGAAAGGGGAGGGTGGCGGCGTCTTGACGAATCAATGTCCGCATCAATTGGATCTACTCCAGTGGATAACCGGAATGCCGGTTCGGCTGCGCGCGCACTGTTATTTCGGCAAATATCATGCCATTGAAGTCGAGGACGACGTCACCGCCTATATGGAATACGAGAATGGCGCCACCGGTGTCTTTATCACCACGACCGGCGAAGCGCCTGGCACGAACCGCCTGGAAATCACGGGAGATCGTGGGAAAGTGGTGATGGAGAATGATAAAATCCTGTTCACGCGCAATATCGTTTCGATGAACGTCTATTGCAAAACGACCCAGAGCACTTGCGAGAAGCCGGATGTGTGGCATGTCGAAATTCCGGTTCCGTCCCCGGCGTTGGGTCAGCATGCGGCCATTCTTCAAAATTTTACGGATGCTATTCTGGATGGCGTGCCGTTGATCGCGCCGGCGGAGGAAGGCATCCGTTCCGTGGAACTGGCCAACGCGATGATTTACTCATCGGTCAAGGATCAGTGGGTGGATTTACCGCTCAACGCGCAACGCTATGCGCAGTTGCTGAACCGGCTGATCCGGCAGTCGGAATCCGGCAAGAAAAAACTCGGCCGGCAAAAGTGATCTGAACTCTCTAACCTGTATTATTCGCCATCCGCCGCGGCGGACTGCGCTCCAGCGCTGTAGGTGGGCGGGCAGATGAATTGGCAAAGAATGATGGCACGTAAATATCCGTCATGGTTCGCAAGCCGGGATTGGCCCGCAATATTAGGCGCGCGGCATTGATGATCATAGCGCAGGAGGCCACGTCGCCGTTCACCCCGCCCTTGATGGAGGAAACGATATTGGGTTCGCCTTTGATTTCGACCGTGTCACGGGGATCGGGTTCGCCGATCGCAGCGCGGAAAACCAGGGTGATCCTGGCCTCCCGCCCCACAAAGCCGCGTCCAATCTGCTGTACGCCTGACGCCATGCCGCGCTTGATGACAAGTGTCCGGGTGCGCATGTTCTTGGGCGCAATAATAGGGGTAAGCACATCTTCCGTCCGGCTCAGCGGCCACTCCATCCGATGGGCGATCATGCCGATTGATTCGGTCAGTCCCACGTGCCGCAGGGTGCCGGCTTTTTGCCTGGCAGCGAACTCTTTCAGGGTCAGGCCGGCCCCGATCTTTTTTTGGAATGGCACCCGGCGGAAGGCGGCGTTCTGAATGCGCGCAACCTTGATATGATCCACGCGCTGACACACGCCGGTCAGTACCACGGGCAGAAAATCCATCAAGAACCCGGGATTGACGCCGGTGCCCAGCACGGCCACCCGGTTCTTTTTCGCCGCCGAGTCAAGGCGCCTGGCCAGGCGCGGAGCGGTTTGCCAGGGAAACAACAGTTCTTCACATGAACTAACGACGTGCAGGCCGCGCGCCACGATGGCTTCGATCTGCGGCGTGATGCGCTGCATGTCCGAAAGGGTCGTCAGCACGGCCACTTGTGGACGATGCTTGCGCAGTGCGTCTTCCAGACAGCCGGTCACCGGCAGGCCCATGCGTTGGGATAAGCCGCATACCTCGCCCAGATCCCGGCCGATCTTGGCGGGATCAATATCCACGGCGCCGACAATGCGGAAATCGTTTTTCCTTGCGAGGAAATAACGGGTAATTTTCTGTCCGATCGGGCCCAGACCGATTTGAATGATCTTGATGGGATTCATTTTATCCTTTCGGTATATTGTCCGTGAGACTGGTTCCGGTCACGACTGTTCGGCGAATTCACGCGCCTGGCCCCCAGTATGCCGGCCTGCACTGTGCTGTTGATCCCGCCTTGTTGCCTAAGGAACAACTGCTCGTTGGTGATGGTAAGCGCGGCATGATGCATGTCTCCGATTCAACAGAGCATACAACCAATCTGTCCGCCTGTCATTATATAGACTGCCAGGTTTGCAACAAGTTCTGCGCGTTGGTGCAAAAAATGGCCTGTTTCAAGGCGTTGGCTTCCAGGCCGGACAGGCCCACGCTGTTGAATGCATCTTTTAATGCCTTGATGCAGTGATATGTGTTATAGGTCAATTGCTTGCGTTCGGCCGCGTAGCGGGTATGCATGTGCTTATCCGACCAGGGATATTCTGTCCGGGTCAAAAAGATGGCCCCGTGTTCATCGGACCATTGTTCCACGCCGGTAATCAGTCCGAAGGGCAGGTCCGATCCGAAGATCAGGCGCGGCCACAGGGCGCGTCGTTCCAGCACCCGGGCATAGACTTCCCGGGAACTGGCGGATGACATCTCCAGGTAGAGTGACGGGTGCGCCTCCAATATCCCTTCGTCGATAAACCGGCAAAAATGCCGGGGTTCGATATACCGGCCCATGTGGGCGAGGATAATCGGCATCCGCGGGTAGCGTTCAGCCGTAACGCGCAGGAACCGGCGGGTTTCCGGATCGCCGACTCCGATCCCGGAGGTGTGCAGCATCATGGCCAGCCCCTCCTGGTTCATGAACTGCAGCAGCGTATCGGGGATGAATTCATCCATCCGCGCGTCGAAATTGCTTTTTCCCAGCCGGTCGGCATAGGGTTTAACCCCTCGAAAACGCACGCCGTTCTGCCGGGCTTTGCGGTGCGTGGCGATGCTTTGGTTCACATCCGTGGGATGGGATCCCAGAAACCCAATGACCCGCGCATCCCGTTGCATGAGCGCGATCAGGTAGTCATTGGAAAGGTCCAGGTCAACCTCGCGCTGGGGGAAGGGTAAGGCAATCAGCCCGCTGATGTGCTTATCCGCATAAATGTTTTGATGCCAGGCCTGCAATTCTTCCCAGCGCAGATGGGTAAAGGTTGATAGGGCCAATTGGCGCCGGTCGTCCGTGACCGGGGCGACAATATCGGGCGGGCCCAGGTGCACATGGGCGTCGAATATCCGGGGCGGCACCCAGGCTTTGAGTTCATGGGCCCACAGGCCAATATGATCTATGTAAGAGAGCGACATCCCCAGCTCGTACTACTGTCCGGTATCTTCTTCTTTTCTTGAGATTTTATGGAGTGCGGGAGCCAAGCTCCCGCTTTATCCGGCGAAGCATCAGCTTCGCCGAGGCAAAGCGCAAGCTCCTGCTTGCGCACTCCAAAGTATGCTTTGCATCCTATTTTGGTTGCGGCCCTCCAAGGCCGCGTTAAGTAATATTCGAATTATTTAATATGAAAATGAGCCGTTGCCTTCTGAATGGCTTGTTCAACCAGCGCCAGCATGAAATCGGCCTCGGTGCGGGAAATAATCAATGAAGGGGCCAGCACCAGGATGTCCCCGTTATTGCGGAGGATCATGCCGTGCTGATAACACCATTCCCGGATCCAACGGCCGACTCCGAGTTTGGGATTGAACGGTTTTTTTGTTTTGGGGTCGGCCATCAGTTTAACGGCCAGCAACAGGCCGATGCCGCTGATTGCTCCCACCATGGCATGGCGTTGCTGCATGGCTTCCAGTTGGGTTTTGATATACCGGCCCATGACGCGGGCGTTATCAACCAGGCGCTCCTTTTCAACGATGATAATGTTCGCCAGTGTGGCCGCGCAAGCGACCGTATGTCCGCCATAGGTACTGCCGGACCGGAATTCACACCCCGGCTTTTTTCGAAACACATCGGCCACCCTGGGAGTTGTGACGGTCGCGCCCAGGGGAATGAATCCGCCGGTGAGTCCCTTGCCCAGCGTCATGATATCCGGCGTTACCCCCCAATGTTCGCAGGCAAACCATTTGCCGGTTTTGCCGAAACCGGTCTGGACTTCGTCGAAAATCAATAAAATGCCGTGCTTATCGCAGAGCGCCCGGACGCCTTCCAGGTATCCTTGCGGCGGCAGCGGGTAGCCGGTGTTGGAGCCGGGTATCGGGTCCATGATCATGCCGGCAATGGATTCCGGACCCTCCTGCTGAATCAGAGTTTCCATCTCGCGCAGCAGTTGCCGGCCATAAGTTTTAGAATCCATGTCCGGCGGCCGGTCTTCCTCCCGGGCGGCGGAGACAAACAGGCAGCCGGGCAAAAGCGGCTCAAAATATTCCCGGAACCATTTCAGACCGGTGACCGATCCGGCGCCCAGCGTGGTGGCATGATAGGAATCGCGCCGGGCGATGAACTTGTAGCGGTTGCGTTGGCCCCGCTGGAGCTGATATTGCCGTGCCATCTTCATGGCGGTTTCATTGGCCTCGGAACCGCTGTTGACGAAAAAGCTGACCGCCAGGTCTCCCGGAAGAATGGCCGCCAGTTTTTTGGCCAGCTTGATCAGGGGTTCGGTAAAGGCGTCAACATAATTGGGGAAGAATTCCAGCCGCTCCATCTGTGCCTTCACCGCGCGGGTGACTTCCGGGCGATTATGCCCGCAGATGGTCGTGAGCAGGGTGGCAAAGGAATCGAAATATTTCCGGCCGTTAATATCCCAGACGTAACAGCCCTTGCCGCGGGTAAATATCTTGGCGCCTTTGGCCAGTTCCTGGTTACTCGCAAAATGGGGGATAATGTATTTTACGGCCTCCCGTTGTAGCTGTTTTTTCTGTTGAGTTGAGTATGATTTGATTTTCATCTTAAGACCTCCTTGATTGCTTGTTGGAATTTTTTTTAGTCTGTCTTCCTGACCTCCAATGCGGACGGTGACCGCAACCCAAGTTCGCCGCACGCCGTGCGGCGCTACAGTTGTAGTGCGTCACGCCTGCCCGCCTTCGGAGGGGTGTGACGCATTTTTTCTTGTTTTTTCCGCCACGGGCGGATCTGTCTTCCATGACATCGCGGTTCCCAATGGTTAAGGTACTAATCTCTGACCCGCCTTCGTCCCTTCGCGGCTGACTACGGCGGGCCACGCGAACCGCGTGGCAAGCAAGTTCACCACGCCCCAGGCGTGGCCTCTGACCCCGCCTGCGGCGGGGCAAGTTTATCCCGCTCAGAGCGGGACCTCTGATGTCTGACCCTCTGACCTCTGATCGGGTAGTCTCCATATTTTTCCTTTATCTCCACCATGGCCTGATACAATTCCGGTCGCACACTGCTGGCAATGCTGTTGCCCGATGACAGGATAAACCGGCCGTCAGGCGCGGCAGCGGCAATGCACTGCTTGGTTTGTTCCCGGACTTGCGCGACTGTTCCCGTCGAAAGGAGCGCGACATCAATGTTTCCCACTACTGTTACCTGGGGATAGGCCGCCTTGATGCGGTCTAACCGCGTGGTGGGCAAGGGCTCCAGGGGGCCGATGGCATCCACCCCGGTATCAACGATCATGTCCAATAGTTTCCGGAGGTCGCCGTCGCTGTGCTTGATGACATGCGCGCCGGCCTGTTTACAGGTTTGCACCACCCGTTTTAAGCCGGGATAAACATACTCCTGGAAATGGTTCGGCGACATGAATGGTCCGTTCTTGCCCGCGTAATCGTCGCCCAGCACAATGATCTCTACCCCCGCGCGAATGACATTCCGGTACAGTTCGCAGTAATAGTCAGCCGCCATGTCGGCAATGCGCCTGGGCAGTTCTTCGCCCAGGGCATAGTCAATCATGAGTTGTTCCAGCCCGCCCCGGAGATATTGCTGAACGGCAAAAGTGGCTTCACCCAGAAAACCAAGGGCCATTTTGCCCTTGAACCGCCTGACGACGTTGCGCACCTGGTTGATAATCGCGGGATGCGCCGGGTCAGGCGGGCGATAGCGGGTCAGGTCCTTCAGCGCGCCAATCCGGGGGGCCTGGTCAATGATAGACGGCATCATTTCACCGGTAAACTGTTGCCGCACGCCCCATTTGTCGTGAAAGATTTGCTTCGCTTCATCTTCCCATTGGATGGGCTCGTCACTGCTTCCTAAACCGAACAGGACCATATCAAATCCCATGGCTTCCTGGAAGTCGTAAAAATCCAGTTCCGGCTTGACCGCCTGGCGAAAGCCGCTGTCAATAAGCAACTCAAATGAAGGGATGCGATCGGGAATACGACCATCCAATACAGCCAAAAAACGTTCTCGAGAAGTCATTGCAGGGTTGCCTTAATAGCCGCCATGATGCCGTTGACGCCCAAGCCGTATTGTTCGCGCAGCCATGCCTGGCTGCCGACCTTGGACACGTTGACATCCGGGAGATCCATTCTGCGGCACTTGATATTCAGACAGCCTTCATCCATCAGCGCTTCGGCCACGGCGCTTCCCAGTCCTCCGTTAGTATTGTGTTCTTCCACGGTGATAATCGCGCCCGTTTCTTTGGCCGCCTTGATTATCGCTTGCCGGTCCAGTGGTTTGATCGTGTGCATGCTGATCAGCCGGCAATGAATATTGTCCTTGGCCAACTGCTCCACGGCTTGCAGGGCGTTATGGCCGATCGTGCCGGTGAAAATTACCGTCGCGTCAGAGCCTTCCCGAACCGTCAGCGCCTGCCCGATTTTGAAATCAATGGCGCTGCTGTGGACCGGAGGTTCCTGCTTGTAGCCGCAACGGTAATACACCGGACCTTCATGAGCGATCATGGCATGCACCGCCGCCCGCGCTTCCGCGAAATCGCACGGCGCCATTACCACCAGGTTGGGCAGGGCCCGCATGATGGCCAGGTCCTCGGTTGAATGATGGGATATGCCCAGGGGACCATAAGCCATACCGCCGCCAATAATCACGATTTTAACATTGGCGTTGTGATAACAGACGTCATTCCGGATCTGTTCCAGACAGCGCAGGGTGGGGAAGTTGGCGATGGAATAGGTGATGGCTATATTGCCTTCCATGGCCACGCCGCAGGCAATGCCGGTCATATTTTGTTCCGCCACGCCGCAGTTGAAATACCGATCGGGGAATGCCCGGGCAAACGGTTCGATTTCGCCATAGCCGATATCCGCCAGGATCATGAAAATGCGCGGATCCTGCCGGGCCATGCTCAATAATTCCGTGTTAAATACTTTTCTCATTTCGTTGCCTCCAGTTCCTTTAAGGCCTGAGCCAATTGCTCGTCATTGACGGCGCCGTAATGACAGGCAACCGTGTTCTCCATCCAGCTGATGGGTTTGCCCTTGATTGTCCGCGCCAGGATCCATGAGGGTTTGCCCGGCTCCAGGGGCAGGCAGGAGAGCGCGGACTCGATTTGCGTATAATTATGGCCGTCAATCGTGCGAACCGCCCATCTGAAATCCCGCAACTTGGCTGCAAACGGCTCCATTTCAATCACATCCGCCATCTTGCCCAGCGCCTGAACCCGGTTGTAATCCACAATCACGGTCAGATTGTCAAACTGGTGCTGGGCTGCAAACATAATCGCTTCCCAGGTGGAGCCTTCATTGCAGTCGCCGTCGCTCATGAGGCAGAAGACACGATGCTTTTTCCCGGCCTGCCGCGCCGCCAAGGCCATGCCCGCGGCGACCGGCAGGCCGTGGCCCAGGGAGCCGGTGGAGAATTCGACGCCGGGGACATGATGGCTGATGTGGCCGGCAAGCTTGCCGTTATCCAGGTAATACGTGTTGAGCCATTCTTTTGGGAAAAAACCGCGTTCCGCCAGCACGGCATAGACAGCGGCGCCGCCGTGGCCCTTGCTGAGAATAAAGCGGTCGCGCTCCGGCCAGGTTGGATTGGCGGGATCAACCTTGAGGATTGTGGTGTAAAGCACGGCCAGCAGATCGGCCATGGACAACATACTGCCGATATGGCCGCTTTGGCCGCGATGAGTCATGCGCAGGCAGTGGGCGCGGATGGCTTTGGCCAGCGCGCGTGCTGTATCCGGAGGTGAGGTCGGCATGGGGCGTTGCTCCTTTATTGGCAGTGGGTTTATGGGCCGCATTGCTATTAAATGGATAACTTCTGATAAATAGTTAAACATAAACTGCGTTGTCGTGCAAGCGAAATATTAAAAAAAATATTCGGTCGGCGACAGGAGGTGTGTTTAAGGTGTCATGAGGCCGTTGAAAAACGTCTTGAAGAACGGCCACGACAGAGCCCTGCGACAGGCTCAGGGCCTTGAGCGAAGTCGAAACGGCGTGGCCCTCCATACAGAAAAAACACGCCTTTTTGAGCATGGAGGGACGCGTCCCGCCCAACGCGGGACAAGCTCTGTTTACCACGCGTTTCGCGTGGTCGCGTCCGTATTTTTTTCAACAGTCACTCATGGGCGTGTTGCCCAAATCGAGATTCCTCGACTTCGCTCGGAATGACGCTGCGGATGTAGATGAATTCTCTAAGAAACTGTCATGCTGAGCGTAGCGCCCACCTTAGGTGGGTCCGCCTAGGGCGGAAAGCATCTCGCCACAGGCGCTGTTTCGATTTGGGCAACACGCTGTCATGGTATGATGCAATGCCATGCAGAGGGCCCCTTCGTCATAACGCGAACAACGACTGCATTACCATGACCCCGGAACCCAGCAAGGCTCCATTGGCGCCCAGGGTTCCCGGCACCACCTGCACGGCATGGCGGAACTGCGGGAGGCTGTAGTCCGTCAAGCCCTGGTTGACGGCCTGGATAAACGGCGGTCCTAGATCAATCATATCGCCGGTCAGCACGATATGGGCGGGGTTGGTCAGTTGCACCAGATTGGCCAGCGCCAAGCCAAGCGCTGTTCCGGCTTCGGTCACCACTGCTTGCAAGGCCGGGTTGCCATCTTTCAGCAGGGCGGCCATCACGGGAACCGAGAGTGTTTTTTGAGTTTTCCCCGTGATCTGGTGCATGCGCCGGCGTACGGTTGCCAGCGATGCCAGCGTTTCCAGGCATCCGCGCCGACCGCACCGGCAGGGCAAGCCCTGCCGGTCAATAATGATATGGCCGATTTCACCGGCCAGATGCGTGACGCCCGTCTGAAGTTGCCCCCGGTTGACCATCACACAGCCGATGCCAACTCCGACATCAATAAGAATAAAATCATCCAGCTCCCGGGCCGTTCCATACCACTGCTCGGCTAATGCCTTGGCACGGGTAAACGTATCAAAGCAGAACGGTCCGTTATAGATGCCCCGGAATATATGGTGAATACGAACGCCTTTCCATTGCGGCAAATGGGCGCATTCCGCCATCCGTTGTGTCCGCAGGTCGTAAATGCCGGGAAAGGCCAGCCCGAGGCCCATGACTTTGACTTCCGCTTGACGGAGTAACCGACCGGCGATGTCGCGGAGGGTCCGTACCAATGCCGGCCGGGTTCCGGTGCGGGATATGGGCGCGGTGATTCGATGCCTGATATTGCCTGCCAGGTCAATGACAGCCCCGATCACTGCTTCTTCTTGCAGATAGATACCGATCGCCTGCAGGACGCGATTATTCAGTTGCAGCATTTGCCGGGGGCGGCCGCGGCTGACAGGGCTGATCCCAACAGGCTTGACGTATTTCCGTTTCAGCAGGTCCCGTATCAGGTTGGTGACTGTTTTGGTGTCCAAGTCCAGTTTAGCCGCCAGTTCAACGCGGGAGATTTGGCCGTGGCGATGCAGCTGTCGCAGTAAAGCCGTTTCATTCATCCGTTTCATCCGCGGATGGTTGCAGGCGATATTCCTGGCGGATATAGCGGAGGTATTCATCAATGTATAACCATAGGCCTTGCGATCAGCCGCTGTCAATATAGACTACGTGGCAATCTCCCGCTAATGCGAGCTGTGTCCGCCGCGTCACTACGCTTGCGCTCCGCAAGCGGCGTGGCAACCCAAGTTCGCCGCACCACGCCTCTGGCGTGGCAAGCGCCGTTTACCCCGTTTAGAGCGGGGTGCGGCGCTACAGTTGTAGTGCGTCACGCCTGCCCGCCTTCGGAGGGGTGTGACGCATTTTTCCTTGTTTTTTTCCGCCACGGGCGGATCTGTCCTCGGACCCGTCCTTGGACCCGTCCTTGGACCCGTCCTTGGACCCGGAAGGTCCTCCGGACCTGAGGGGAAGGTCCTCCGGACCTGAGGGGAGGGTTCTCCGGACCTGAGGGCCTATGGCATGACATCGCGGTTCCCAACGGTTAAGGTACTAACACCGGGCTGGTGTTATGGGATTCCCGTCGGCGCTTTCCACCACCGCCAGCAAATGCCCGGCAAAGGGCGGCAGATATAAACGCAGGCCCCGTTCCCTGGGTTCGCAAGGAATAGCAGTGTGGGCAACAGGGTCGTAGGCTTTGACAGCTCCGCGAATATCGAATACATCAATCCATATATCGTGGAATGGCACTGGTTCATTAAGGGATTCAAAACTGTTGCGATCGCGCCGGTCACTGATGAACGGTAGAACCTGAATGATATAACGGCCTTCTTTCCATCCGAGCGCAATTTCCACAATGGTGGGTGCGTTAGTGGCCAAATGGCGCCGCTGGGTCGGCAGGAAAGCGTCCAGCAGGTTGAGTATCAGTTGGCGATGGACAAAATAGCCGGTTTGCAGGTAGGCGGTGAATATCTGGGGGCGGATGAGCAGGCATCCACCCTGCCCAATCCGGCGCAGACCGATAGCTGTTCCGGCGGCGGAGACAGCCGGACCGTGAAAATGTCCGTAATAATGCGCTCGGCTCCGTGCTGTCGGCGAGCGATAAACGGTGGCTAACGATATGATATCAGACGCAAATTCGGCGTCGATTGCCCGGGCATGAACCCGGTGTGCCATCGGCGGGATATGGGGCTTCAATTGCGGGTCGTCAAGTTGATAGAATTCCCCTTCGTGCTCCGACCGGCTGAATGATGTGACTCCCGTTAACTTGCGCCAGGCGCGGCCGGCCGCGTCATTTGCCGGACACAACCCGAATCCGCCCACTACGAGCCATCCGCCGGCTTCGGCAAACTGCCGCGCTTTGGTCACAAAGTCCAGGTCAAATGTGCCGTCATTGATCATCAGCGCGGAAAATCCGTCCAGATCGGATTCCTGGGTGATAAGGTCATACTGATAATGCAGTTCCGTGGCCAGTTTGGCCGCGCCTTTATAGGCGTCCAATATCGATAGAAACGGGTTATTATGGTCCAGAGTGGCGGCATTGGCCTCAATGCCCTGGGGAACCAGAATCGCCAGTTCCTTGACGGGGGTCATGCCGACACAATAAGGCTGACGCGGCTTGATGAAGCGGAAGGCTTCGCCGATAGCAGAATAAACCGCGGGATTAAGCTCGCCGTCACAATGCATATGATCGCCGATGCCGCTGGCCACGCCGGCCATCAGATGCATGGCCACCTGCGTTTTTAACTGGTGGGTGGATGCTACGGTACCGAAGTCACCCCAGTTTTTCAGGAACCGGCCGGTGTAGCCGATCACGGGCATACCTTGCCGGCGCAGGTAACGGACAAATAGGGGGAAATACTGCCAGCCGGTTTGAAATGCCAGGGACTCGAGATAGAAATCGCTGATTATACCTTTGGCCTTATGCGCTTCGCCAAAGGCGTTATAGCATCCGATCTCCATACGCAGGCCGGGTTTGATCCGATCCAGTTGTCGCCGTAATTCTACGGCTACGGCTTGATTGGTGGCCGCATTAAATGCCTGATGCTGGGGAACACTGTCCGGATCCTGTCCGGCCTGGCGCATTTTTTCAAGACAGTGGGAGCAGAAGCAGGATTTAGGCAGATAACCTGCCATGTCAATGAAAATACCGTCAAGCGGGTAGCGGGTCAGGACTTCCTGCACTTGCGGATAGAAAAATTGATCAAGAAATCCGGGCCGATTCGGACACAGCCAGGTCCAGTACAGCTCCGAACTGTCTTGGAGAATCTGACTGTTAACGGGTCGTCCATCACGGTGCAGGGCGTGCCATTCCGGGTGGCGGGCGGCCTGGATTTCATTAACATTCAGGCTGAAATAGGCCAGGAATTGCAGCGACCGTTTATGCGCTTCTTCCGCCATGGCGCCAAACAGGTCGAAGTTCAATCCGGGATGCCGTACGCCGGTGCGGGTGTTGAAATAGGAATACCCGTGGTGACAGAGGGCAAATACGGCGATGGCATTGACCTCGGCCGATTCCAGTGTGTCGAAAAAACGTTGGGCGTCAAACCGATTGCCCACCGTGACGAATCCCGGGGTATGAAAATCCAGGTGAATCTGGCGCATGGTTGAGTAGGGGGCTGAATACACCATATGCATTAAATATTCCTTTCCTGATGGATGTAGATGTGGTGTACGTCTACGCGCTTAAGGTGGCATTGAACAGGAAGCGCCTTAAAGATGCAATCAGATTGCGAATATCAGACCCCGGCGCGCGGGTCATGGGCTGGTCTGGTACAGCTCAATTTCGTTGAAAGCCCAGGCGCAGTCCGGTTCCGGTGCGCTGATCTTGAACCTCAGCCGTTGAGTTTTAAACGCTGGTAAAAGAATGGTTTGCGTATTCCAGCCATAAATTGGATGCCCGTTGCGGAATATAAAGCGGTCGAATGGATGGGCGACGTTCCGATCAACGATATCTTTCCATCCGGTTTCCGTCCAGCCCATGATCGCCATTGCTTTTGCCGGTGCGCGGACATTAGGGGCGTAGCGCAAGACCACGGCCTTTAGTGTTTTGACTTCCGGCAGGTCGAGCTGAATCCACATACCGGATTGCTGAATATCCAGCGCATCCCAGCTGGTCAAAGGATTGCCGTCAACCAGATTTTTGGCCTGGCTTGAATTGTGGCTGGCCGTGGAACGGATACGGTCGCGCGCGACAAGGGCGCCGAGGCCCTTCTGCTCAAGGTGGAAATCGGTATAGATGTTGACCTGACCCAGAACTTCGCGCTGACAGGTTACACCCATCCGGGTCAGGTCATCCTCGAACTGCCGTGTCTTGAACGTCATCCGCGGCGCCGTCAGATAGGCAACCCGGGTAGCGGCGTCAACCTGGGCTTTATAAGGCACAAACCAGCCGCGAAAACGTTCGTTGAAAGGTTGAGAACATAACAGGCGGTTGTCGGTTTCGTAGGTCAAACGATATGCCACCCAATAGGGCGCGTAAGCGTAGTTGATGCCGTTGGCCTCCAGGTAGCGAATGGCTGGTTTGAGATCGAACAAGCCGGCCTCCCGGGCGGCAAATCCGGGACTTAGCCATACCCGCATCAGCGCCACGCTCGCGAAAATATTGAATCCGGCAAGCAGGATGACCGCCGCCCCGATGACCATGCGCGCGGGCCGTGGTGACCGCGCGTAGAGATAGCCCGTGATGAACGGAAACATCCAGACAACCGGCAGCAGGTAACGGTAAGTGTGCGACAGCGACCGCGCGCTGAATAGAAAACACACGAATCCAAGCCATGCCAGGCCGATAAAAATATCGTTGACTTCCAGTGTTATCCGGCGGGACTTGCTGATCCGGCCAACAAAGCACCGGGTTCTGATTGCCGTCACGGCAGCCATAATGGCGATCCAGGCCACGGCGAATCCCGTTGCCAGGCCCGGGATCAGCACCAGTTTGTGGCGTCCATCCGGAAACAGGCACGGGGTAATACCCATGGCGCCGGCCAGGGCGCTGTTGAGCGCCAGCCCCCATACGCGCCGCAATGCTTCGCTCAATGAAACGATTCCGCTTATGCCCTCATTGGCGCCGGGCCACAGCCACAAGACCAGCAGGTAGGGGATCAGCCCGAGCGCGGCGCCGGCGGCAAAGGCCAGGATGATGCGCAACCGGGTTTTTCCGCGCGGGCCAAGCAGGGCATAGGCGCTGAGAATCGCCAGCAGCGGCAGGGCCAGCATGTGGTTACTGAAAGCCAGCCCGGCGCAGAATCCGGACAGCAATGCCCAGAATACGGGCATTCGCGCGGTACGCATGCACACCGCCAGATAGAGCGCCATACTGATGAGCAAGGTAAAGGAACTGTGCTGGGGGATGAAATAGGCGGAGGCCAGCATTATCACGTAGGCCGATGGAAAGAGTAATAACAGCAATGCCGGCCAGGCGGTTCGCAGCGGCGCCAGGCGGATAAGCGTGATGATGAAAATAATCGTGGCGGCAAGGTTGAGAATAAAGGGGATCAGGCGCGCCCCGCCAGCGGTGCGTGGCAGGATTTTTATAAAGGGCGTGTGCAAATATGATTCGATGGGAAATTGGTAAGGATTGGCCAGCACCAACAGCGGTAAACGCCCTTCCTCAATGATCATCCGGGCTTGAAGAATCGAAAGGCTTTCATCGGAGGATTCCGGAACATGGGTGATGCTGATATTGAAAAAAGCCAGCCGCAGCCCCAGCGCGATCAGTCCCATCAGAACCAGGCCGATTATTACCGATCGAGACGGCACATTCATATTCCTTTCAGGGACACTTAACGGCTTCCAAGGTTTGGTAATGACCTTAGCCGAGCAGAATGAATAATGCAATGATTGCGTCAGTATGGTTGATTTTTCCCGCCGGGTGGCGTCATTCTCCGGAAAATCCGCCGCGTGGCCTGCCCGCAGTCGCTACGCTCCAGCGTTGCGGGCGGGGGGCACGCGGCCTATAAGCATGCCGTGATATCTGTAGCCCCGGTGACCTGACCGGGCGATGGCGGGTAGGCATGACGCAGCCCCGATCTTTCCCGGAACGGATAATTTTGACCATCCTTCGCCAAGGCTTCGGCTTGGCACGCGGGATGAACCCAGGCCGGCGCAGGGCAGGCAGGATGAACAGGGTTGAGCGAGGAAGAACGTCAGGCGTAGGCGTTTTCCTGGTAGAGGTTAGCCCGTTGGAGGTAGATGCAGCTGAGAACTCCTATTACTATTGAGCCAAGCAACAACACCTGTGTATAGTGCCATCCGTTCCACAAATAATTGCACAAAATATCAGACCTCCTGGCAAGCAGTGCTCCCAGATTGGCGGAAATTGATAAAATAAAAAGAATTACCAGGTTTCTTACAAATGCAATAAAGGCAAAAGCAATGCTGGAAGCATCCTTTACTGTAAAGTATGTATATTTGATGTGCGCGGTTTGCACGCAGCTTTGAGCGAATGTCATCAGAAAAGCCGGCGCCGCGGTCAATGCGCATATTGCCACCGGGTGCATCGGTCGGGAAAATACCGCTATGGTCAGCCCGAGCAGAAACAATTGAGTAATAGCGCTTAACGCGGAGGAATATACGAAAACCTGTTTAATCAGTTGTCTGTCGGAAAAATAACCTCCGGTTATTGATCCGACCGCCACACCCAGCATGGAAATAGCGGTGATTATTCCCACCATGAATTCGTTCATTCCCAAGTCGTAATACAGCAGAATGACAAACGGAATAATTATGAGCGCGCTGCTGTTGGCTATAACTGAAATGGTGGATACGTTCCAAATCTTGCGGTTCATGCATATGGATTTTACCTCGCGCAAAATCTCGCTAAGGCCCCTTTTCCCTATAGCTGGGCATCCTTGCACTTTGGTCAGAAAATACAGGTCAATATAGCCCACCACCAGCGCGAAGGATATCATGAAAAAATACAGCGAGTGCTTGTCGAGTCCAACCAGGTTATGCTTGGTCATGGCCAGGCCTATGACCGGGGTTAGTCCGCAAATAACAAGCGAGCCCAGCGCGTTTCTCCGGCCCAGAATCGTGGCTTGCGTGTTTTCGGGAATAACCTGTTTGAACCAGGAATTAGTCAGCCCAACCGCCGACGCGCCCAGAACTCCCATCAAGCTGTACGCGGTTAATAAGAAAACAGAGGTCTTGTCACCGGTGGAATCTTGATACAGAAAAACGAGAATAAATACAAAGAGAAATGTTCGGGCCAGTGAGTAGAGGAAGATGCTGGCAGTCTTCGGATTGAATCGGTTACAAAGAATAGCCATTGGCAGGCCAAGAAAGCCGCTGGCCTGGATGATGACCGGTATGAGCGCGATTTGAAAAATACTTGCGTTGAACTCCTTCATTATAGTAGTGATCACATAGGGAGTAATACAAACGGACATGCATGCTCCGAAAAACATGGAGGTCATTAGATAGGAAAGTGATGTTGTTCTGGAAAAACGCATCGTTAAATACTCAAATTATGGAATGAACTTTACAATTCATGGATAATATGGTTAAAACATATCTTACCCTATGGTACTTAACAATACCGATTGTGGCCAAAGAAATAGACATTTTGGGCGGAAAAAGATGAAATCCGCGGGCGGTTCAATGGATATTTTGGTAATATGAAAAAGGATGGTTTATTAAGGGCAGTCGGCGTGGATGTCGATAAATCTCCTATTATGGAGAAAAGCGGCGGCCGGATTCTGTACAATCATGCCGTGATGTATATCTTGAAAGGAACAGGATTTTTTGAGGATCGTGACACACCACGGCAGAAAGTAATTCCAGGTACGGTCTTTTATCAATATCCCAATAAGTGGCACCACTTTGACCCCGACCCGGGAACAGTATGGACGGAATACTGGATGGTATTTGATGGGCACATGGCCCGACAATATTTCGGGGACATAATTCCTGATAAGCAACCGCTTTTTGGCATTGGCCTGCAAGCATTCATCATTGAGACGTATGAAGAGCTTTACGATTTGTGGTTTTACGGTCCGCGCGGCTATAATGAATATGCCTCTTTACTGGTTCATAAAATTCTTACCGAACTTTATGTTGCCATAAATGGCATAACTTTTAGAAGACAGGACGACATCGTGCATCGCGCCAAAATGCACATGAAAAGCAATATACAGCAGGATGAATTTAACTTTAAAGCATTTGCGGACGATGTGCAGATGGGGTATGAGGTCTTGAGAAAACGGTTCAAGAAAGAAACCGGCTTTTCACCTAACCAGTATTTTTTGATGATGAAAGTTAACCGTGCCAAGGAGCGTCTCTTGAGACCTAGCGTGAGCATCAAGGAGATCGCTTATGAATTGGGGTTCAGCGATCAATACTATTTTTCACGCCTTTTCAAGACCAAGGAAGGGATTTCCCCCAAAGAGTTTAGAGCCAGAAATTTGACGTATAGGGGCCAACAGCAGTAGGCCGCGGAACTAGACTCCAGGATATCCATCAGTAGCGCCGGAGTTAATGCGCAGAAGGATTTGGCGTCGCCAAAATCCGGCCGACTGTGGGGACACCAAATAAACCCGCGGCTTACTGGAACCGGATGGACAGCAGGGATTTGCGTAAAGCCGGCCCTTGGATCGGCAAGGCTTCTTTCTCAACGCGATAAGAAACCCGGATCATGCGGTTATCCTTTTGAATAAATACTTCCAGGAGCGCGAAATCCGCCTCGGACACCAGTTCGATGGCCGGATACCCACCGATCGTTAGCGCCTGGCGGGATCGAAGGCCGGCGGCATCCATGCGGGTCATGTCGTCAACGTATGAGTTCAGGTTTTTGCCCGCGGACGGACAATCATCGATCAATCCGAAGTGATTTTCCGGGTTGCGGGAGTCAACCAGCATGCGCGAATTGCCGCGTTCCATCCTCCATCCGGGCGGTATCTTAAGGCTCAGGCCCAGGTCCTTGACCTCGATCGTGGACGGAGCATTGAACCCGCCGCATCCGGCGACGAGCGGTATCACCAGGATGATCAACAACCGGCATATCAGGGGCAAGGTCGTCTGCATGCGTGTTCCTTTCAATACATTTTGATAACTACTCAGCTGTCTGAGCAGTTACCATGGTAGTAAAATGGCCGGGGTAATCAAGGCTCCGGTTTATGTAAGTTTTTTTCCGGCCGGGCGGCGTCATTCTCGGTCACCGGTGCGAATCCGCCGCGGTGGACTGCCCCATGCCGCTTATCGCGCTGCAGCCCTGTGTCGGCAGGTCACGTTAGGGAGAACCCGCTGTGCGGCGGTAGGCCAGCGGCGAAACCCCAAACCGCTTCTTGAACAGACGGGAGAAATAGTAGTGATCGGGATAGCCCGTCTTGTCCGCCACATCGCCCACCCGGAGATTATGATCGCGCAACAGGTAGGCGGCCTGTCGCAGGCGCAGGCGAATCAGCCATTCAATCGGCGCTATGCCGAAATGGCGCTTGAACTCGGCGCTGAAATGTGGGACGGAAAGACAGGCCTGGCGGGCCAGCCGGGGCAGGGTCATCGGTTCCGCAAAATGTGTTTCCATGTGCCAGCGGATGGCCAGCAGGCCGGCGGGTATGGAAACCGGGCTTTTCCGCGGCTGCATCAGACGGCGGATTTCACGGAACCAGTTATGCAGAATATTGCGGACAATCACCGCATCGGGAACCTGGCTGGCGGTCAGTTCCAGGTGCAGTGCCAGCAGATAGTTTTCCACCATGCCGGCGCTGATATTTGGAATGACCCTGTTCACCGGAAGCTGTTCCCGGGCCAGCAGGCGGAGGATGGCCGTTCCGTCGCAATGGGTCCAGGAGTGATTCCAGGCTTGGTCCGGGTTGCCGTAATAATGACCCGCCGCCCGCGGCCAGATCATCAGACTGTCGGGCGGATGGCGCGTGACGCCATCAGTGGAACGGATGATCACTTCGTCATAGAAAAACATCATGAGGATATCCCCCGTTCCCGCGGGACGGTTCACAATACCGGGCCGCATGGGCTCCCGGATGCCGATCCCCCGAATGCATAATGCCGGAGTCTGGATGGGCGGATGCTCAAAAAAATAGCGGATTGTCCCGGGCATGCTTGTCTCCTCAATAGTCTCTTATCAAAAAATTAACAACAACATGTTGCATGAATGATAATAAAGATCTATGCCGCACATTGTTAAAAAAGTTATCCGTTCGCCCTTGGCGAACCTCTTTTTTCCAGCGGAGTCTGGGAAAAAGCGTAGTTCCTTAACCACTCGAAACCGCGATATCATGCCATAGGCCGAGGCTTCGCCGAAGGCTGCGCCCAGGCGCGCAGACCCGCCTTCCGTCTTCGCTGATCTACGCCGGACAAGCTGGCGGGAAAAACCAGAAAACACGGAGTTTTTAGACAGGATTAACAGGATGTACAGGATCAAGGCGCAGAAAGAGTTCGATTGTTTTTCTCGTTCCCCATCCTGTAAATCCTGTCAAAATTCCCGATTCTTTATTTGATCGACCCGCCTGCAACGCTATGTGTAGCATTGCGGGTAGGTAGACCCCATCCGAAAAGAATATCCAATATCCAAACTCAATTTCCAATATCCAAGGATAAGACTTCGCCGAAAAGGCGCGCAGAAGGAGTGTATTGTCTCGTGCCGCTGATGCCGGCGCTCCGATCTTAGGTTGGATATTCCTTGTTGGACATTGGATATTGAAAATTCATGAGTGAAAATACCTTTTCGAACAGGCTCTAGGTAGTCTGCGGTTTCCGCCAGAGGCGGATCTGCCTATGGCATGACAATTGGGTTGCGAGCAAAGCCCGCTTTAGCGACTTGGCGAGCAAAAATATCCTTAAAAAAGGGTATTTATAGTCTATGAGATCAGGGACATCGGCCGCCGATGTCCCTGAAATAGTACAAAAAAATCATAATTCAATCCATTGCCGATATTTAAGCCAAGATTTATAAATAGGGCCTAAGGATCATTGTTTTTAACAATCTAATAGCATAAGGAGGGAAGTTATGTCAACCGAATCTCTGGCTTGCGGCCTGGGAACGATCAGCAGATTATCCAAATCAGTTACCCGCTCCATTACCGCGGAAAATGTGTACGGTGAAAAGGGGCGCGGTGGTATGGCGGATGTGAGTGAGTCCCCCCAGCCGGAAGTCGTTAAAATCGGCCAGCAATGGAACGGTCCCAACCGCTGCGCCCGTGACCTGGGCCGGAAATGGAAGGTGCGTCCCTGCATTACCCTGCCTGGAGGATCGACAACCACCCTGATGGACGTAAAAGGTCCCGGCATCATTCAGCATATCTGGATCACTGTTAGTAATAAACATTTCCGCGATTTGATTCTCCGCATGTATTGGGACGGCGAAACAACGCCCAGCGTGGAAAGTCCCCTGGGCGATTTCTTTTGCAATGGCTGGAACACCCGGACCAATATTATGGCCCTGCCGATCAATGTTAATCCCGCCGGCGGTCTGAACAGCTACTTTCCCATGCCGTTTCGTAAACAGGCGCGCATTACGGTGGAAAACCGCGCTCCGGAAGACGTGGGCGGGTTCTTTTATTCCATTACCTATGCTCTGGGTGACGTGGATCTCCAGGAGGCTTATTTTCATGCCCGGTTCCGGCGTACCAATCCCTTGCCCTACAAGGAAGATTACGTGATCCTGGACGACGTGCAGGGCCACGGACAGTATGTGGGGACGTATATGGCGTGGCAGCAGAATTCCGCTGGCTGGTGGGGCGAAGGGGAGATCAAGATGTTCATGGATGGCGACGGGGAATTCCCGACAATTTGCGGCACCGGTACCGAGGACTACTTCGGCGGCGCCTGGAGCTTTGGCCAGAATTTTTCCGCGCCGTTTATGGGATATCCCCTGGGCGCCTGCGACAGCAAGCCGGGCAACCGGCATGGCCTGTACCGGTTCCATATCATGGACCCGATCCGTTTTAACGGGGATATCAAGGTTACTATGCAGGCCCTTGGCTGGCACAGTGATGGCAGTGGTCGTTATCTGCCCTTGCAGGACGATATCGCTTCAGTGGCCTACTGGTATCAGGCCGAACCGCACCGACAGTTCCCGTCGCTTCCGGATCGCGATTATCTGGAAGTAAATTAAGAGCCGGATGCGATAATCAGGACGCAGTGTGCCAATGGCTATAAGACCCCCGCGACCACGTCTCTGGCGTGGTAAACCCTGTGCTGGCCACGCGAAACGCGTGGTCGCGGGTGCATAGATTATTGGGAAACGCACGCGTTTTCCAACAATCTCTCGCTCCTGCCGGACAAGCCGACAGGTGACGCGTCCATAATTAGAATTGCTGGTGCCACGTTGATTCCGGTCAGTCGGTCATGCTGAAGTTCAGTCGGTAAGGCATACCCTGGCCAGCGCAAGGCAGGTAAGATCAACAGGATTTACAGAGGAAAACGACAGTTTTGCCTGTATTCCTGTGCGAAATGTGTTTCCTCCTCCTATCAATCCTGTCAAAAAAGCATCTCTTTCCCTTTGGAGATGGTTTGGTCGTATCATTCTTGCAATCAGAACTTTAGATCATCAGCCGAATCAGCGCTGTGGTGCGTGATTTTGTAATTTATGAAATCTGCTTGTTTTTTATCCGCCGGTGAGATACATTAATTCGTTTGTTCATTATGTTTGTTGGCACGTCTGAACTGAGGCGTGTAATGATCCTGCCGGGTATTCCCGGGGTATTACTTCATTGTTAAATTAAAGAGGAGCTGTTCTGCCATGGCCAATAAGGAAATGTATGATGGAAACACCGCGGCGGCGACAATCGCGCATGCCGTCAGCGAAATCTGCGCTATTTATCCCATTACGCCTTCCTCAAACATGGGTGAGACGGCTGATGAAATGAGTGCGGCCGGCAAAAAAAACATCTGGGGTAATATTCCCCAGGTCGTGGAACTCCAGTCGGAAGGCGGCGCCAGCGGTGCCGTGCACGGTGCCCTGACTGCCGGCGCACTCTCCACAACTTTTACGGCGTCCCAGGGGCTCCTGCTCATGATCCCGAATATGCATAAAATCGCCGGCGAGCTCACCAGTACGGTGTTTCACGTCTCGGCCCGGTCGCTGGCCTGTCAGGCGCTCTCCATTTTCGGCGACCATTCGGATGTTATGGATGTGCGCGCCACCGGGTTTGCCCTGCTGGCCTCGAACAGCATTCAGGAAGTCATGGACCTGGCATTGATCGCCCACGCATCCACGCTGGAAACGCGTGTGCCGTTTGTACATTTCTTCGACGGATTCCGCACCTCGCATGAAGTTCAGAAAATTGAGGAAATCGGGGCGGATATCATCCGGCAGATGATGAACGATGACCTAGTGCTGGCGCATCGCCGCCGGGGACTTTCGCCTGACCGACCGGTAATCCGCGGTACGTCCCAGAATCCCGACGTTTATTTCCAGGGCCGGGAAACAGTCAATCCCTATTACCTGGCTACACCGGCAATTGTTCAGAAACAGATGGACAAATTCGCGCAGTTGACCGGTCGTCAATATAAATTGTTTGATTACGCGGGCGCGCCGGACGCTGATAAGGTCATTATCATCATGGGCTCGGGCGCTGAAACTGTCCATGAGACCGTCAACGATCTTGTGGCCAAAGGCAAGAAAGTCGGCGTGGTGAAAGTCCGCCTGTTCCGGCCATTCGACATCAAGGCGTTCATCGCGGCATTGCCGCCGACCGTCAAGGCCATTGCCACCCTGGACCGCACCAAGGAACCGGGTTCCATCGGGGAACCGTTGTATCTCGATGTGCGCACCGCCATCGGCGAGGCCATGAGCGAGAAATGGATGCCTGGCCGGAAATACCCCCGCATCCGCGGTGGACGATACGGTCTGGGATCCAAGGAATTTACTCCGGCCATGGTCAAGGCCGTGTTTGATAATCTGGGCAAGCAGGGCATCAATCATTTCACCGTGGGCATTAACGATGATGTCACGCAGACCAGCCTGAAGCTGAATAACCGTTTTCAGCTTCTGCACGAGGGCCGGATTGAATGCAAGTTCTACGGCCTGGGTTCCGACGGCACCGTCGGCGCCAACAAGAATTCCATCAAGATCATCGGCGAAGAAACCGATAATTATGCCCAGGGATATTTCGAATATGATTCCAAGAAAGCGGGTGCCATTACCATTTCCCACCTGCGCTTTGGACCGCAGCCCATTCAGAGCCCGTACCTCTGTCTCCGGTCTGATTTCGTGGCCTGTCACCAGTTCTCCTTCCTGGAAAAATACGATATGCTCGAGGACGCCAGGGAAGGCGCCGTGTTCCTGCTGAATAGTCCTTATAGCGCCGCAGAGGTATGGCAGCATATGCCCAATGAAGTGGAGCGACAGATCATCAAGAAGAAAATCAAGTTTTACGTGATTGATGCGGTTAAGCTGGCCAAGGAGATTAACCTGGGTTCCCGCATCAACACGATCATGCAGACTTGCTTCTTCCAGATTTCCGGTGTATTGCCGCCGGAAAAGGCCATCGCGGCGCTCAAGCAAGCAATTCACAAGACCTACGGCCGCAAGGGCGAGGAGGTCGTGGCCATGAATTTCAAGGCCGTGGATTCCGCGGTGTCTAATCTGCATGCGGTGACCGTGCCGGCCAAGCCGGCCGGCAAAATCAAGATGCCGCCGGTCGTCGCCAAGGATGCGCCGGACTTTGTCCAGAACGTCACTGCGGCCATCATGAGCCGGCGGGGGAATGAACTGCCTGTCAGCGCCATGCCGGCGGACGGCACCTGGCCGACCGGCACGACCAGATTCGAGAAACGCAACATCGCCATTGATATTCCCGCCTGGGATCCCAACTTGTGCATTCAATGCGGTCAGTGCTCGCTGGTCTGTCCCCATGCGGCCATCCGTGTGAAGGTTTATGGCGCCGACCGTTTAAACGCCGCGCCGAAAACGTTCAAGTCGGCGGAGGCCAAGGGTAAGGACTATGCCGGTATGAAGTTCACCGTCCAGGTGGCGCCGGAAGACTGCACCGGATGCGGGGTCTGTGTCCAGAACTGCCCGGCCCGTGAGCGGGACCCGAACACGAAGCAGGAAACCGGCCATCGCGCGATCAACATGACGCTTCAGCTTCCCCTGCGCAAGCCGGAGGCGGAAAACTTCAAGTTCTTCATGAGTATTCCGGATATGGATCCGAAGCTCTACAACCGGGGCACGATCAAGGGCAGTCAGTTTGTGCGCGCCATGTTCGAGTTCTCCGGCGCCTGCGCCGGATGCGGTGAAACGCCGTACGTCAAACTGCTGACCCAGCTCTTTGGCGATCGTGCCTTGATCGCCAACGCGACGGGGTGTTCCTCGATTTACGGCGGCAACCTGCCGACTACCCCTTATACCATCCGCGAGGACGGGCGGGGGCCGGCCTGGTCCAACTCGCTCTTCGAGGATGCTGCGGAATTCGGCTACGGCATGCGCCTGGCAGTGGATAAGTTTCAGCGCTACGCGCTGGACCTGATGGCCCAGGGCTGTGACTGTTCCAATTGCGCTGAACTCAAGCCGTTGATGGAGGAAATCCGCAATGCCGATCAATCCACGCCCGTGGGGATTGAGGAACAGCGCGTCCGCGTGGCGCAGTTGAAGGACCAGTTGGCGAAATGCGGTTCTGATTGGTCGAAGCAATTGGTTTCCGTGGCCGATTACCTGGTCAAGAAGTCGGTCTGGGCGGTCGGCGGCGACGGCTGGGCCTATGATATCGGTTACGGTGGGTTGGACCATGTGCTGGCCTCAGGCCGGAATATCAACATGCTCGTGCTCGATACCGAGGTCTATTCCAATACCGGCGGACAGGCTTCCAAGGCGACGCCCATGGGCGCGGTAGCCAAATTTGCCGTGGCCGGCAAGCCGCTGATGAAGAAGGACCTGGGCATGATCTGCATGACCTACGGCAATATCTATGTGGCTGCGGTGGCCCTGGGCGCCAATCCTAATCAGGTAGTGCGGGCGTTTGTCGAGGCTGACGCCTATGACGGGCCGTCCATTATTATTGCCTACAGCCATTGTATTGCCCATGGCATTAACATGACCCGCGGGCTGTTGGCAGACAAAGATGCCGTGCAATCGGGGCATTTCCCGCTCTACCGGTACAATCCGGACCTGACCAAACAGGACAAGAATCCGCTGACGCTTGACAGCAAGCCGCCGGTGCTGAAATACAGCGAAGCGGTCATGAAGGAAAACCGGTTCCGCGTGCTGAAACAGACCAATCCGGAAACCGCCCAGCGACTCATGCAGGCAGCCGACAAGCTGGTGGCGGCCAGATCAGATTTATATCAGAAGCTGGCGGGCCTGCCGCCCTGCACGGGTGAAGTGCCGCCAGCAGCGCCTGCGCCGGCCACGCCGGTCACACCAGCCGCGCCGTAACAAAGGGCGTAAAAGAAATATTGAATTGCGGATTTCGGATTGCAGAATACGAAATGAGATTCTGAATTCCGGATTTTAATTTGCAATTTACCACATCATCCCGATCGTCATTAGCGATCGGGATAAGTGGCCCCTTGGTCCCGATAATCATCGGGGCCGACGGGGCAATCCGCATTCCGTAATCGAATTCACGGCTTGGACAATAGCGGCAATGTGGGCCGGCGTGGTGCCGCAACAGCCGCCGATGATGTTGGCTCCGGCTTCGATCAGGGCGGGAACAAACTCGGCCATCATTTCCGGTGTGTCCGGAAATACGTCCACGCCGTCCCGGCTGACCGGCAGGCCGGCGTTGGCATGAACCAGGATCGGCGCCTTGGGCGCGGCTTTCCGGATTTCCTTTACCACATCAATCATCTGGCGGAAGCCGTGTCCGCAATTAGCCCCGATAATGTCCGCGCCGGCCGCCAGGCAGTTTGCCGCCATGTCAGCCGGGGAAACGCCCATCATGGTGCGGTATTCACCCTGTACGGTCCGTTCGAAGGTCAGCGTGCTGATGACTTCCAGCCGGGTGCTTTGCCGGACTGCCTTGATCGCCAGGCTGGTTTCGTCGAGGGCGGACATGCTCTCGACCAGAGTGGCATCCGCGCCGCCTTTTTCCAATGCCATGGCCTGTTCCGCAAACGCGTCGGTCAGTTCCTGCTCGGTGACGTCGCCCATCAGCAGGATCTTACCGGTGGGACCCATGGAGGCGATGACATGCCGGTCAGGTCCGGCGGCTTCGCGTGAGATGGCGGCGGCAGCCGTGTTGATCTCAGCCACGCGATCCGCCAGCTTGAAATGCTCCAGTTTGATGCGGCTGCCGCCAAAACTGTTGGTTTTGACCAGTTCCGACCCGGCGGTGATATAGCTGCGGGCGATTTCCAGTACTTCGGCCCGATGAGTCAGACACCATAATTCGGGACATTCGCCCGGCTGCAGGCCCTGGCTCTGGAGCATCGTGCCCCAGGCGCCGTCGGAGACCAGAATGTTTTTTCGTTTCAACTGTTCGGTGATGCGTGGCATGGTTTTTCTCCTGTTAAGTATTTTTATCTGCGGATTTCGCCAATTGAATCCCGTCAACCAGTCCTTATCCTGGGAAGTTTACCTGATCATGCGGAAAATGCATGCATGAAATGACGGTTGCATTCCCTATCTGTTTCTGCATAAATGGATCTCTAGGAATTTTAATCATGAGCAGTTCTATCGAACTGCCGCTACACTATCCAATTCCGTGCCATTGGTTGTGTAGGAGCCGTTCCTGGGAACGGCAAAGTTGCCCGGAAGTATGCGCTGTGCTTAACTTCAAGGCCTGATTCATTACCACACACAGACTTCTGCAAAATGCGCCGCGTGAGGCTTGCCACGCATCCGGCGTGGTCACGCGGCCTACAAATTCCTTGTTTTTTGTAGGCCCACTCACCGAGTGGGCGCGATTTTAGACCATTTCGCAGAAGTCTATACCACACACTTTAAGGAGATGTCATGAAGATACCCGAAAAAGACCGATTGGTCCTGAGAACCCTGGCGGAAGAATTGGCGGAAATTGCCGCCTTGCCTGTTCAGCGGGAGATGGCGGAATTGTGGCGGCGACTGAACCAGATGGAAAAGGTCCGTCCGCTCGTGTGGATCAATGAAATTCCCTGGCATGAGATGGATGTAAACGGGGAATTAACCCTGCAAACAACCAGTGACTTTACGCGCGGCATCGAAGTACAATTGCGTCAAACCCTGTACCAGTGGCGACACATGCGCGGCGACATGGTGGTGACGCCGATATTTTATTCCCCGCTGGTGATCCATGATACCGGTTTTGGCATCCAGGAGGATGTAGAGGTTATCCAGCAGGATGCGGGTAGCGGTATCGTGTCACGCGAATTTCATCAGCAAATCAGGGCCGAAAAAGACCTGGAGAAAATCAAAACACCGGTTCTGAAGCATGATACGGAAGCCAGCGAACGGAATTACCAGTCCCGGGTCGGTCTGATCGGCGATATCCTCCCGGTTGAGAAGTGCGGCATTTACCATTCATGGTTTGCGCCGTGGGATGAGCTGATCCGATGGTGGGATGTCCAGGAGGCGCTGATGGACATGGTCTTGCGTCCCGAACTTGTGCATCAGGCGATGGATCGGCTGGTCAACGCGTATCTGGCGCGGCTGGATCAGTGGGAACAGTTGAATGTGCTGTCGGTCCGGACCGGCAACTATCGCGTGGGATCGGGCGGCTACGCCTATACCAGCGCTCTGCCCCAGGGGGATTTTAACCCGCAGCGCGTGCGGCCGCTGGACCAGTGGGGTTGCGCCACCGCGCAGATCTTTTCCGAGGTCTCCCCGGAAATGCACGAAGCGTTCGCGCTCCAGTACGAGCGGCGCTGGCTCAAGCGGTTTGGTATGACTTACTATGGATGCTGTGAACCCCTGCATAATAAACTGGGGATCCTGGAATCCGTGCCCAACTTGCACAAGATATCCATGAGCCCCTGGGCGAACGTGGAGAAAATGGTGAACCAGGTTGGCAGCCGGTACGTGTTTTCGCATAAGCCGAATCCAGCCATCCTGGCCCGCGACACGTGGAATCCGCGAGAAGCCCGGCGGAACCTGAAGACCGTGCTGGACCAAACGCGCGGCTGTGCCGTGGAAGTGATTATGAAGGATATCAGCACGGTTCGTTATCAGCCTCAGCGTCTGTGGGAATGGGCGCAAATGGCCGGCGAAGTGGCCGCGGAATATGCCTGAGGGCGGGTGCATATCCTGTTCATTCTGTCTGGATACTGTCGCCTGCAGCCGACTTGTTGGGCGGTCCATTCATGTGCTGTTGTGCTTCGTTGAGACTGTCGAATAACTCGTATGGACGCGACCACGCGAAACGCGTGGTAAACAAAGCTTGTCCCGCGTTGGGCGGGATGCGTCCCTCCATTATAATAACGCCTGTTTTACGTGTATTTTGGAGGGCCACGCCGTTTCGACTTCGCTCAAGGCCCTGAGCCTGTCGCAGGGCTCTGTCGTGGCCGCTCTTAAGCATGTTTTTCGATAGTCTCTTTCGCTGAGTACACAAGGTCCAGATAAAGTGCGGCCGTCCAGCCGTAATCATGAAAGATCTGATGGTATGGGCTTTCCTCTGGTGCGCACTTGCCTTTTCGCAGGAGATCCGGCGGGGCGACTTCCCGCCGGTCGTCAAAGAATTCGAACAGGACGCCGTATTTATCGCAGCAGGCCTCGATCTCTCTGAGGGTCTGTCCCCTGAGTGTTGCTGCAACGTCAGCCAGACCGTATCGGTCAAAGCCGCGTGCGATCAACCAGTTGATGTTACACCACACCGGCGCTGCTTTAGAAGCGTACCGTTGCCGAACCCTAAGCGTAACCCGCGAGTAACAGACGGCCGCAAGGCCGGCTTGTGACGAGTCGGGTTACGTTGTTGTTAGGTTTCTTTTCATATCAATCGCATACTATGAAAAATTTTTGAAAAACACTTCAAACGTCAGTCCAAATAAAATTTTCATTCCAAGAAAAATTATAATTATCGTATACCATTTGAACTTATACAACTGATATAGTAACAAAAGAATAATGACTTCAAAACATGTAAACATCAAGAATTGCGCTAAGTGCCAACAATCCGTCAAAAGAACGAATACAGTACTGCTGCCTAGATACGCTTCCCCTTGTGCAGGATCTCCATTTGCCCACTTATTCTGCCAGGATATCGACGGATTCAGAAATGATTCATGTTTCGTTTGATTTGCGAATACGCTCTGTGAATAACGAAACTGCAAAACATCCATAACGCTGTTAAAAAATGCCGCCAGCAGCAAAAGAGTAAAAACAGATATGAGGATCCGAGTTTTTGAATTGGAAAGTAATTCCATTTTTTTAACGGTTGCAATCACGGTTTGCCGCACTATGTGGCCATACCGTGCATAGCCTTGTGTACGCCCGATTGGATGTTGCCTGTTATCCGATAATCAGCAAAGCCACGTAGGGAACGACATTGAAGATCAGAAAAATGATTTTGAATAATCCGATGAACGAGTAGATCACCACGTTAAATGTTTCTCGGGGCATGGGAAACCATTTGCTGTGCATTTGGTATACCCAATCACCGGCCAACGCGCAGATCAAGAATGAAAGGATCAATAACCCTCCATTCAGAATTGTGCACCACATGCAGAATCCCGTCAGCGTCTGAATATCCATGATGTTCCTCCTTTATCTTTCTGCATCCAACATAATTTATTAGAACAAACTCAGAACATAAAACACAGAGAGTTTATTCTATTTCTATTTGCCAGCATAGACGCAAGTCAGGGGTATGGCTGGATATTAGACAATGCATAGTGGTATTGATATGTTGATCCCCAATCCACGAATATTACGGCTGCCAATGAACATCAGGATAAAACGTTTAAGCGGGGAGGCAAGAGAAATCGGTATGGGCGAGGGGATCAACCAAATGCTCGCTCGCCGCAGGCGAGTCGAATGGCGAGCCGTGCTCCTCATCCCCCTGAAATACAAGGGCCGCTAACCTGACCTATTCATGAAGATTTCAGTTCTTCATGAATAGGTCATCTGAAAGGCTGTTTCGACAGGCTCAAGGTCTCGAGCGAAGTCGAGAGACTTCGACGTGAGCCCTTCGACAGGCTCAGGGCTCGTGCTCAGGGTTAGCCTTGAGCCGTTTCGACAATGCTCAAGGCCCTGAGCGAAGCCGAACGGGCAAGCCTGCGATTTTTGCAGGCGCGTCGAAATTTCAAAGCCATTGGCTTTGAAATGCTTATGAATGAAAATATAGTTTTCATGAATAATGCAGGCTAATCTCCCTCGATTTATCAATTGTTTTCATATATTCTATTCAAGTTGTGAGTTCAAACGGAAAAAATGAGCAGAAATAACCTGGGAGCATTAATTATGAAATCGTATCGTAAGGAATTGTGGTTTGAGACCAAACAGCGCCGGGAATTCATCAATATCACACCGCAGGTGCAACAATGCCTGATTGCCAGCGGTGTCTGCGAGGGCCTCATACTGGTTAACGCGATGCATATAACGGCAAGCGTTTTCATCAACGATGACGAGAGCGGCCTGCATGCCGATTTCGAAAAGTGGCTGGAAAAACTGGCGCCTGAAAAGCCGTATTCCCAGTATCAACATAATGGCGCTGAGGATAATGGCGATGCTCATCTTAAACGGACGATTATGGGCCGGGAAGTCGTGGTGGCCGTCACCGGCGGTAAGCTGGATTTCGGGCCCTGGGAACAGATCTTCTACGGCGAGCTCGATGGCCGCCGCCGCAAACGGGTCCTGGTCAAGATCGTCGGGGAATAAAATCCTGCCGGATTTTATTAAAGTTTTTTTGACAAAATAAACAGAATCAGAATTTACTGCCCGTTCAAGGTATTTCTATTTCCGGAACCATTTTGCTAATTCTGTTCATTCGGTCTGATCATCAGTAACTACTGTATTTTTCCTATGCCGAAGATTGCCAAAGTAGTGGTGGAAATCGCGCTGGATCGCGAATTCGATTATCTGATTCCCGCGGCGCTGGCGCCCCAGGTGCGGCTCGGTTCGCGCGTGCTGGCGCCGTTCGGTCATGCCATGGCTCGCGGCTATGTCGTCGGATTGACCGATCACTCCGCGTGGCATGATCTGAAGACGCTACATTCCCTGATTGGAACCCGCCCGCTTCTGAATGAGTCTATGCTGAAACTGGCGCGCTGGATCGGCGATTATTATGCCGCCACCATCGAACAGGCGATTCGTACGGTGCTCCCGTGCGCGGTTCGGCGGCATGGTGCCCGGTTCCGGGAACAGCGGGAAATTTGTGCAACGGAAACGGCTCGTGACGCCGCGGCGCTGGAGGGATTGCGGCGCAGGAGTCCCGCTCAGGCGGCGGCGCTGGAGTACCTGCTGAAACAAGGGCCCATGACTGTTCCCGAGCTTATCGTGGCGGCCGGCGTAAGCGCGTCCGTCATCAAGGGCCTGGAAAAGAAAAATCTGGTGCAAATCAGCCTGGGAGCCTGTCGCCGGGATCCCCTGGCCGACCAAATCATTTTGCCGACTCAGCCATTGACGTTGTTTCCCGAGCAGGCCGCTGCCCTGGCTGTGGTCCGGCAGTCCATTGACACGCTCAAGCCTCCGGTGGTGTTGCTGCATGGTGTAACCGGGAGCGGCAAGACCGAGGTGTATCTCCAGGCCATCCGGTATGTGCTGGACCGGGGCAAGGGCGCCATCGTGCTGGTGCCGGAAATTTCGCTGACCCCGCAGACGGTGGAGCGGTTCCGTGGCCGGTTCGGCGATGCCATCGCGGTACTGCACAGCCACCTGTCGGATGGCGAGCGGCATGACGAATGGTACCGTATTTATGAGAGCCAGGCGCGGATTGTTATCGGCGCCCGGTCGGCCCTGTTCGCGCCGGTTGAAAATCTCGGTCTGATCGTTGTGGATGAGGAGCACGAGCCCAGCTACAAGCAGTCGGAGGCGCCCCGGTATCATGCCCGGGACGTGGCCGTGATGCGGGGACGCATGGAAAACTGCGCCGTTCTTCTGGGCTCGGCCTCGCCGGCCCTGGAATCGTTTTATAATGTCCGGCGCGGCAAGTATGGACTGACCGTTCTGTCGCACCGGGTGGATCACCGGCAGATGCCGGTGATGAAGATCGTGGATATGCGGGTGGAGGCGGAACGGGCCGGGCATGTGAATATCCTGTCCCGGGAGCTGGCGGAGGCCATCCGGAGCCGCCTGGACCAGACCGAGCAAACCATATTGTTCCTTAACCGGCGCGGATTTGCCACTACGGTGATCTGTCCGGCCTGCGGGTTTGTGGCCACCTGCGACCAGTGCAGTGTGAAGCTGACCTATCACAAGAGCGGCGAAGTCATGCGCTGTCATATGTGCGGGCGCGCCTTAAAAGTGCTGTCCAAATGTCCGGCCTGCGGCGATCGGACCATCAAATTTTCGGGCATTGGAACCCAGCGTATTGAGACCATCATGCGCTCCTTTTTTCCGCAAGCGCGTATCCGGCGGATGGATGCGGATACCACGACCCGGAAACTGGCCTATCATGAGATACTTGGCGATTTCAAAGCGCGCAAGATTGATATCCTGATCGGCACTCAAATGATTGCCAAGGGCCTGCATTTCCCGGGCGTGACGCTGGTAGGCGTGATTTATGCGGATCTCAGTCTGCATATGCCCGATTTCCGCTCCGCGGAACGAACTTTTCAATTATTACTGCAAGTCTCCGGACGCGCCGGGCGCGGCGATGTGTCCGGCGAGGTGATCGTCCAGACTTTTACGCCGTTCCATCCGGCCATCCAGGCCGCCCGCCGTTTGGATTATCAGGGATTCATGGACCAGGAACTGGAAGCGCGGCGCGAACTGCGGTATCCGCCTTTTTCGCATCTCGTGTGCGCCACGCTGGAAGGACCGTCCGAGGAAATTGTTGCCATGACCGGTCGAACAATTGTGAAACGGCTTCAGCCGCAACTGACGCCGGCGGTCACGTTGGCTGGCCCAGTTCCAGCGCCGTTCAGCCGGATCAAGGGACAATACCGCTACCAGATCATCCTGCGCTCGTCTTCAGTGAAAGCCATGAGTCAGCCGCTGAAGGAAGTACTGCGCGAATTGAAATATCCTGCCAAACTGCGTATTGCGGTGGATGTGGACGCGCTATCGATGATGTAGGATGCGGAATAGAAGAGAAATGAACAAGTTTTCGAGCAAGATGTCATAAAACGCGACGAACGACCATACGAACCTTTGCTAAAGCAAGTATTCCTCAATAATCTCAGCGGCAGCACCGGGCATGATGCCGGCGGCGCGGGCCAGGTCAATAATCGTATAGCGTTCCCGCATCTGATGACAGTGGATGGCGGCTGCCAGGAAACGTTCGCGCGTACAGCCGATGTCTGCAATCCGGTGCGCGGCGCCGGCCGCGCGCAAACAGCCCTTGATTTCGGCGGCTGGGCGGAGGGTAGGGGACAGTGTGGCCCGTACCCTGTCCCATATGTTGGGAGATTTTAATTGCCGGACCGCTTGTTTTGCCTTGTTGCGTTTCAGAACATGTTCCTCTTCAACCACGGGAGCCAGCGTTGTCCAATACGCCGTGTCGGTGGGTTCAGCCATAACCTTGAAAAGAGGCGTTTCCAGGGCCAGTACGCGTTCATAAAGCGCGCAGGCGAAGATTGTTCCCAATCCCACCTGCCGGCCGTGGTAATCATGTTGAAGTCCCTGGGCTGCCGCGGTCATGTCCAGGGCGTGGGAAATGAGATGCTCGCCACCGGAGGCGGGGAACGATGTGCCGGCCATGGTCATGGAGACTCCCGAATAAATCAGGGCCTGGAACAACGCCGCGATGGCTTGTGGTTCCCGCGCGCGGATGGCTTCCGGGCGCGTCATGTACACCGGTTCCAGGTCGCGGATTAACTGTGCGCAGACAGGACAGTAATACTCGTCGAAGAACAACTGGTTGAGCTTCCAGTCGGCCATGCTGACCGGCTTAGCCAGGACATCACCGAATCCGGCGGCGGTCAGCTCGTTTGGCGCCCGGCGAATCACGGATGGATCGGCCGCAATGACCCGCGGAACGGTTCCCGGGAGCACCCGCTTCACGCCGCGGATTGACGGCGCGATATTGTTCGAAGCGTAGCCGTTCATGGAAACTGCCGTGGCAACCATGGCGTAGGGGAGTTGCGCTTCGCCGGCCTGCCACTTGCCCGGTGACGTGGCGATCCATTTGACCAGGTCGCTGATTGTGCCGCTGCCGACGGCCAGGAATCCATCGCCCGCCGGCAGTTGGGATAGAAGCTTGTCGCGGGTAATGTCGTCGCAGACGGGACTGCCATGCGGTCCGTCCGAAACGATGAATGGATTAACAATCCAGCCGGCCTGTTTCAGGACACTCTCACAATCCCGGCCGGTCAGGGGATAGGTGCGTTCGTCGGCGACCAGATTTATCCGTCGCTTGGATGAATTGATCCGTTGATTATCGAAATATCGATCCAATAACGCCGGTAGTTGTTGGATCGACTTTTCAGAATAAACGACTGCCTGGATAGGAATGGAATGGGTCCGGCCGCACTCACAGGCAAACGTGGTTCCAAGCAAGTTGGCAGGGTTCATGGGTTAAGTGCTTTTTGGTTCTTCGTTCCTGATGATCGGTGCCAGGAATCAATCCCATGATTGGCGATTCCTTATCCGGGAACGAAGAACGAAGAACAAAGAACTTGATCCGCTTATTTCTTAAGAAACGCGCGGACGGCATCCAACTGGCCGGCACTGCCCAGATACCGGTTCTTGTCCTCGATGTATTTGGCGAACTCGGCCATGAAGACTTTTCCCGGCGGCCGGAGATCGAAGTTTTCCGGGTGTTCCTTGAAATACTCGCGGTGCACGCGACACCAGACCAGGCGGCCGTCGGTGTCAATATTGACCTTGGTGACGCCCAGTTTGGCCGCCTTGGCGAATTCATTGGCGTCAACGCCCTTGGCGTCCTTCAGCGCGCCGCCGGCGGCATTGATGCGATCCACCTCGCTCTTGGGCACTGAACTGGACCCGTGCATTACCAGCGGGAATCCAGGCAGCTCTTTCTGAATTGCCGCGATGATCTCGAAATGAATACCCTGACTGCCGGAGAATTTATATGCGCCGTGACTGGTGCCGATGGCGCATGCCAGGCTGTCACAACCGCTTTTCTTGATGAAGTCCTCGGCCTGCGCGGGATCGGTCAGATGAACCTGGTCTTCGGACACGGAGATGTGCTCTTCCACGCCGCCGAGCTGTCCGAGTTCCGCCTCAACGGAGATGCCTTTGGCATGGGCGGCCTTGACCACGCGGTCCGTGATGGCGATGTTTTCTTCATAGGATTTCATGCTGGCATCAATCATCACGGAACTGTAAAAGCCGCTGTTGATGCAATCCATGGCGGCTTCTTCGTCACCGTGATCCAGGTGAACGGCGAAAATCGCGTCCGGAAAAATCTGGTCGGCGGTTCGGATCATGGCTTCCAGCATGCGCTTGTCGGTATATGATCGGGCGCCCTTGGAAATCTGGATGATAAACGGCGCCTTGCTGTCCAGGTTGCCCCGGAACAGCCCCATCGTTTGTTCCAGGTTATTGATGTTGTAGGCGCCCACGGCATATTTACCGTAGGCATGTTGGAATAATTCCTTGGTGCTGACAATCATGGTCATTCCTCATTATTGATATTGTGTTGCTGGTTACGATTCCAGTTCCAGCTGGTTTCAAAAAAACTTTAACTTTAACGTGTGATATGAATTTATAGTCTTTATCTGCCGCAGTGTCAATTTTTTTCCATCTTTTGTTAGCCGGCATCGAGGAATGTAATATTAAATGCCGCATTGAAAAAGGGATAAATCCCATGTTGAAA
>CAYQNY010000010.1:0-33436 GCA_964418925.1 uncultured Verrucomicrobiota bacterium
CAAAAAATCGTCTTCGGATAGTTTAATGGTTACCGAGAACTTTTAACTGTCGAGCTAAATAACAGGAGGAAATATGATCACAGTTTCGAAGCGGCAGTTGGCAGGCAAACAGGTGGCGGGAATGATCCTCTCTCCGGATTGGATCGCCGATCCGCGCCGCGCCGATCCCTATATTCGTGAAATGGCCGACCACAACTACGCCGTGGTTGATCTCTTTGTCCGGCATATGCGTTTCACGGTGCTTGATCCGGCCGTGCATGCTGCGGTGAAGTCCATCGTGTCCGCCGTCCACCGCCGCGGGATGAAATGCATCCTTGATACCGATCATACGTTCTGGGGCGTCATGCTCGCGGAGCGCCATCCGGAAGCCGCGCTCTGGGTCATTGGCGGGTATGAAACCATAATCCGTGAAGGGCGCTTCCAGGTGCGGGCCGTGTATCCCCGTTTGGATGGCCAGGTGCATTTTCAGGAATTATGCGCCGTCTTCCAGCCCAGCGCCGGCGGCTTTCGTCAATTTCCGTTATCCCGCGTCCGCTTCGACTGGCAGAATTACAGTCAACCCGATCCGGGCATCCTGCTCCAGGGTTCCATCAGCGGCCGGTGCTCCGGGCCTATGGTGTTTTATGTTGCGTTTAAAACCTACGGCTATGCGGATCTGGCCCACCCGCGCTATCTGCAACTCCAGAAGCAAATCCTCGATCAGTATGCTGATGTGCCGCTGGACGGCATGGGCTGGGACGAGCCGGGCAAAGGGATGGCGCATATGGGATTTTTCAAGGCCGGCGCGGGATTCCTGCGATTTTTCCGCCAGCGCCAGGGATACGATCTGCGTTCGCGCCTGATCTTTCTGGATCATCTGGATGGAACATCCCCGGCGGTGAAAATACGCTGTGACTACTATGATGCGTTGAACGAGATGAATTATATCGCCCAGAAACAGCATAACGATCATGCCCGGAAGCTGGCGGGCAAAAAAAGAAAACTGATCTTTGGCACACATCAAACCTGGAGTGGTCTGCCCGCGGACATGGCCGGGGGCGTGGTGGATTATTTCCGGCTCGGCCGCGTGCTGACCGCCGCCTGGACCGACGGCGCCTGGGACTTCGATCCCAAGTATCCTTCCTTCAACTTTATGCTCGCGGAGGGGCTCCGCAAGGAACTGGGCCTGCGGGATGCCTATTATAACGATTGGACCGCGCGACTGCCGGTGATCGAGGATATGCGCTTTGCCAATCGGTACAAGATGCTCTTTCACGTCAACTGGTTTAACATTTTCTTCTCAGATCATTCGGAAAGCCTGCTGAACTGGCGGCTGGAGCCGGTGAAGTCAGCCGCCAAGCGGGAAATTACCCGGCTTGACCGCTTCGATGCGCTGCTGGGCGACAACCTGTGGGCCCATACCGATGTGGCCTGGCTGTTCCTGTGGGAGGGCATGGCCGCGGCGCCCAAATGGTACACCCGCGTTCATTATACCGCCTGTGCCAATACCGCTCAGCAGCTTGCTGACCGCGGCCTTTTCGCCGCGATGATGGGGGTGGACTCCATCCGCCGGGCGCGGATCGGTCGCGGAGCTTTTTCCGTCGGCCCCTTCACCTATAAAGTGCTGATCGTGCCCCTGGCCTACGCCATACCCATGGATGTTTACCGAAAAGTTTTGCGTATGGCCGAGCAAGGTGTGGCGGTTGTGTTCGTTGGACCGCCACCGTCATTCGCTGCGGAAAACGGGCGGGCGCTTGGAGCGGATTTTGCCAGACGCATTGGCTTCCGTCCCTTCTCTTTTGCCGATTACCAGGCGGCCTTCGCCGAACGCCATCCACTGCCGTCCCTTATAGAGTGGGAGCCTGAATGGGTGCATTTTTCCTATCCCTTGACGGTGACCAACGCTCAGGAAACGCGTGATAGTGAAGGTGAACTGCTCTATGTGAAATCTGCCCGCCATCCGCTCTACTACATGTCCCAGCCCGATCCCCGGGAAGACCTCTGTAATCTGGTCGAATCGCTCGCGCCGCTGCCTTTCGATGCCTATGCCGAACGGACCTACTGGCGTCTGTTCCGGGATTCTAAATGCCCCGGTACATTTGTTGTCTATGCCGCGGCCAAGGGGCGCATCGCCGATGCCCAGCTTATCCCTACGCGGCTTGACAGCCAGGGGCTTCGTCCCCCCCGCCGGCATAGCGAGCTCAAGGTTCTTTTCCGCATCCAAGGTGAAGAATTGAGCCTGCGTGGCGGAACGTGGTGTGCGGTCAAGTTCCAGGGAGGACATCCGGTTGAAGCCATCGGCAATAGTCCCGATATCCAGTGGCGGGGTGGGCCGGTGAAATGTAAACGGATATGATCTGTATTTCCCCGATTGTTAAAAGCCCTGATGTTTTGAAGGCATGATCACAATATGAAAAATAATGCGGCTCAAAATAGTGGCGGCCGCAGCGCCGATATTCTCAAGCGCTCTGGCGCGGTTGTATTCAATATTCCTTATGTGCGCAAGACACCGTGGATTGACGGCCAGTTGAACGATGATTGCTGGAAACAGGCGCTAGCACTGCCAGGCTTTAACGATATTACGGCTTACCTGGAACATACCCATGCGGTCCTGCGGAATACTCCGGCCGGGTTCCGTCCAGAGCCGAAAATCGGTCCGGCGCGACCGCGCACCAGGCTGTTGCTGTGCCATGACCAAGAGTGCCTGTATGCGGGTTTTATCTGCTATGACGAGCATATTGACCAACTCCGTAACCGCGATCATGGCTATAGCAATGATGTGAATCGGGAAGATTGCGTTTATTTGTGGTTCGACCCGCAATTTTACCGTCTTAAACCGTTGGCTTGCGAGTTTATTGTCAATGCCGCGGGGCAAAAATCAGAATATATTCATGGTAATTATTCCGGGACGTATGCCTCCATTATGGCCTGGGAAGGGCGAGTAACGGTACATAAGAAAATGTGGATTGCCGAGGTCAGGATTCCGCTCCAGCGCCTGGGCGTGGACCGGCGCGCCAACATGGTGTTGGGCTTCAATGCCGGACGCGGGTACCGCGGGGATTATCAGACGCACGCGTTGATGCGGCCGGACCACGATTTTATGGCCGGTTACGGGTATGCGGTTCTGTCCGCTGGCAAGGCCAAGTCGTCTCAACGTGCAACGGCCGTGATCTGCCGGAAGCTGGCAGATATAGAAAAGTTAAAAAGCGGCCGGGCGCTTTGGATTTACCCGGGTTCAACTCACAATATATCGCCGCATCGCGTGGATAATGGCATGGTGGGCGGCGTGGTGTGGGGTCCTGGTCATCAGCCGACCATCAGCGTGGGGCGGTCGGATTCCTACGACCGCCGCTGGTATGGCAACGCGGGCCATATTGTGACCCGTACAGAGGTTGTTACAGCGGCTATGTCCGGAGATGCGTCGCGGCTGGAGGCGTTAAAACGTCAGGCTTGTAATGAACAGTATAGCGCCTATGCCCATTTTCCCGGTCCCAAGCCGGTGGGGCAGATTGTTTTTATCCTGCCGGGGGGGGCCGGGCTGAAGTGGCGCACGGAGGTCGTGCCAGACGCAGATGATGTCAGGCAAACTTTTTCGTCGCAATGGCCTTTCAACCGCACGGATGCAAAGAAAAATAAAGTTGATTTTATCAACCTTGTTTGCCGGTGTCGCCTGGGCTCAGTCAAGTTAAGGATTTATGTGCATAAGCAAAGGAACCTGATCGTGGCTGCAGGCGAGCAAAGCGGCTTCACCGGGAAGACCCTCAAGATTCGTCTCTACCGCCATCAGGATAATCCTCATAACCTGCGGCCGCTAAAGGGGTATGACTACTATGCCGATGAAAAATCCGGCAAAAACGTGGGGGTTTTGCCGCCGCCACAGGCCGGGCAGACCCAAGGCATGGTATGGATCCGGCAACCGTTTTTCCCCGACCCTACCTTTCCCGACGGGTTCGAGGTTCTGCTGGCAGGGCAGGTGTATGACGCGCAAGTCAAACGGGTTGAATTCAACCGCAACGAGACCGGACTTGGCACTCCGGCCGCCAGTCCATATGAGGGCTGGGATACCCAGGGGGATGCGCACCTGAAATCCCGTGCCACCCATTTTCGTTATTTGAACGCCACCCCGGGATATGCTGGGACGTTGCATGTCAAAATGAAAGGAGCGACATTCCGGGCGCTGTTCCCCGTGGTTTCCACCAATGACGGCCGGGATACCGTGGGCAAGGCGGCGGAGATATTACGCGCGGCTTCCGCGGTTTCAGTGGAAGCGCTGGCACGGGAAAGCCAGAATGATGCGCCGTTGCAAGGCGGTAGTCGTTACCAGTATCAACAGCAGTTGGGCGGATTATGCGGTGTGTTTGACGGAAAATTTGTTTTTGATGATCTCACGCCCTGGCATGCCGATTATCACTTCAATGAATCATTCTGGCATCCTCATTTCATTACGGGTAACCTGGATAAGTTCGAATTGTATTTTCAGATGGTGGAAGCCAACCTGCCCGCCGCGCGCCGGCTGGCCCGGGCAGCCTATGGCTGTCGCGGGGCCGCGTTCGGCTTGGCCACTTTCCCGATGAAGTTAAAGCGGCTGCCCATAACTCATTTGGATTGGGATTACAATATCGAATGCACCGGCCTGGTGATTCAGCCGTTCTGGTTGATGTACCTGTATACTATGGACCGGGACTTCCTGGCCACGCGGGCTTATGCTATCCTGAAGGCCGCGGCTTTGTTTTACGCGGATTATGTCACGCTGGAGCGGGACGGTCGGTATCATATCTGGCCGTGCACGTCCGGCGAGCATGTGGGCTTACAACCGTATTTGCAATACAACCGGGATTCCCAGGCCGCCTTAACCATGGCCAGGTTTATCCTGAAAGCCGCGGTGGCTGGCGCGCGTTTACTGAAACGGGATCAGGCGCTGGCCGGGAAGTGGCAGAGAATCATCGACCGGCTGGCGCCTTATCCCACGGAAATGACGCCGGAGGGCCCCCGTTTGGTTGATGTTGCCGGCGCGCAGCTGATGACTGAATATAATCAGGCCGGGCCGTTGACCGCGGTTGTTTTTGGTGATGATATCGGCCTGGCTTCGCCGCCGCGCGCCAGGGAAATCGCTCTGCGCGCGCGGAAAAATATCGTGCGTTATTCAACCGTTGGCCATTGGAACCATGTTTATCGCGCGATGAAATTCCTGGGCGTGGATCCCGGCAGTCCGTTTACCTGCGAAAACCTGATCCAATCCCATCAGGGGCCGATTTTCCTTTTTCCCGCCGTGCCGGCACAATACACGGGCGAATTTAAGAATTATCGCGCGCGCGGGGCGTTCCTGGTCTCCGCCGTCATGAAGCAAGGACGCATAACCGGTGTCACGATTCATTCCCAGGCCGGGTGCCCCTGTTGCGTGGATATAAGTCGTTGCCGGAGCGTGCCGCGTGTCTGGAGTCGGGGTGACGGGCGTGAAATCAAAACCCGGCGCCAGGGTCGGGCCGGCCGCTATATCTGTTTCCCGACGGTGGCCGGCACTGCTTATGATTTCCGCATTATGCGGAAATCATAACACGATATAAACAAGCGTTTGACATGGGGTTTTTACAGGCGTAAATTTCATGGATCATTGATGGAATTACAGTTACGGCATTTACACCAATGTGGCCTATGTTTTCCATGTCGAATCTGACCTGCGCAATTCCATCGCCGGTCTGCCGCATCATCAGACCCGCAGTGTGGGGTCTACCCTGCAGATTACCCACACGTTTGCCGCCGGCGAATAATTACCTTTCAAAAATGGCCGGTCCGTGGCCCCGCGGAATAGTTGATTAATCATCGAACCACTCGTCGGTCACGTCAAAGGCCGGCACAGCCGTCACAATGACGCTGAGTTTTCCAACAGCTCGGTGGCGACAGCCCGGCTTGATGAGGATGGAAGTCATCGGTTGCACGGCTACCCGGTCGCCATCGAGTTCCATATAGCCACTGCCGTTTAGAATGAGATATACCTCGGTCAGTTTCTTGTGATAGTGAACCCGGCTGTCCGCGGAGATGTTGACCATGTGCATGGTTGCCGTGGAATTACCCGGGCCGATAAACGCGCGCTTGGTCATGCCGCACGGGCATTTGACAGGCTTGATCTCATCCAATTGTGCCAGCATGTAGTTCTTCATTTATAATCGTTGCCTCCATGGCTGTCTTGCGCATTGTTATGCGATGCTCAAACTTACGCCTGCCGGCGTCAAGCGTCGGCATCAGTCAAACCATTTTTTTTAAAGCAAAAAGGCAAGAGCCGGCGATAAGCATGTTTATTTTTCATGAGCGCTGCCAACAAAAAGTACCAGCCCTCCGGCAGATACCCCTCGTAACCCGTGGGATTGCCGTCCCAGTCATGGTGTTCCGCCCCTGCGCCCGATTTCACCCCCAATCCGTTCTGAAGTTCGCCGGCCGCGGCGGCCTGAATCATCGGCTCCAACAGCCATTCCGCTTCCCGCTCCATTCCCACGGCGCTGCATCCCATGACGAGATAAGCGGTCAGCATTGTTTGCGTTGCGCCATTATAACGGAACCGGCCCCGGTATGTTTTAGTGCCGTCGGGGTCTTGCAGGCGGGGTAGACCCATTTTATCATAAACCAGTTCTATCCCTTTGGACCTGATGTGTCTGATGTCTTGAACACCGATCTCTACGCCCGGCTGCATGAGGTCAAAGTCGGGGACAGGCACGAGATTGACGGGTACACCCCAGCGCCATCCTTCCGGTTTTAATTCCTTCAGTTTTTTTATAATCCGGCCGAGTATCTTCCGGCCCTGTTTCCGTGGCACCAGCCCGTAAGCGCACGCGATACCGTTTATAAAAGGGAAAATGTAGTCATGCGTTTTCCCGTCCTGGCTGATCCAACCGGCAATGACGCCGGTTTTTCTGTTATAGAATGAGGCGACATAGACACGGCGCAGCCTGCGGGCGGCAGCCAAGTATAGGCGTGTTCCGCTTTTATCACCTGTCTTTCGGAGCAGATCGGCCATGCAATGATAGGCGCGATATATCAGGGCGTTCGTAAAGGCGTTTTTATGCCCGAAATTGATGGTTTCAAGGTAGAAGTCGCTGCGGTCCGGATCTCTTAAAGCCCATGGATTTCCGCTCAGGACTGATTCGCTTAAACCGTCCTGATCCTGATCGCGGCGCACCATGTATTCCGTCACCCGGCGCAAATGCCCTGTGTTTTTCCTGAGCCAGACCGTATCTTCCGTCATCCGGATATAATCCCAGGCCGCATGGATCAACATAGAATTAGCCATGAGCGTATGGGCGTCATATTTGGCGAATGAACATACTGCGCCGTAACCCATCAGCCGATTGGCAAACCAGTCATCCAGGGTTCTCCGCACCAAAAGGGGCAAATTGATTCCCGGCAGCGGTTCCGGCGTGAAAAGCATGGCATCGCTGTAATAAGCGGTACAACAGACCGCCGGATTGCTAAGAACATTATTGGCCAGCATCATGGGGGTTTCCACATCATTCTCATCAGCATTGGCTTGAAACTGATTCAGCCATGATCGCCGGATACGGTTCCACGACCGTTCCTCAATCTCCGCAGGTCTTTTGATCGGTCGCGGGCTGAACCGGAATACTGCCGTATCGCCCTTTTCAAAGGGCCGCCCGGCGCGCAGTGTCCAGACGAGGGTATGACTGCGCCGCTGTCCTGCCAGGGTAGCATGCCATGGGGCGGGCCGGTATCGTTGGGCGGGGACGTTCTTGCCGAAAGGCTTGCGTATTCCGGCCGCTGAAAGGTCTTCGCAATACAAATGACCGTGGTCCGGCGCCACCAGGAGCCACGGCGGAACCAGTTGCACATTGTCAATCACATCGTGGGGCAGGATGGCCGTCGGACAATAGCGTTGATTAAGATTGAACACCAAGGCCAGATCGTATATCGGGGTCCAGGCCTCCTGATGAATTTTGAAGACAAAGGCATCGCCTTGTGTTTCAATATGCCAATCCAATGCCCCGTAATCCAGGAGCAAATGATAGACAACGCCCGTGGCTGTTTTCTCCAGATTCCATTCCCGTAAAACAGCTGTCGCCTGGGCCCAGGTCAGCGTCAACGGTTCGCGCAAAAGATTATGAATATGCCGGCCGGTGCCTTCCGTGTCAAGGCCGAGATGGGCAATACCAACAGTGTCGGCGGCAATCTGCAGTTGCCAGACATTATCCCGCGCGGAAAGTTTAATCATGTTCGCCTGCTCCTTAAATGTAATATGTAATTAAGCTATCCGCAGTCAACTCTTTTTATTTGACAGACGGAAGCAAAAGCACGTTAATACATGTCTATACATTATAGGAGGTTTGGATTTATGCAACAACTTACGGTAGGTGTAATCGGACTTGCGGCGGGAATGAATCTTCAGTGTTATTTTCTCCATCGCATGCCCGAGCGATATCGGATGAAGTGGCTGTGTGATCTGGATGAAGCCAAGACAAGCAAAGGCACGGAGGAATACGGCGGGCAAGGGACAACTGATTTAAACGATATTTTGAACGATGATGAAGTTGATCTCATCACAATCGCCACCCCCGTGAGGACGCATGTTGAATTGGCGAAGCAAGCCTTAAAAGCCGGTAAACATGTGTTGGTGGAGAAGCCGATAGCCGTTTCAGTGGCCGAAGCGGACGAATTAATACAGTGCGCGCGTGGCGCGGGGAAGATCCTGTGCGTGGATCACGAACGGCGTTTTTATGCGAATCAGAAGGCAGTTGATGCGGTGGTGAAAGGCGGGGAAATCGGAAAGGTGCTGTCGGTGCGCATGGAATTACCGTTGGCATCGGTGAAGGGATTGGAAAAGCCGGCCGATCCGAAAACATGGATTGATCGGTTTGTTGTGACCCCCGGATATGATTATCTGGTCCATCATGTTGATCAGGTTTGTCTGTTGCTGGGGGAAAAACCGCAGAAGGTCTTTGGACGCTATCAGACGCTGACGGAAAACGATTTGCCGTGTGAAATGGAAATAGCGATGATAATGCCTTCCGGCATTATGGCGACAATAGGGCTTCATTATTCGTTTGCGCCGGAAATGAAGTGGCTTGTGAACGGGGAGAAGGGGAGCTTGAGAATGCAGTTTGCGAATGACATGGGACCTTGTTTTGTGTATCAGAGTCTGCCCGATGGGGCGAAAAGGGTGCGGGAAATCTTGCCCTCATGTACGTCACAGGAATCGTTTATAGAATTCTACCGCCGGTTGTATGAGGCCATTGTTGAAGGCAAAAGTGTTCCGGCTACGGCTGAGGATGCGCGGGATGCGGTTAAAGTGATATGGCTGGCCCTGGAATCCGCCCGTTCCGGAAAAATTGTTAATTGTTAGTTGACCTTTACCGGTTGGTTTTAGAAAGGAGCCGTTTGATGAGAGTTGCTTACCATCTGATAAATTTTGGTGTTTGGAAGAACAAAAGCGATGACGAGAAAATGCAAGCCGTGAAACAGGCGGGATATATGGGGGTTGAAGGAGTAAGGATTGATTACAGCGCGGATCCGGCGGTATTTAAAGCAAGGCTGTTGAAGACAGGGTTGCTGTTGGCGGCGCAAAATATGCCTGGCCCACTCATGGGTACTGACGACCAGCGCTTGACGGAGTTGGCGCATGAGCAGGTGAGATTCGGCGGCGTAATAGGATGTTCGGTCGTGATGACGGCGGCGCCCCGAACCGACGGCCATAAGATACACACATATGGAACGGCTGCCGACCATTATCAGGAGGCTGCGCGGCGTTTGAATCTGGTCGGACGAATATTGGCCGATAACGGGATGAAACTTGCCATACATAATCACATTGATCATATGACCGAGTCGTGGGAGGAGATGGAGATATTAATGAATGAAACCAATGGGGATTGGGTTGGAATATGTTTTGATACTGCGCATGCGGTCTGCGGCGGTGTTGATCCGGTGAAATATGCTAGGCATTTCAGGACGCGGATAAGGCATTTGCATCTGAAAGACACAAAAAATCTGTTGCATGGAAGACCGTATTTTTTCAAAAACGTATTTCTGCCATTGGGAAAAGGCGTAATTGATTTTCCGGCAGTGATGAAAGCCCTGGAGACATATGAAGGCTGGGTCACCGTGGAATTGGACTCAACCTTCAGTTGCGGCAATCCGGTCGAGGAAGCCGGCATCAGCTTAATGTATTGTCAGAAAAATTGGAAAAATTGGGGTCAGCCCCGAAGATAGCAGTTTACTATACCTTTCCTGCCTGGCGTATCTTTTTCAGGAGAGATTCTACTCCTTCGACTTGTTTTCTCAGCTGACGATTCTTGGCGATCACTGCTTTCAACTTTTTCAACTGCTGTCCGACCGCTGTTCCGCTGCTCAGGGTTAATTCCGCAGCAGCCGCGCGCTGTGTCAGTCCGGCATAACGGCATAACATCCATGCGGCTATTCCCCGTAACATGGAATTACGGCGTTTCTTCTGAAATGATTCGACACTGACGTTCAAAGCTTCCGCTGTTATTGACAACACTTGCTTTCTTGAAAGATATTGAACAACCTTCCGCAGTGACACGTCATCACCGATCTTATATTGGCTTGCCAAGTCTAAATATTTTTCTTTTACCTGATTTTGGAATGATTCACAGCCGATGCTCAGCGCTGAAGCATTGATAGCCTTCTGAAAATCCTTGTCTTCTTCAGTCATGCTTTCTTCAACGAACCGCCGGTATTGCCGGATCTGTTCCGCACGTTTGCCTCCAAATTCTCCTAGAAGCGGTTCGCAACTGATGCCTTTCATCGGCTTTTCCAGTCCTGCATAGCTGCGATAACTGCTCCACAGGTACTTCCTCAAATACTGTTGCTTCTCGGCGACCGGCAAATTCTTGACACTCCCGATTTGTATCGGATTCAAATGAATATATCGAGACAGTGAAAGCAGATAGTTATCGCCCTCAACAAGCTTTGCGCCGTATCGGCCTTGAGTCAAATGTCCATGCCGTTGGTGCCGAAGATTGTAGTAAACCGCGTACGCCGTTGTTATTTTCTGCATAAAGCGACCCAGATTGGCCGCTGGCGTTTCCAGCAAAATATGGAAATGGTTGGACATGAGGCAAAAACAATACAGCCGAATATTGAATTGCTCAGAATGTTCAACCATTCTTGTGATAAAACGTGTCCGGTCCGCATCGTCCAGAAACAATAGATTATGCGAATCGTCCTTCACGCCAACCATGCGAACTGTCACATGATATATTGCACCAGGGTACTCCACTCTAAGATAACGGGCCATGTGCATATCATTATACGCTCCCTTCAATCCTGTCAACTACTATCTTCGGGGCTGACCCCAATTTTGGGGATGGTCTCTCCCTTCCCCACCGTCTGAATCGCATTATGATCAAACCATTTTTTGACAAATCTGGCGGTGCGTGTTACATTCCCTCTTACTATGCCTATTCGCTGGATACTCAATAAGATTGTCGGCACCAAACATCATCGGGATTTGAAGAAACTCTGGCCTCTGGTTGAACAGATTAATGCCTTTGAACGGGAATACCAGGCCCTGTCGGAAGATGCCTTGAAGGCCAAGACGGCTGAATTCAAGGACCGGATTGCCCGCGGCATCCCCCTCGATAGCCTGATGTGCGAGACCTTTGCGGTGGTCAAAAATGCCTGTCGGCGCCTGATGGGTACGAAATTCACCGTGTGCGAGCATGAGATGGTCTGGGATATGGTGCCTTTCGACGTTCAGCTGATCGGCGGTATATCGCTGCACCAGGGCGAGATCGCGGAAATGGCCACTGGCGAAGGCAAGACCCTCGTAGCAACCATGCCGCTCTATCTCAATGCGCTGGCCGGACATAACGTACATCTGGTTACGGTGAATGATTACCTGGCGCGGCGCGACTCCCAGTGGATGGGGCTCGTGTACCAATATCTTGGCCTGACCGTCGGCTGTATTCAGAACCAGATGACGCCGGAAGAGCGGCGCGCCGAGTATGCCAAGGACATCACCTACGGCACCAACAGCGAGTTTGGCTTTGATTACCTGCGCGATAACGGCATGGCCTTCACGCCGGAGGATGTCGTCCAGCGCGGGTATAATTATGTGATCATTGACGAGGTGGACAGCATCCTGGTTGACGAGGCGCGCACGCCGCTGATAATTTCCGGGCCGGCGCCGGTGTCCAGTCATCAATATGCGGAATTGACCCCGAGCGTGAATCGGCTGGTGCGCAAACAACGCGACTTGTGCAACCGGCTGATGCAGGAGACCCGGGAGTGTATTGACCAGGGCGATGTTGAGAAAGCGAAACTGCGGCTTTACCAGGTCCGTCACGGCATGCCGAAAAACAAACAGCTCTTACATATGCTGGAAGAAACGTCCGTTCGCAGGATGCTGGAACAGGTGGACAACGCCATGCTGACCGACATTCATAAGGAACAGGCGCGGTCGCTCCGGGAGGAGCTGTATTTCACCATTGATGAGCGCGGCCATGATGCCACGCTGACTGAAAGAGGCTGTGAAACTCTGAGTCCCTCCGATCCCAATGCGTATGTGCTTCCCGACCTGGTGTCACAGATGACCGAGCTTGATGGCGATGATTCTCTCTCGAACCAGGCGAAGCTCGAACGCCAGCAGGCCCTGCAAAGCGCGTTTGCCGAAAAGAGCGAACGCATTCATAACGTGGACCAGCTTATCCGCGCCTATTCGCTATATGAAAAAGACGTGGAATATGTCGTGCAAAATAACCAGGTGCTGATTGTGGATGAGTTCACCGGCCGCATTCTGCCGGGCCGGCGCTGGAGCGATGGCCTGCACCAGGCCATCGAGGCCAAAGAGGGCGTCAAGATCGAGCGCGAAACCCAGACGCTGGCCACGATCACTATCCAGAACTATTTCCGCTTGTATAAAAAACTGGCCGGCATGACCGGCACGGCCGAGACAGAGGCCAATGAATTTCGCGATATTTATAAATTGGATGTGGTGGTTATTCCCACCAACCGCCCCATTCGGCGCGCGGACAACAACGATCTGATCTATCGAACACGCCGGGAGAAATACAAGGCTGTTATTGATGAGATCGCGGAGTGTCATCGCAATGGTCAGCCGGTCCTGGTCGGCACGGTCTCGGTGGAAGCTTCGGAACTTATCAGCCGTATGCTCAAGCGGGAGGGTATTTCTCATAACGTTCTGAATGCCAAGAACCATGAACGGGAGGCCGAAATCATCATGCGCGCGGGCCAAGCCGGTGCCGTGACCATTGCCACCAACATGGCCGGACGTGGCACGGACATCAAGCTGGGGTCCGGTGTTGTCTATTTTAAAAAGGATGTTATCGAATCGAATCTGACGCTGGATCAGCCTTATGAGGGCAAGTCTTTACGCGTGTGGCTTAAGGAAAAACCCAGTGGATTGCATGTCATTGGCTCGGAGCGCCATGAATCCCGGCGCATTGATCGCCAGTTGCGGGGGCGCTGCGCGCGTCAGGGTGATCCCGGTTCCTCCCGTTTTTATGTGTCGTTGGAAGACGATCTCATGCGGCTGTTCGGGTCGGACCGTATTTCAGGCATCATGGCCAAAATGGGTATTGAGGAAGGCCAGGAATTGGAGCATCCCTGGTTGAACCGGTCCATAGGGACGGCTCAACAGCGCGTGGAACAGCATAATTATTCCATCCGCAAGCGTACCCTGGAATATGACGATGTCATGAATAAACAGCGCGAGATTATTTACACCTTCCGGGGCGATATCGTGCGTTCGGCGAATGCCCGGGAGCACTTGCTGGATATCGTGGCCGACATGATCGAGTCGCAAGCTCAGGAGGCGCTGGAGGATGAAGAATCCCGGGAGGTGTTTCTCACGTGGGTTAATTCGACATTTCCGATCGGACTGCGCCCGGCCGATATCCAGGGGGCAACGATGGATGCCGATAAACTGGCCGCGCTGGTTTTCGACCGGGTCAAGCAAGCCTACGACCTGAAAGTGCAGATCGAAGATGAAAAAGCGCTACCCGGCATGGAGCGGTATATTCTCCTGAATTCCATTGACACGTTATGGCAGGATTACCTGAGGAGCATTGACCATCTCCGTCAGGGGGTGGGTCTGCGCGCCTATGGCCAGCAGGATCCGCTGGTGGAATACAAGCGCGAGGCTTACACCATGTTTTCCTCCCTGATGGACAGTATCAAGGCGGAGGTCGTGCAAAAAATGTTCCGTTCCACGACGTCGCTGAAGGCGTTTGAACGCCTAATTACGACCCTGCCGCGCCAGCTGGTCCATAATCAGGTTTCCGCACTGAGCGATGCCTCGATTCAGACTCTGGGCGCGGGTGGTGTGCCGGGTCAGGGCGGGCGGGAGGAATCGGCGCCGGGGAATGCGGCGGCGCTGGCGCGCCGCCGCGATGGTCCCAAAGTTGGTCGCAATGATCCCTGCCCATGCGGCAGTGGTAAAAAATTCAAGAAGTGCTGTGGAGCCGCATGAAGAATTCTCAATTTTCGAACCTGATCTATGCGTCTTCCACAAAGATAAAAACTGGTGTTAGGGTTGAGGTATAAAGTTTTAGGTTTTACAATCATGCTTTTGCCTAACATAAAAAACCTAACACGTTCCACCATTGGCGGATCCGCCTCGGGCGGAAAAACCTATTTTCGTCTTCTTGGTGTCCCTGACTTGCAGGGCGAGTCCCGCGCGGCGCGGGATAAACTTAGTGCTTGCCCCGCGTTTCGCGGGGTTTACCCCGCCACAGCGGGGACTTGGTGGCGAATAATTCAATCCATGCGACGTGAGCTGGCCGCTGTCGTTTCCGGCTTGTTTCTCTTTGCCGCTTTTCCCCCGCTGGAATGGACTTTAACTGCCTGGATTGCCCTGGTTCCTCTGCTGTTAATCGTTGTTCATGCTTCGCCGGTGCAAGCGTTTCGCATGGGACTGGTTGCTGGCCTGGTGTTCTGGTGGCTGTCCATTGCCTGGCTGACTCATGTTTCCTGGTTTGGCTGGTTCCTGCTCGGCGGCTATTGCGCGCTGTATATCGCGGGCTTTTCTTTGATGGCGTCCTGGCTTCTGCGCCGCAGCGACATGCAATCCCCGGCCGGAATGCTGGGGCCGTTGTTTGGCATTCCGGCCCTCTGGGTTGGTTTTGAATATCTGCGATCTATGCTGTTCACGGGTTTTCCCTGGAATCCAATGGGTGTCAGCCAGGCGATGAATCTATCGCTGATTCAGTGGGCGGAGTGGGGGGGGGTGTATGTTGTTTCTTTTCTCGTTGTCCTGGTCAATACCGCTATGGTATTAACCCTGCTTAAATCCGGTCGCCCGCCGCGGAGTCCGTGGTACCGCCTGGTGTTGCCCCTGTTCCTGGTCCTGACGATCCTGCTCCACTGCCAGGTGCAGGGGATGCAGACGATGCGGCAGGTGAATGGTCGGTCCGGTCTGCCGCTCCGGGTGGCGGTGATTCAGCTGAATATTCCGCAATTTGAAAAATGGGCCGCCGAGTATGGTGTCGCCATTGAGGCCCGCCTCCAGCGGATTACCACAGAGGCCATTCAACGCTATCATCCGGAACTGGTGGTGTGGCCCGAGACTGCCGTTCCGAATTTTGTCCGCGATAGCGTGTCCACGCAGAAACTGATTTCCGGCTTGCTGATTCACGGCATTCCTCTTCTGGTTGGGACCATGGATTTTGAAACAACGGAAGACGCGATCCGGTATTACAATAATTCCTGCCTATTCGATCCGGAGCGCGGGCTGACCTATGTTTATGCCAAACGGCACTTGGTGGCATTCGGTGAATATATTCCGATGGAAGACTTGATACCCTTTATCCGTTCCATGACGCCGGTTGAGGAAAGCTTTACCCCGGGGAAGATTCCCACCGTGTTCCGTCTGGACCAGTCGCCCCGCGCGTTTTCCGTGCTGATCTGTTTTGAGGATACGGTGGCATACCTGGCCCGGGATGCCGTGCGCGCCGGCGCGCGGCTGCTGATCAATCAGACCAACGATGCCTGGTTTGATCCTTCGTGCGCGTCCCGCCAGCACATGCTCCATGGCGTGTTCCGGTGCGTAGAGAACCGCGTGCCCGGCGCGCGTTCAACCAATACGGGTATTACCTGTTTTATTGATCGGACGGGAAAAGTTACCGGCCTGCTGGCGCCGGGACGCGAACCTTTGCCGGAGCCGGAGTGCGCATTCCAGACCGTTTTGCTTCCGGGTCCGGAGATGCCATTGACCTTTTACACGCAATATGGTGATCTGTTCGCGCAGGCTTGCCTGATTGGCTTGATTCTGCCGCTGGCTATCGCCGCGATGGGCACCGCGCGGAAAAGCCGGCGGCAGGGATGATTTACGTATGTTTTCCATGAAAGCGCGTATCCATATCGTGGTGGAAGGTCGGGTGCAGGGAGTAGGGTTCCGGTTTGAATGCCGACGGGAAGCAATCCGGCTCGGGCTTCATGGCTGGGTACGGAACATGGATGACGGGAGCGTCGCGATCGTTGTTGAAGGAGAACAGGACATGGTGGATCAGATGGTGAAATGGAGCCGCAGCGGGCCTGCCGGCGCTTATGTGGATGCCTGCCGCGCGATACCGGAACCGCTGACGGGTGAATTCGATTCGTTTGAAGTCCGATTTTAAGCTGTTTCACGCGCAGTCATAAGAATACATTCGCCGCTGATTCACAGAGTACACAAACAAGGTTTTCAACGCCAGTCATACCGAGGAGTCTAAATGAATATATCCAAAAAATTTACCGAACATTTTCACGATCGGGTGCTTCAAACTCTCCAGAAATCGCCCCGCCAGCCGCTCAAGGAGTTGCAGATTGCCGCACAATTGGGCCTGCGGGGCGGCGCGCGCAAGCGACTGCGCCTGCTGCTGAATGCCTTGGTGCGGGAGGGGGAGATTGTCCGCATCCGGCATGATCATTATTCGCTGGGCGAGGCTGCTGACTTGGTGACCGGTACCATGGATGTCCTGCGGTCAGGCGACGGCTTTGTATCGCCCCTGGATGGGTCGCCGGACCTATTTGTCTCGCGGGTCAACATGGGCACGGCCCTGCCGCACGACCGCGTGGTTATACGGTTGGATTCCGGCCAGGCCGCGCCGGTGCCGGGCTTACGGCGTACGGGCAAGGTCATTCGTATTCTTGAGCGGTCCAAGCGCGCGCTCACCGGCACGTTGAAAGCGACTCAGAATTTCTATTACGTTGTTCCCATTGACCCGGCTTATACCCAGGATTTCTACGTGCCTGATCCCAGAGGCGCCAAGGTGAATGACCGGGTGGTTATCCAGTTTACGGAATGGCAGCACCGGCATGTGAATCCCGAAGCCGAAATTATTGAGGTCATCGGGCCTGCATCCAACCCGTCGCTGGATACTCTGGCTGTTATCCGGCATTACGCGTTGCCGGAGGCGTTCCCCCTGCCGGTGATCCGGGAGGCCGAGGCATCTCCCGCGTTGATGGAAGGACCGGGTCCTGACCGTCGGGATTTAAGAGACCGATTCATTTTTACCATTGATCCGGCGACCGCGCGCGATTATGACGATGCTCTTTCGCTGGATACGGATAGCCGGGGCCGGCGCGTGCTGGGAGTGCATATCGCCGATGTCGCGCATTTTGTGCGTCCGGGAAGCCTCCTGGATGCTGAGGCGCGACGGCGGGGTAACAGCGTGTATCTTCCCGATAAAGTGCTTCCCATGCTCCCGGAACAACTATCCAATGGCCTGTGTAGTTTGAGACCGAATGAAGACCGGTTGGCATTTTCCGTGTTCATTACCTTTGACGGCCAGGGCGTTCCCGTGCATTCTGAGTTCTGCCGGAGCGTCATCCGCTCCCGGCTCCGCCTGAGCTATGAGCAGGCGCTGGCCGCTCTGGAGAGCGGCCAGCCGTCCTGCGAAGCGCAGGACAAGCGGCCCGCCACGGGCCATAAACGCGCTTGCCACGCGTTCCGCGTGGCTGGCCACGATCGTAGCGTGGCCGCGAGTGCTTCAATGACGGGTTTTCCGCAAGCGGGAATGAGCGCTGAAGCCCTGGCAGTACTCGGGAGCATCCATGACTTAGCCCAGCAGATGCGCGCCAGGCGTTTCGCCCAATTTGCCCTGGATCTGGATATCCCGGAATATGAGGTCATGATGGGACCAGACGGCATGATCATGGATATCCGGCAGAACGTGAATGATATTTCACACCAGCTCATTGAAGAGTGCATGGTGGCTGCCAACGAGGCGGTGGATCGGGAACTGAGTACCCGGGGCTATGAGCTTCTGCATCGTGTGCATGAGCCGCCAGCGCCACCAAAAATTGAAATGCTTTCGGCCCAGTTGACGGAAATGGGATTTAAGCCCGGCGATCTTTCAAAACGGAAAGCAATGACCGCGTTCTTGAAATCCGCGCGTGGGCATCCGTTGGAGTATGATGTCAAGCTAGCGGTTCTGAAAAGCATGAAACGCGCCTTGTACTCACCGGAGTCCTTGGGGCATTTCGGGTTGGCCAAGCGGTTTTACGCTCATTTCACCTCGCCGATCCGCCGTTATCCCGACTTGGTCGTGCACCGGATTCTGGCCGCGGAGCTGACCCGCCGTCGGAATCCTTACGATTCCGGGGAATTGAAGCTGTTAGGCGCCCATTGCTCGGATACCGAGCAGGTAGCTGATGCCGCCGAAAAAACCCTGCTGGAAATCAAGAAATACCGGTTTCTGGAACAGCAATTAAAACTCTCCGCCGGAGGCGGATCCGCCGGTGGAGAAAAAAAACCGATTGTCTATGATGCCATCGTTGTTCGGGTTAAGAACTTTGGAATATTTGTGGAACTTACGCGCCTGCAAATACAGGGCTTGATTCATGTTTCCACGATGTCCCGGGGCTTTGTTCGCTACGATGCTCAGCGGGAGGTCCTGCGGGATGGATCAAAAGCGTATGCGATTGGAACGCGAGTCCGGGTATTCGTGACGCGCGTGGATTTTGACAAGCGCCAGATTGACTTTGCCCTCGCGGACTCCAAGCCGGTGCCATCAGTATTGCCGAGACCAAAACACCGTGTCAAACAGGGCCGCCGCCGATCCAAACGACGCTGACGGATATATTTTACCATATTTAGTCGCCGGTCCGTCCAGCTGGTAAACATGGTGGTGCATCATGCAGTACCGGCACAAAATAATCGCCGGGCCAGGCAGTGAAGGGCTTTCCATGCGTGTTGAAATAATGGTTGTTATTCGTATGGTCCATTTGTCCGTCGGTTCGGTATTGCGCGTAATGTTGTTTATTGCGGCAAGCTTCCTGCTCTGCAGCATGGCCGCTGAGGCCGCGCCGTGGCCCGTGCCGACGCCAGCGAAAAAAACCATGCCGGCGGGGATAACCAATAAGTATGTCAGATCGGTGCCGGCGGAACAATCAGATGGCTCGACACTGCCGGCTGCGGACATCATATGGCCATTTCTTGATCACTATTATGACGTGATCTCCCAGAAAGTTCAGGATAATACCCTGCGGGTGGATTCCTTCTTTGATGATGATTTGCCGGATAATGACGTGCCTTCCTGCACCGTGAAATTACGGCTGTCCAACCGGTTCAAATACGAAGACGGTTTCAGCATCAGTCCGGGAGCGGGTGTCAACGCGCAAATCAACCTGCCGCACCTGGAGAAGAAATGGCATGTGTTTGTGGATAATATTCAGCGGGATCATCTGCCGGGGGAGGATTTTCCGTTCAGTGATAAACTGAGTGCCGGGCTGCGCTGGAATCCTTTTAGCAAATATCCCTCATTGTTACATATTGACGGCGGCATAAGAAGTCTGGATCCGTGGCCGGAGCCTTTTGCGATACTCGAGATGCGGTATGATTTATCCCTGGGGCTTGGATGGACCGCGTATCTCAAACAGCAGGGATTTTGCTATGTTGGCGACGACGGGTTTGGGGAGTTGAGCCAGGTTGATTTTGAACAGATGTGGGTGGGTAACGCCCGGTTTCGTTCTACCACGGCAGTCAAGTGGACTCAGGAAAGCCAGGGCGTGGAAGGTGAGCAGACGTTATCCTGGGAAATTACCCTGGAGCCGCATGTCAGATCCATTACGCCCTGTCTGTCGTTGTTCTGGTATAAGGAATCCGCCCTGGTGGCGGATGATTATCGCATCAAGGTAACCTACCGGACGCGGATTTACAGGACCTGGCTGTTTTTTGAAGTTGAACCGCAATTTGAGTTTCCCCAGGATAATAATTATGATTTCACCCCTTCCATCCGGTTCAATGTCGACATCTTTTTCAATGGCCCGTCGTTTGATTGAAGGCCGGACCGTGAAGCATGATTCATGTTTGAATTCTTTCCGCCGGCATCGTATGCTGGCTCGTTTTCGGGTTGGGAACACAGAGTGATCAGGGAGTCACTATCGTGAAGATAGAACAGTCATCAAGCGCCCCTCGAATCCTGGTGGTCAGGCTGAGTTCGCTGGGCGATTTATTCCACGCGTTGCCGGCCGTTCATGCCCTCAAGGCCGGCTGGAATGCGACGATTGACTGGGTTACGCAGGCGCCCTATGTGGACCTAGTGCAATGCTTTACCGACGTGAATCAGGTGATTCCGTTTCACCGCCGCAAGTGGGTCCGGCATATTGCCGGCGATTTCCGCGATCTTCGGGCCGTTCATTACGACTGGATTATGGATTTTCAGGGTATTCTCAAAAGCGCGCTGGCGGCGCGCCTGGCGCGAGGCGTCCGGCGGATCGGGCCTTCGTTTCATCGGGAAGGATCCTGGTTGCTGTATTCGGCTGTGGCCGGGCCTCGAGATAAACAACGCCATGCTGTGGATGAGAATCTGGATGTCATCCGGTATCTGAAGTTGCCGCTGATCCCGCCTGAATTTCCCGCGGCATTCCCATTACAGCTTTTTAGCGAACCCGCGCCGCGCGTGGCGTTGGTCCCGTTTTCACGCTGGCCGAGCAAAAACTGGCCGCTCACATCGTTTCTGGAGGTCGGGCGCCGGCTTCAGAAACAGATAGATGCTTCCCTGTTTATTCTTGGGACGGCCGGCGAGGCGATAGCTTGTGCCAGAATGAAAACGGAATTGCAAGAACGGGTGGTCAATTTGGCGGGGAAAACTACTTTGCCGCAATTGGGGGGAGTGCTGCAGGCCATGGATTTGGTCATCACCAACGATTCAGGGCCCATGCATATGGCCGCTGCCGTGGGAACACCGGTGCTGGCTGTCTTTGGCCCGACGGATTCCCGGCGAACCGGTCCTTATGGGCCCGGGCATCGGGTGATTAAGAGTAAATTGCTTTGTCAGCCCTGTTTTTCCAGAAAATGTGCGTTCAAAGATGGTTCCTGTATGCGTGCCATTACGCCGGAAATGGTGCTGCCAGCGGCCATCGAGATGCTCTATGCTCGTAATTCACGCATTTGTAAATCTTTATAAATTCAGTCCGACGAAATGGGCTTCAACATGTCCGCTAAAAAAAAGTCAAACTAATGATGGACGTTATTAGATTTTTTTGTTAATTATATGCGCGTTCGTCATGTTTTCCTATTGGTTTGTGGCGCAGTATCGCGTGAATTTATGATGTAGGTGTGGTGAGTGAGGAATGGATGATATGCCGGTATTGGAAGGCAAAGTGGCTTTGATTACAGGGGCCGCCCGTGGAATTGGGCGGGCTATTGCTGAAAAGTTTGCGGCGGCCGGCAGCGATCTGGCCTTGTGTGACGTGAAAGAGGAATGGCTGGCGGATACGGCTAAGGTGGTCGCGGATAAGGGCCGTAAAGCCGCTTGTTTTGCCGTGGATGTCAGCAAGGCCGTTGAGGTGCAGACAGCGGTTGATGCCGCGCTGAAAACCTTGGGGAAAATTGATGTGCTGGTCAATAATGCGGGGATTACCCGTGATGGGTTCTTGGTGCGGATGTCGGAAGCGGATTGGGATGCTGTTCTGGCCGTGAATTTAAAGGGCACGTTTTTATTCACCAAAGCGGTTGCGAAACTCATGATGAAACAGCGGTCGGGGGTGGTGGTGAATCTGGCTTCGATTATTGGCATGATCGGTAATGCGGGGCAATGCAATTATGCGGCTTCAAAGGCCGGAGTGATCGCATTCACCAAATCAGCGGCCCGGGAACTGGCGTCACGCAATATCCGTGTGAATGCCCTGGCGCCCGGTTATATTCAAACTAAAATGACGGAAACCTTGCCGGAAGATATTCAAAAAAAAATGTTGGAGGCCATTCCTTTGGCAAGGTTTGGTGTGCCGGATGACGTTGCGAATGTGGTCTTGTTCTTGGCGAGCGATGCCTCTGCCTATATGACGGGCCAGGTTCTGAACGTCAGTGGTGGAATGGTCATGTAGTTATAACGAAGGAGGGACAGTTAATGGCGCTTGAAGATAAAGTCAGGAATATTATTGTGGAACAGCTGGGGGTCAATGCGGAACAGGTGACGCCCGAAGCTTCGTTCATTGAGGATCTGGGCGCGGATTCGCTCGATACCGTCGAATTGGTCATGGCGTTTGAAGAGGAATTTGGCGCTGAAATTCCGGACGAAGACGCAGAAAAATTACAAACGGTTGGCGCGGTAATCAATTACCTGAAAGAAAAGGGGTTTGGCGGCGACTGATCCTTGGTGGTTTAGAAAGGCCGAGGATGTGGAACGCTCCTGCCTCGGCCTTTCCGTTATTTTTCCGAAATTTCGTTGCCGGTAGGTGTTGTCATGCGCAAAGTGGTTATTACAGGACTGGGGATTGTCAGCCCGCTGGGTTGTGATGAAGCGCTGTTCTGGAAGCGTATTGTGTCGGGACAGTCCGGCGTTCGGCGTGTTCAGCAGTTTGACGTTTTGCCGTATTCTTCGCAAATTGCCGGTGAAGTAGTGGAATTCAATCTTGATGCCGTCATGTCAAAGAAGGATCAGCGGCGTTCCGATCCGTATGCTCATTATGCCCTTGGCGCGGCCAAGACGGCGATCACCTGTTCCGGTCTGGAGATGAGCCGGGAAGATCCCTGTCGGGCCGGCGTGATTGTCGGATCCGGTATCGGCGGCCTGCAAACCTTGCAGACTCAGCACAGCATCCTCAAGGAAAAAGGACCGTCCCGGTGCAGTCCGTATATGATTCTCCAGATGATTACTAACATGGCCGCCGGCCTGATTGCCATTAAATATCAATTCAAAGGCCCTAACTACTCGGTAGTGTCGGCCTGCGCGACTTCCGCCCATGCCATTGGCGATGCCTTCCGAATCATCCAGCGCGGTGATGCCGATATCATGATCGCCGGCGGATCTGATGCCAGTATCTGTGAACTCGGGTTTGCGGGATTCTGCGCGCTGAAAGCTCTCAGCACCTGTAATGACGAACCCCAGAAAGCGAGCCGGCCGTTCGATAAAAACCGTGATGGTTTTGTCATGGCTGAAGGCGCCGCCATCCTGGTGCTGGAAGAATGGGAACACGCTTGTAAACGGGGCGCGCCGATCTATTGCGAATTGTCCGGTTACGGGGCCACCTGTGATGCCTTTCATGAGACTGCGCCGTCGGTTGATGGTGATGGCGCCGCCCGTTCCATGCAGTTAGCTATGGCGGATTCCCAGGCGGGTCCCGGAGACGTGGATTATATTAATGCCCATGGCACCAGCACCATGCTTAACGACAAGTGTGAAACGCTCTCGATCCGGAAGGCGTTTGGCGAGGAAAAGGCCCATAAGGTCATGGTTAGTTCCACCAAATCCATGACCGGTCATATGCTGGGTGCCGCCGGCGGCATTGAAGCGGCCGTCTGTGCCCTGGCCATCAAACATGGCATCGTGCCGCCGACGATTAATTATGAAACTCCGGATCCTGACTGCGATCTGGATTATGTTCCCAATACTGCCCGGGAAAAGAAAATCCGCCTGGCGTTGAACAATTCGCTCGGTTTCGGCGGCCATAATGCCACCCTGGCGTTTCGGGCCGTGTGACCCTTTGTGCCAATGCCTTGCCGTTTCCCTCAGAATTTAAGCACAGGCCTTTTACAGTCCTTTGGCCGATAGCCGCTCCGTTTCAATAGCTTCTGAAGCAGTCCCATGGGCAGTCCAATCACCGTGGTTGGATCGCCGGCGATCCGACGGATGATGGCGGCTCCACCGCTTTGCACGGCGTAGGCGCCGGCATAGGAGAATGGCTTGGTGGTTTCCACATAACGGAGAATGTCTCGATGTGACAAGGCGCGGAATGTGACTTGCGCACTGTCCACTCCGGTTAGGATACGGTAACAGAAAGGTTTGCCGTTGTCATAAGCTCTCGGGGACAGTACGCATACGGCTGTACTGATACGATGTGTCTTGTCCGCTAGAAGCGTCAACAAGGTCACGGCTTGCCGAACCGTTCCGGCTTTTCCCAGGATCTTACCGTGAAATAGAATTCCGGTGTCACATCCGATGACATAGGCATCGGGATACCGACGCGCCACAGCCAGGGCTTTTTGCGCGGCCAAGCCAGCCAGCCAGGCTTCGAAGAGTTGATTCTTGGCCCGCGGTTTTTCCCGAATTCCGGAGGTTATCTGCTTGAACCGATACCCGCCGGCCAGAAGCAACTCCGCCCGTGCGGAAGATCGAGATGCCAGGATCAAATGCATAAAACCAGGTGTTTCCTTTGCCCAGCGTCAGTTTATGCTTAGCCTGACGGGCGCTCCGGAGATTCCTCCGTAATACATTCATCCTTCGTCATCAAAACGCTGATGATGTAATATCCGATTGGTACGCCGACCACCATTCCCCAGATACCGAAAAACCGTTCCCCGATCAATAGTAGGACCAGGACCAGCATCGGATGGATATGCAGGATATTGGCCGTGATCTTCGGGTTGAGCACATAGGCCTCAATGGAGTGGACGACGGTGATCAGGACAATAAGCTTTAATATCAGTGAAAGCCCGCCGACATGCAGGCCAAATATCAGTATGGGAATGGAGCTCAGAAAGGTTCCAAGAATGGGAATGAACCCGCAAAAGAATACGACGGTGGAAAGCAACACAATATTCGGCACGTCGAAGAACCAAAGCCCGATGGCAGTTAAAATGGTATTGCAGGTGGCGATTATGGCCTGGGCGCGGAGGGCCTTGCCCAGGACATTTGTGAAGGCCCGGAGGTGCGGCGCGATACCCAGATAGAAGGTGCGGATGCGGCTTCTTTCCAGCACCTTCATTTTATCGGCAATCCGTTGCCAATCCATGACGAGGACGAAGGAAAAGATGATGGCCAAAAAAAGCGAAATCACAATCTTCCAGCCAAGCTTCACGAGGAACAGGAGAGCTTCGAAAATCTGGGGCAGGGTGGCTGTAACAGCCTTCGAAGCCTCGGTCCTCAAAGCTTCTATCATCGCGACGTATTTCTCCGAATCGATGACAACTTGTGCCTTTTGCTCTCCCACCATGTTCACAACGAGCTTTTCAGCGAACCGGTTGATATTTTCCCGCGTTTGTTTATTGCTGTTGCCGGCAAAATCCGTCACGACTTGGTTGGACTCGATAATAAGCCTTGGCCCTATCCAGGTGCCGATTACTCCCAGCAGACTAATGAACAGAAGGAACACCATGACTGTGGTCAACCGGTAATTCAGGTTCGTCCGGGTTACGATCCGTTGCACAAGGCTTTTGGTGATAAACGTGATCAGAAATATCTCAAAGATCAGCAGAAAGAAGGGCTTCAATAAGTAGAAAAAACCGATGAGTATTGCCCAGAGGACCATCGGTTCCCAGTTGTTTGCGAAGAATTTTTTTATTCCAGAACCCTCGATCATGGGTAATTCCTTCGAAATCGCTTGCGGCGTTTATATTTTTCCGGCGAATTGGCCAGGCGCGCCAATGGAATAAGATTAAATCATACCGAAAACGACATATAAAGACAAGTGCGACCATGTTATGCAGACCCGCCAATTCGAGCTGAGCGTACATGATTAAAATCATAGGTATAAAAAGGTAACCCCGCAGTGCCTGCTTGTGTCCTGGCCTGAATCCCGCTAAGGTTTTACCCGATGAATGAACAAACCCGGAGAGTATCCCCATTATCGTTCCTGGAAGCAGTAGGACTGATCATCCTGTTCCTGACTGTCGGCGTCTGGTGCGCTGCCGTGATCACGATGGCTATAATGGCCTTAGCCCGGTATATGGGTGGAACGATTGGAACCTATTTGATGGCGGCGGGCGCGGACCGGGTCATGCGGCGTTGTCTGATGGGGTGGGCCGCCCTGTTTATCGTGGTTTTGCTGAAACGGGCCGGTTGGCAAGGCTGGAAGGATTGCGGCTTTTCAGCGGATACTCGCGAAGCGTCGGGCCGGCCCTGGTGGGCGAATGTGCTTCTGGGCATCAGCCTGGGTTTGATCATACTGGGAAGTCTGAGCGTACTGACACTCTGGCTGGACTTCCGTATCGTGACGCCAGTAACTGGCGGCCGGGAAGCGTTCCGTCGGGCGATTTCTTTTATCGGCTCCGGCATTATAGTAGCCCTGATCGAGGAGACGGTTTGCCGGGGCATGTTGTTTCGGGTTCTCGCCCGTGTGTGGAGCGCCTGGCCGGCGGCGTTATTGATCAGTATGCTCTTTGCCCTGGCCCATTTTATCAGTCCCGATCCGCAGGCCTTTTATGGGTCATCAGGTTTGCAGACTAGCATCAATATTTTGATTTCAACCTATACCGCAACCAACCGAACACCGGCCGTCCTCCTGACTTTTATTAATTTAACGTTGCTGGGGATCGTGTTTTGCGGGTTTGTCGTAAGAACCCGGACCGTCTGGCTGGGTATCGGTGCGCATGCCGCGTTGGTCTGGGGCGTCAAATTCTTTCATTTATGGACCGCTGTGGCGCCCGAGGGACGGCCGACGCTCTGGATGGGTCAACGGAGTGATTTCATGGATTCCTTTACCGTGACCGTGTTGCTGGTGGGACTTAGTGCCTGGGCTTTCAGCAGATTGCCGAGAATGGATAGCATGCTGTGTCGACAGGGAATATGTTGGCATGTGGCGAATGAAGCCTATCCACAAGTTACGGCGTGGTTGGCCCGGTATTTCGAAACCGGCGTTTTAAAAACAGGGGTCTTGTTAAAGGACGACGATGGTTGCCGGGTGATGGCGGAGGCGGGGCTGGTATTGAAATCCTATTGGCCGAAAAAAGGGTGGGCTGGTATCCGTTTCGCCGTCAGGCCTTCCCGGGTGCGGCGGGCGTTCCGGCTGGGGCGCGAACTGGCGGCGGGCGGGATGGCCACGCCGATGCCGTTGGCCTGGACAGTCAGGCGCCAGTGTGGTTTTCGACGGGCTGAATATTTGCTCACTACTGAGGTCATCGGAGCTGAACCGCTCACGAACTGGCTGGAGCGCAGGGTCAGTAATCCGGCCGTGCGCGTCAGCGTTATGACAGCGTATGGTCGCCTGATGGCGTTATTTCACCGGAACGGCTATTCCAACAGGGATTTTAAGCATGAAAATGTCATGTGTTCCGTCCGGGACCCCGGGATGCTTTCTGTAATTGATCTTGACGGCGTCCGGTGTCTGGGGCGGATTACCCGCCGCAGGGCAGGGCGGGATCTGATGCGGGTCGGGAAATCACTGGCTTTGCTGGGGGGTGATGGGGAAGACGATGTTCGCGCATTTTTTGATGCTTACAATGCCGGCGTTCCGCCGTGCCTGCACCGCCATGCCTTTCCGGTGTAAACCTGGCGGCAGAACGCCGTGGTTAGTAGAAAGTTTTAGGTTTTATGTATCAAGCCAGAGTACAATAATCCAACTTAAAACCTCATACCTAAAACCTAACATCAAACTTACCGGGCTTTATTTCGGTTTCTGTTCCAGCTTGACAAGACGTTCTTCCAGCGCCGCGACCTTGGCCTTGAGCTCCGGGAGGCGGGCCATATGAGCAAATATCTTGGTGGCTTTATCGTAGGGGTAGGCAGGGGATCCGAGCACAAATGTGCCGTTGGGAATATCCTTGGTTATGCCCGCCTGGGCGCCGGCAATAACATCGGACCCAATCATCAGGTGACCGGTGATGCCCACCTGGCCGGCCAGAATAGTTCGTTCTCCGATACAGGTGCTTCCTGAAATGCCGACCTGGGCAATTACAACGCTGTTGTCGCCAATGATGACGTTGTGGGCAATCTGAACCAGATTATCTATTTTTACGCCGTTTCCAATGCGAGTCTGGCCGAATCGGGCGCGATCAATGGTCGCATTGGCGCCGATTTCCACGTCATGGCCGATTACGACGATCCCGATCTGAGGTATTTTTTTCCGGATTACGCCTTCCTGTATGTACCCGAATCCGTCACTGCCGATTACGACGCCGTTATGGATAATAACCCGGCTTCCAATCCGGATGTATTCGCGCAGGGTAACATGAGGATAGAATTTACAGTCATCCCCGATGACGGTTCCATGGCCGATATAGCAGGCGGCCACCAGTACACAGCGGTCGCCGATTTTTACGTCCGGCTCAACAACACAGTACGGACCGACAAACACGTCTTTTCCCAGTTGCGCCTTGTCGGCAATGACGGCAGTCGGATGAATGCCGGGTTTGAAAACAATTGGCGGCGGCGTGAACCATTGGGCGACTTCCGCGAATGCCTTGTCAGGGCTCGTGGTCCGGATAAGCGTGGCCGAGCAGGGCCGATTCCAGTCTTTGCTTACAATAACGGCCGAGGCCTTTGTGGATGCCGCCGCGGCCGCGTAACGTGGATTGGCAATGAAGGTCAGGTGGCCCGGCTGGGCTTCGCGAATACCGGACAGACCCGTAATCACGGTTTCACCGTTGCCTTCAACACTGCCGTTGATCCGTTGGGCGATTTCTGCAACTGTTAATTTCATGTTAATGAATTTCTATCTTGCGGTTCTGTCGAACCGCCACTACACCTGCACCCGAGCACCCGATGTAGCGGCCGTTCGTTAGAACGGCTTGATCTAATGGAACTATTTTATGGATTTCGGTTTGCCTTTGTTTAATATCGCGAGAATGGCGTCGGTGATATCCAGGGTCTTGTCGAAAACAATCACCGTTTCCACATTATTCATGGTTTTTCCGGAACTGTCAAGAATCAGTGTTATGCCATGGTCCTTGGCATAGGTCTGGATGATGCCGCGGATTTCAGTGATGAGCTGCTGCTGCATATGGCGCATCTGATTGCCGAACTGCTTCTTGCAGGCTCGGTCGAATTCCACCAGCTTCTCTTCGGCGTCCCGGAGCTGGGTGTGTTTTTCCTCTTCCTGCTGTTTTTTCTTTTCGCGCTCGATGTCATTCAGGGATTGGTCGCGAGCTTCCGCGCTGAGAGCTTCCAGCTCGCTCCGCTTGGATTTAATCTCGTTTAGAAAAGTCCGGCGCTTAACATCCATTTCATCGGCGCGAGATTTGAATCGGGCATTTGCCGCCAGGGTCTTGTGATACTTGTCAAACAGATGTTCCATGGACACTAGCGCGATTTTCAGGTCCACGGCCTCGGCCGACGGCTGAACCCAGGGCAGAAACAGAAACCAGGTTACCAGAATTCGCATTGTATGTTTAGACATGTTGAATCTCCTTAACGCAGTATGTATAGTATAAGTCGCAGGTCGAAAGTCAAAGGTCGCAGGTCAAGACCTTTCTCTGTCCTCTATCCTTCGACTTTTGACCTTCGACCTTCGATTTCAGCTAGAATCCGTAGCCGATCCAGAAATTGAACCGGGGCGCGGTTCGGGCAACATCACCGCTGATTTCCAGCGGCCAGGCGTAGTCCACCCGGATCGGAAACGAAGAAATATCCAGACGCAGTCCTATGCCGGCATCAGAACAATACTTTGACAAATCAAAGTCGAAGGCGTCAAGCCAAACATTGCCGATATCGTAGAACATGGCAAAGCGGAATATTTTTTTATAGATCGGAATGGTGTATTCCAGCGTGCCCATGGCGCCGGCCTTACCGCCGATAGGCTCGTCGTCTTCATAGGGGGAGACCTTCCGGTACTTGAAACCACGGAGCGTCTTGGGGCCGCCCAGAAAAAGACGATCGAAAATATGGACGTCGTTGTCGTTGCCGTATTCTTTGACTGTCTTGGCCCAGAGACGCATGCTTAAGGTGTGATCGAACAATACCGGGAAATACGACATGGTTTCCGCTTCCAGATTATACACGTCCACATCGAATCCCAGGGGACCGCCGCTCAGACGCGCGGACAGTGTGGACTTGTTGCCGCGTTGAGGCACGAACATGCTGTCCCGTGTGTCGTGAACCAGTGACAACTTCAGCGAACTGTCCATGTAATCTCCTTTTTCATCCTGAATCCGCTGGATGGCGTCCTCTGCTATGCTGTAGATGGATATACGCTCCAGTCGATAGGTTAAATTGACGCGCTGGAATAACCACGGGAGCGGTTTACCCAGTGTCACGGCGCCACCGACCCGCTGTTCGGTGTAGTAATCACTCAAATTGCGACGCACGGTGTCATACAAGTCAAGGCCCAGGGAAAGTTTCCGGTCCAGGAACCACGGCTCGACAAACGACAGCCGGTAGTCTTGGGTCTCACTGCCGAACTGTGTCCGGAGACGGAGCTTTTGCCCATCACCGGTGAAGTAGGGCCAGCCGAACAGGTCGAAGTTGCCCTGGGACAGTTCGACAAACCCGATGATTTCATCAACACTGGAATAGCCGGCGCCCATCATGAAATTGCCGGTTTTACCCTCTTCAACTTCAAAGATGACATCGTCTTTGAAGGGGTCCAGCGTTTCCCGGGGATAACTTCGCACGGAATTAGCGGCGAAGAATCCAAGATTTTGAAGGATGCGTTCACTGCGGCGGATGCGGACTTGGTCGTACACTTCTCCCGGATAAACTTTGAGCTCGCGGCGGATCACCTTGTCCTTTGTCCGCGTATTGCCGCGGATATCAATATACCGGATATGAATCAGATCGCTTTCCGTCACGTCGAATTGAATATTTACGACTGCATTGGATGGATGGGCGCTTAACTGGGGATTAACGGACGACCGCATGTATCCGCGGCTCTGATAGAAATCGCGCAGGGCCGCGGCGGTTCTGGAGATGGCTGTCATGGAGGCAATATCGCCGGTCTTGAGTTTAATGATGGCCCACAAATTGGATTTTTGAAAAAGCGTCACCCCGTGAAGCGAGATGGTTCCCAGCCGGTATTGTGGCCCTTCCTTAATGGTATAGGTGGCCATCAGCTTCTGGGGGCTGTACTCGCTAACCACCGGCTCACTGATCTGGACATCCAGATAGCCCCTGTTTTGGTAGATCATGCGCAGAAGGTCCCGGTCTGAGCTCAAATCGTCGGGGTTGTACATACCGCGCTTGGTAAAAAACGAAAAGATATTCCAGAGCCGGGGCTTCATGGCCTTTTTCAGAACGTCCGGAGGAACTGATTGCGGCGAAATCGCCTGCTGGTGTTTCAGGCCGGCAAGGAATCGCTCTCCCAGAGAGGGGGGGGCGTAGGTGTTGCCGAGGAACTCCACTTTGCGCAGGCTGGCGCGATCGCCTTCCTTGATGGTCATGTGCACGGTGGCAAAACTGGTGTTTGTGTGCACATCTATTGTCCAGTTGATCTGGATGTTGAAATAATAGCGGCGGCGGTATTCGTCCATGACCTTGCGCGCATGCAGGCTTAAAATGGCGTCGCTGACCGGATCCCCCACGTCCAGTTGTATCCATTTACGGACCTTGCGTTCCCCCATGGCATCCGCGCCGGAAACGGTAATGGGGTTTTCCAGTCTGGGGATGACTTCGACGATGTACGTGAGCACGAAGCCGTCGTCCGTGCGTGTCAGTTCCGTATCGAGGAACGAGAATCGTCCGGTGGCCTGCAGTGTCTTGATGTCCCGGACGATTTTGTGCTGATCCATCTCGTCGCCGACGCGGATGCTGGTATAATCCAGAACGAAACGTGGATTCTGAAGCCGGACCCCCTTGGAGGTCACCTTAATATCCTTGATGATGGTAGCGCCCAGCAGGCCCGGCGCCAGCGTGACAAGCAATAGAAAAGCGTATCTTGTGCTAATATTCATGTATAGTAATTTCCCGCCAGCGGTGGGTCTGCCTAAGGCACGATCCGCCAGTGGCGAGCTTGTCCGTCTTTGGCGGAATCAGCCTATGGCTGACAATCCATGGCAGTTCTGTTCCGCCTGCAGCGCTGGAGCACAGCGACTGCGGGCAGGCGAACTGCCGCTACACTATCCTAATCCCATGGCGTTGGTTGTGTAGAGGCCGTTCACCACGTCGCCAGGCAAATGGCTTCTTGGCTCCGCAGCGCGGAGCTGACGGGGTGAGAACGGCAAAGTTGCCGCCCTTGGCGGCCCTTTGACCGCGCCAGGAGGGGGGAAGGTCATGATTCGTTCTCCCCGGATGCAACGGAGCCTTCCTCGCCGAACCGGCCGGGTTCCGCGTAATTCTCAAAGCGCATAATGTCATCCAGAAACGTGAGATTGATCTCACCGGTGGGCCCGTTGCGCTGTTTGGCGATATTCACTTTCGCCAGATTGGCGTCATCAGCTTTATCCCCCATGTCATCCGCATACAGAGCCGGACGGCGCAGCAGGCAGACCACGTCGGCATCCTGTTCGATCGAGCCGGAATCCCGCAAATCGGCCAGGCGCGGCTTGCCCTCCCGTTCCTTGGCTTCCGGCGCGCGGTTCAGCTGACTGAGCACCAGGACGGGTATGTGGAGTTCCTTGGCCATGTTTTTGATGGATCCGGAAATGGAGGCGATTTCCGCCTGGCGTCCTTCGCGGCTATGCTCCTTGGAATGAAGCAATTGCAGGTAATCAATAATGAACAGGGCAATGTTTTCCTTTTTCTTCATCCGTCGCGCGCGCGCGCGCAGTTCCAGAATATCGAGCCCGCCGGTGTCATCGAGGAATATGGGGGCTTTCATGAGAACATCAGCGGCCTGAGCCAGCAGGCCGAACCGGGCGTCGGTGATGAAGCCGCCGGCGATATCATGGGCGGGGATTCTCGCGTGAGTTCCCAGCATGCGCAGGATCAGTTGTTCCCGCGACATTTCCAGGCTGAAAATACCGACAGGTTGCGGGGCATCAAATTTGCCCAGGGTGACATGCTCGACGATATTCATGGCCAGGGACGTTTTGCCCATGGAAGGCCTGGCCGCCAGCACGATCATGTCGCCGTTGTGCATTCCCAATAGTTTTTTATCCAGGTCTTTGAACCCGGTAGGAATGCCGCTGATTCCTTTTTTCGTCTGGGCGATCCGCTCGATGGTAGTCATGGTTTCCATGACCCCTTTTTCCCAGGGCAGGATGGCGCTGCGGCGTTCCTCGGAAATATTGAAAAAGTCCTGTTCCACCTTGGAGAGAATCAGGTCGGCGTCTTCATCAGACGTATAGCATTCACTTTCGGTCTGGCGGGCACAGTCTATAATTCGCCGCAGGAGGTGATGCTGGCGCACCAGGTCCACATAATATTCGGCGTGAGCTGCTGTGGGCGTGGCATCGAGCAGTTGGTTGAGGAAGGCCGTTCCCCCGATTTCATCGAGCTTGCCTTGGGTTTTGAGGCGGTCG
>CAYQNY010000011.1:0-32733 GCA_964418925.1 uncultured Verrucomicrobiota bacterium
GCCTTTCCAAGGTGGAATCCGGCCATTGTCGGCAGTCCACGGCGATTGTAGCGCGATAGGCGGTGAGCCGCGACGGCTTGCCGCCCCGAATTTATAGGTGTCGAGAAACCACTGACGTTCGATAGTTACATTCGGGAGACAAACAGAAGACTGCTTCCAATACTCCGTCCACCACGCTCTATGGGAGGAAAACATCTCGTCGAATCCCCTGGCAAGCGTATGGACTGCCCGCTTACGAGCAAGACCCATAACATCATTGTCCTCATGAGAGGTTGCAATACTCCACGCAGCTTCCCATCGTCCTCCCTCCTGCTTCCACACAATCGCAACCGCATAACGGAAACCGCCCCAGCACTCTTGCGTGTAACCAATCCAGTCGGCACCGGAATTTCTCGCCGACGCGGAATATCCGAGTGAAGTCAAAGAGTTCTGGACCTTCATGACATCTTTATCATTGCCGCTTTCATATCCGCCGCCGCCAAACGGTGGGACAAGTAATTGTGGTGTGAAAGATGAAGACGCGCCATCAACGGTAATTAAACCTGCCCGTTCGGTTGCGTGAACAAACACCCGGACCTTCACGGCGCCGGCAAATGAAACCTCGGCTATAGCATCGGCTAATGAGAGCTTTGCATTCTTGAAGACGAATCTCCCGCCAAAATGAAGAACAATCCGACCAGCGGGGAGCTTCGTCGGGGCAGGATTATTTATGTATGTACTGCGGTAAAGCCGTTCCAGATCATCCTCCCGTCCGGCTTCCACCCAGTCACGCATGGTTTTATAGTTGTACTCATCTGTCTGAAACTCTGGAACCGGACGCGCATCCCACAGGTCTGTGCGATCCAGCGAAATATTAAGCGGCGCTCCGTCGCCCCAGACAAGCGCACCCAGAAGCCCGTTCCCAAGAGGCAACCCTTCGTCCCATCCCATAGGGGCAGTGTTCATTTCAAGACAGTGGTTAGCTACAGACATTTTCGTTCTCTTTCCCATGTGAATCGTCTTACATATTGTAATTCTCTAACGCGGGCTATGCCCACAACCCAAAAATTTACCACGGATTTCTAAAATTTGATTATAATCTGATTTTATCAGTGCTATCCGTGTCATCCGTGGTTAATATTTTTGTTTTTCATCACACTTTCTTGTGCTTGAGGTACTATACATTCCAACCTTTTCTTGATTCCACCAACTCTTTCACTTGTTTAATAATATTCTCCACGGTAAGGCCTGCCTTCCCCAACAGTTCTTTATGACTGCCGGAATCGCTGAAATAATCATTAATTCCCATGATCTTTAAGGGCACAGGATGGTTCTGACTGATAACTTCAGCCACAGCGCTTCCCAGACCGCCGTAGATATTATGCTCTTCAACGGTAAGGATGCGTTGGCATGTTTGAGCCAGTTCCAGCACAATGTCTTGGGCCAGAGGTTTTAAGCAAAAGACATCATGGACTGCCGCGGATACCCCTTCTTTGGCCAATTCTTCAGCCGCTTGGAGCGCCATATGAGCAGTAAAGCCGTTACAGATAATAGCTATATCGTCGCCCGCATGTAATCGGTTTCCTTTTTCGATATCAATCTCTGCCATGTTTTCATAGAGGACAGGCTCCGCATCGCGCAGCATCCTGATATACACCGGCCCCCTATGCGCTACCGCCCAGTGCACAGCCGCTTTACACGCCAGCGCATCAGAAGGCGTCAGGACTGTCATATTCGGAAATCCGCGCATAATATTAAGGTCGGCAATACATTGGTGGGTCGGACCATTTTCCGCCGTGCAAAGCCCGCCGTAGGGAGCACCGATTTTCACGTTTAGATTGCCTATACAGATTGATGTTCTGACCTGTTCACAGGCGCGCATCGACGCAAAGACGGCCAGGGCGGTAGCAAAAGGAATCTTGCCGCAGGAGGCAAAGCCGGCCGCCATGCTCATCATGTTCTGCTCGGCTATCCCGATATTGAAAAACCGCTCTGGAAACTCTTCGGCAAAAAGAACTGTTTTCGTTGCTTTGGATAAATCCGCCTCAAGGACAACGATATCCTTATTCTTTTTCCCGACTTCCACCAGGGCCTCACCATAGGCGGTCCGCATAGAAGCTGTCTGCATGCTTAAGTTCCTCCTGTATCTGTTGCAGATATGCCAACAATTTTTTATTATCCATAAGGCTGTGCCACAGGTAATCGCCCTCCATGAAACCTGCTCCCTTGCCTTTGATAGTATGGGCAATAGTGACTGTTGGAACGCCTTTCTTGTTCTTGGCCTCTTTGAAGGAGGAGCGAATCTCGTCTATATTATGCCCGTCAATCTCAATCACATTCCAATTAAATCCTGCCCACCTCTTTTTCATTGAGCCGGGGTCTGAAATCTCCTGGACACTGCCGTCAAACTGCAATTGATTGTAATCCAAGATGACCAGGATATTATCCAACCTGAAGTGGGCCGCGCTCATAACCGATTCCCACACCTGGCCTTCATTCATCTCTCCGCAGCCCATCATCACATATGTCCGGTATGATTTATGATCAAGCCGGGCCGATAGGGCCATACCGCATCCGGCTGAAAGTCCCTCTCCCAGACAGCCGGTGGTCATATCCACCCCTGGTGTATGGATATCCGGATGTCCTTGCAGTATGCTTCCGGCCTTGCGCAGGGTTTTCAGGGTTTCAAGAGGGAAATAGCCTTTGCGGGCCAAGGCAGCATATAACACCGGCGCAGAATGCCCTTTAGAAAGTATAAAACGGTCCCGGTCAGGCCAGTCAGGCTCATCCGGCCGGATATTCATTTCATCGAAATAGAGACAGGCTATTATATCGGCGGCAGATAGACATCCGCCTGGGTGCCCGGAAGAAGCATTAGATATCATCCGCACCACATCGTAACGCAGCAGTTTTGCCCACTTCTCCAATTCTTTTGTTTTGTTCATCGTCTCACGCTGTCTTTCATAGTCATTGCTTTTCGGCAGGCAGACACAATATGCTCGACAGACATTGCATACTTCTTCAACAGCAGCTCGTATGCGCCTGATTCAGCGAATGTGTTTCGGAGCCCGATTCTATGAATGGGGACAGGATGGTTTTCACCCAGAAACTCACAGACGGCGCCTCCGAGTCCACACTGAACCTGATGGTCCTCAACCGTAACCACGGCTCCTGTCTTTCGCACAGAATCAAGAATAAGCGACTCATCCAGGGGCTTGATTGTGTGCATATCAATTACTTCTGCCCTGATGCCCTGTTCTGAAAGGAGATTGGCCGCATCCAGCGCCTTTGAGACCATATCGCCAAGAGCAATAACGGTAACATCTTTGCCTGCACGCAAAAGGACGCCTTGGCCTATTGCAAAATCTTTGTTTTCATCGTAGATTACCGGCACGGCATCTCTGGTTAAACGCAAATAAACCGGCCCCTCCCATTGCGCCGCCGCAAAAACTAATTTTCTGGTTGAGTTAGCGTCCGCCGGCATAAGAATAGTCATCCCCGGAATAGTGCGCATTATTCCCAGGTCCTCGGTGGCCTGATGCGTCACCCCGTCATTGGCCGGGGTTATCCCGCCGTGACTGGGGCAAATCTTGACATTAAGATGAGGATAGGCAACAAATGTTCTGACCTGTTCGCAGGCCCGCATAGAAGCAAAGACAGCATAGGTGCTCACGAATACAATCTTGCCGCACATAGCCGCACCCGCGGCCATAGCCATCTCGTTCTGTTCGGCCACACCGGCATTAAAATATCTTTCCGGGAATCTCTTTCCGAATAGATTGGTCCGTGTGCTCTTGCCAATATCCGCCTCAAATACCACTATGCTTGCATCCTTTTCTCCGAGCTCGCATAATGCCGCCCCATAGGCATCACGGGTCGATATCCTGTCTCCTGTCTTATATCCCATTTTCTATTTCCCTCAATGCCGTCTCAAGTTCTTCATCGTTTGGAGCGCGTCCATGCCAGTCAACCCGGTTCTCCATAAAACTTACCCCTTTGCCTTTGACGGTATGAGCAATTACTACAGTCGGCTGCCCGGTAATTTGCCGGGCTGCTCTGCAAGCATCCAGTATCGCGTTGAAATTGTGTCCATCAATGGAAATTACGTTCCAGTTAAAAGCCTTCCATTTATCAGCCAGAGGATCCAGCGGCATAACCTCGTCATTTGTGCCGTCAAGCTGCAGCCGGTTATAATCAATTATGGCCAGCAGATTATCCAATTTGAATTTTGCGGCGGCCATGGCCGCTTCCCAGATAAGACCTTCATCAAGTTCTCCACAGCCCAGCATTACGTAAGTGCGATAAGATTTCCTGTCCATTCTTGCCATCAAGGCCATCCCAATGCCCACCGATAAACCGTTGCCCAGCGAACCGGTGGTGGAATCCACGCCTGGAGTCTTCCGCATGTCGGGATGACCCTGAAGGATGCTGCCGAATTGTCGCAGTGTGTTCAGGTGTGAACAGTCAAAATAGCTTAGTTTCGCCAAAGCCGCATACCATATCGGACAGGCATGGCCTTTGGACATGATAAAGCGATCGCGGTCCGGCCATTGCGGATCATCCGGGCGGATGTTCATCTCATGAAAGTACAAAGCCGTGATAATGTCAGCCGCTGAAAGCGCGCCGCCCGGATGCCCCGATTGCGCTCGATGTATCATTTTTAATACTGTTTTTCGTAACTCGCGGGCAATTTGGGAAAGTTTCTGAAAATTGGCCGCTTTGCCATTATTAGCCATTTTAGCCATTGCCCAAGATCCTTTATCCTTACCTTAGAAACGGCAATGATGTAACCGAGATAAACAATAAGTCATCCTTGCCAACACTTTTCCATTGATGAGGTCGAAGCGCATCAAAGGTAATTGACTCCATTATGCCCAGATCAAAATAATTCTCCTCTATTTGCAGCCTCATTTTTCCTTGTAAGATCAAGGCGCACTCCCGTCCCGGATGGGCGTCCATACTGTCACCGCTGGTATAGCCGGGTTTGACATGCACCGTTGTGAATTCCACTTGTCCATCGCTGGGATCGGAAATAAACTCGTACTGCACGCCGCCGTCCTGTGTATTCAGAAGGAGGCGGTCAGCAGATGATCTTGCCATGGTCACCTGCGGTTCATTGACCAGCAGATAAAACGTAGGCACGCGCAATGTTTTTGCTATCTTGCGGAGCGTACTCAACGATGGGTCGGTTCTTCCGTTTTCGACTTGTGAAATCAAACCACTGGTGATTCCCACATCTGCGGCCAGTTTGGCAATGCTCAGTCCTCTTTCCTGGCGTAACCTGCGCAGTCGTGCGCCCAAAGATATTTTAGCCCCGCCGGCAACGGCTTGCGATTTGTTTGCGCCCTTGGCCGGCCGGCTGCTTGATTGTTTCCTGACAGATTTACCCCCCATTGTTGCTTGCCTCCTCGCCAAGCGCAATCTTTACTGTTATTATTAATATTTAGCTACACTAAACCCAACAGGGCGCTTTGTCAAGTTTTTTTAGCAATAATTCTGCTTGCCTGCCGGAATAAAAATCCCTATAAAAATTACTTGTTATTAGATTGCCAAAAGTAATTCATCCTGCCGGAAGGAATGCGTTTGATGAAAGAGAAAATTAGAGTGGGGATTGTGGGATCGAAATTTGCCGCTGATTTTCACGCCGACAGCTACACGCGCAACCCGCGCGTTGCAATTGCCGCCGTGGCCGCCATTGACAACCTGGAGCCGTTTGCCGAAAAGTGGAACATTCCCCGGACCTATGCCGACTACAAGGACATGCTGGCCCGGGAGGAACTGGACCTGGTTTCGATCTGCGCCCCCAATTTCCTGCATCATGATATCGCGGTTGCGGCTGCCCGGGCCGGCAAACACGTGTTTTGCGAAAAGCCGCTGGCAACCACAGCGGCGGACGCCCAGGACATCGTTGCAACCTGCCGCCAGGCGCGCGTAAAACTTTTCTATGGTGAAGACTGGTGTTTTGCGCCGGCGTTGAAGCGTTTGATCGAGGTCATCGGGGAAGGCGGCGTCGGCAAGGTTCTATATGTCAAGGCCAAGGAATGTCATAACGGTTCGCACAGTCCTTTTGCCAAATCCAAAAAGACCTGCGGCGGCGGGTGCCTCATTCACCTGGGCATTCATCCCATCGGCTGGGTTCTGCATCTACTGGGGCAATCCGGTCAGAACAAGGTAATCGAGGTCTTCGGCAAATGCAACAAGGGCCGGCAGGATAATTACGTGCACCAGGACTTTGGCGGCGAGGATTTCGCGCTCGGCATCATGAAATTCGCCAACGGCGAACACGCTTTAATTGAAGGCAATTATATCACCGTCGGCGGCATGGACGACAAGGTCGAGGTGTACGGGACCGAGGGCAATATCAAGGCGGACCTGACGTTCGGTTCCTGCCTGGATGTCTACAGCCGCCCCGGCTATCGTTACGCGATAGAAAAAACGGACAACACCACGGGATGGACCAAACCGGCAGTGGACGAATTCCACAATTTGGGCTATGTGGATGAACTGGCATATGCCGTTGATTGCGTGCGTCGTAACGAGGATCCCATGTACGGCTGCAGCGGTAATCTGGGACTGGCCTGCATCGAAATCATCAGCGCCATGTATCAGTCCCAGGAATCCGGCAGTGTCGTGCGCGGCCAGTGGGGATAGGCAAGAATTGCAGATTGTGGATTGCGGATTGCGGAATAAGGATGGCGAAATGCGGAAGGCCTGCCCTGAGCAAGCCCGCCCTGAGCCTGTCGAAGGGCGAAGCGCGTCGAAGGACGGAATGGCCCGCACATTTTATTTAGTTTCGTGCTCGAAATCGTAAATTGACAAAGGAGACACATCATGCCGCTTAATGCCACCAATAAACTAAAAGGATTATTTTCACTGGAAGGTAAAGTAGCCGCGATTACGGGCGCCGGCGGCGTGCTATTCAGCGCCGTGGCTCGCGGCCTGGCAGAGATAGGCGTAAAAGTCGCCTGCCTGGACCTCAGGCTGGCCGAGGCCCAAAAAACCGCCGCTGACATCAAGGCCCTGGGCGGCGAGGCCATGGGCCTTGAAGTTGACGTCCTTAAACCCGACAGCGTCACCAAGGCCCGGGATGCCGTGCTGGCCACGTACGGCCGCGTGGATATCCTGATCAATGGCGCCGGCGGCAACCATCCCAAGGCCCAGACCAGGAAGGAGTCCGGCGTATATTTTCCCGACCTGTCGGTGGACGGTCTCCGCTTCACCTTCGATCTGAACATCATGGGTACCGTAATCCCCGCCATGATTTTCAGTAAAATAATGATCCGGCAGAAAGAAGGCGTTATCATCAACACCTCATCGATGAATGCCGACACGCCCCTGTCACGCGTCATGGCCTATGCGGCGGCCAAGGCTGGAGTCAGCAGTTTTACCAAATGGCTGGCCGCGGATATGGCCTTGAATCATTCCCCGCAAATACGCGTTAACGAAATACGGCCCGGCTTTTTCCCCACCCTCCAGAATGCCGATTTGATCAATAAAACGCCCGGCATATTAACCGCCACGCGCGGTTCCGATATTCTCGGGGGCACCCCCATGAAACGCTATGGCAAGCCGGAGGAATTGATTGGCGCCATCGTGTATCTCTGTTCGCCGTCAGCCAGCTTCACCACTGGCAGTAGCGTGGCGATTGACGGCGGATTCGGCTCGTTTTCGGGAGTGTAAATGCGAAACGGAGCGTTTTTATGAGCTATCAAGTCGTTATTGCCGACGACCGCTACCCTCATTACCGCGAGGAAACGGAAATCTTGCAACCCATTGGCGCCGCTGTTGTTAATGTCAAGAGCCAGGCGCCCGCGGACCTGCTTAAAGCCTGCCGCAATGCCGACGGAATTATTGTCAACCTGGCCCCCCTGTCGGCGGATATTATTGGCGGGTTGACACAATGCAAGGTTATATCCCGCTACGGCGTGGGCTATGATAATGTGGATGTAAAAACGGCCACGGACCGGGGTATCTGGGTGGCCAACGTACCGGATTACTGCGGCGAAGACGTCTCGGATCAGGCGCTGGCCCTGTTCATGAATTGTGTGCGCAAGGTGGCCCTGCGGGACCGCCAGGTTCGCGCGGGTGTTTGGAATATCCAAAGCGCGGGACCGCAGTGGCGTGTTCAGGGTAAAACATTCGTGCTGTTCGGGTACGGCCAGATTGCCCGCATCCTGCACCGCAAGCTGGCGGGCTTCCAGCTGGGGCGTGTCCTTGTCGTGGATCCGTTCGTGGATGCCGCCGTTATTCGGGCTGCCGGCGGTGAGAAAATGGATTGGGATACCGCGTTACGCGAAGGCGATTTTTTCTCGATTCACATGCCGCTGAATGACAAGACCCGGGGTCTGTTTAATGCAACGGTCTTTCAAAACATGAAACCCACCGCGATCGTGATCAACACCTCGCGCGGCGCCATTATCGACGAGCAATCGCTTTACAAGGCTCTCACGGAAGGCTGGATCAACAGCGCCGGCCTGGATGTTTTTGAGCAGGAACCGATCAACTCCGATAATCCCCTGCTCACCCTGGATAATATTACCGTCTCCGGCCATACCGGCTGGTACACGGAAGAATCCCAGACGGAACTGAAGCGGAAAGCGGCGGAGAATGTCCGCGACGCCCTTGCCGGGGGCCAACCGAAATACGCCGTGAACAACATTGAAAAATAGCTGAATATATCTGAAATTTTGACAGAATTGACGAAATACTATCTTCATATTCTGTTGATTTTGTTCATTATGTCAAAAAAATCCTAAAGGAGGATAGCGCAATATGAACGACGTGCTCAAACAAATTAACGATTTCGGCATTGTGCCCGTGGTAAAAATAGATAATGCCAAGGACGCGGTGCCTCTGGCACAGGCCCTGAAAGACGGCGGATTGCCTCTCGCCGAAATCACATTCCGCACCGCCGCCGCTGAGGAATCGATCCGTCAGATATGCACTGCCTGTCCGGATATTCTTGTCGGCGCCGGCACGGTACTGACTGTCGACCAAGCAAAACGGGCCGTGCAGGCCGGCGCCCGCTTCATCGTTACCCCCGGCTTCAGCCTATCGGTCGTTCAATACTGCAATGACCGAAAGATCCCCATTACGCCTGGTGTGGCGACCCCAACCGAAATCCAGATGGCCCTGGAACAGGGACTGCATGTCCTGAAATTCTTCCCGGCAGAGGCTTTCGGCGGCCTTAAAACCCTGAAAGCCATGAGCGCGCCCTATGGAATGGTCCAATTCATTCCTACCGGCGGCATCAGCGCGGCGAACCTGGCCGCATACATATTGTTCCCAAAAGTCCTTGCCTGCGGGGGCAGTTGGATGGTCAAGAATGAGCTGATCAAAGACGGAAATTTTGACGAGATTACCCGCCTGACCCGCGAGGCCATTGATGTCATGCTCGGATTCGACCTGGGCCACGTTGGGTTGAACTGCGCCGGCGCTGATGATTCCCTGGGACTGGCCCGGCAGTTGTCATCAATGTTCAATATGCCGCTTAAGGCAGGCAACAGTTCCAACTTCGCCGGCCAAGGCCTGGAAATCAATAAAAGCAAAGGACTGGGAACCCACGGCCATATCGCCGTGGCAACCAACAGCATCACCCGGGCCATTGCCTGGTTGACACGTAAGGGTATCGGCGTGAATATGAACACGGCCAGGAAGAACACGGCCGGCGCCATGGTGGCCGTGTATTTGCAAGATGAATTCGGCGGCTTCGCCATTCATTTGTTGCAGAAAAAGTGAGGTTCAAGGTTCAGCGTTCACAGTTTACAGTTGAAGAATAATAAGTATTCTTTATTCCCACACTTTATAAAGTGTGGGAATGACAGCAACGGCTAAAGCATGACCTTGAAAGCCTGATAATAGAAAGGAAATCAATGAGCAATAAAGTCATAACGTTCGGTGAAATAATGCTTCGTCTGAAATCGCCCGGTTGTGAGCGGTTATTTCAATCTTCGACGCTTGAAGCCACTTTCGGCGGCGGCGAGGCCAATGTGGCCGTATCTCTCGCCAATTTCGGAATAAATGCGGCTTTTGTTACGGTGCTTCCAAAAAACGACATCGGCAACGCGTGCCTTGCTGAACTGCGCCGGTTTGGAGTGGATACCGCGCTGATCGCCAGAGGTACCGGACGCCTGGGCATTTATTACCTCGAAAGCGGCGCGAATCAGCGGGCTTCCAAGGTTATCTATGACCGGTCTCATTCCGCCATTGCTTTGGCCAAACCCGGCGCCCTGGACTGGCAAAATATTTTCGACGGTGCGTCCTGGTTCCACATCAGCGGCATTACGCCGGCTATCAGCCAATCGGCCGCCGAGCTCTCACTGGCAGCCGTCCAGGCTGCGCGCCAGGCCGGCCTGACCGTTTCCTGCGATTTCAACTACCGCGGCAAGCTGTGGAAATACGGCAAAACAGCGCCGGAAATCATGGGCGAGCTGGTCAAGCACGTGGATATCGGGATTGCCAACGAGGAGGACTGTCAGAAATCGCTGGGCATTACCGTCGCGGTGGACGTCAGCCAGGGAAAACTGGACACTGCCAAATACCAGGCGCTGACGGAAAAGGTGCTAAAGACCTTTCCCAATCTGAAACTGATCGCCGTCACCCTGCGCGAAAGCCATAGCGCCGATCACAACGGCTGGTCGGCCTGCCTGAACGATCGCAATCAATTTCTGCTCAGCCGCAAGTATGACATCACCGATATCGTGGATCGTGTCGGCGGCGGCGATGCCTTTGCCGCGGGGCTGATCTATGGTTTGATCAACAAACGGAAGCCCGAAGACGCCTTGAATTTTGCCGTGGCGGCCAGTTGCCTGAAACATGCCATTCCGGGCGATTTCAACCGGGTCACGGTCGCAGAAGTGGACAAGCTGTCAAGCGGCGACGCTTCCGGCCGGGTCCAGCGGTGAGTGGCTGTTGAAAAAGGACACGGACGCGACCCCCTGCGTCGGACTCCGGCGGGGCAGGCAAAGCGCGTCCTGCCATGGGGTTTTCACCGGAATCTTATTTTAAGGGCTGATGTCGATTTTCGGGTCAGCAATCGAGAATCCCATATTGAGAAGGTTCTCGGTGTAGGGGCTGACAAAAGTCATACAGGGTTTGTTCCATGTGGATTGTCTTTTCTTGCTGCATGTCAGGATAGTTTCTTCATTCATACGCAATACCTTAATTTTCTGCGGTGGCGCAGACGGGTCCGTAAATCCATATTACTTCGCCAACACCCGTCAATCTCGGTGGTTGTGCAGGTTTTAGACTCATCTTCTCGCTTGTAATTCTCTGATCTGTTCGTCAACATATTTCGAGAAATGATTTTTCTGTCATTCGATTAATCCTTGCTCGGCGTTGCGAAAAGCATTATGGGCGGCAATTTTAACAGAATCCGGAACAAGCGGGAAGGTCGTCAGGATGTAAGAAAATTCATCTTCGGTCAGGCCCGGCCGTGACCCATCACTGAAACATGATTTTCAGCATGGAGAAATCATCGTCAAGGACCTGACTGCCCAGCATCGCCTGTACATGTTGATAGAGTTTCTCGATTTCCGATGAGGACTCCACCGGGGGATGGAGCAGAAACTGCTTCAACCCCCCGATGTCCCACATGGAGCCATCCTGTTGCTTGATTTCATAGGCCCCGTCGGAAAGGATATACATTTTCGCGGGCCGTTGAATATCCAGCGCGGCGCTTTGATACCTGCTGGCCGGCATGCCGCCAATGACCATATTGGGAGTCATCAGCTCGGCAATTTGACCGTCAGGCGAAAACACCAGCGCCGGCGGGTGCCCCGCGCTTGAATACTTGAGATGCCCCGTAGCTTTATTGAAGACACCATACCAGATGGTAAAGTACAGGTTGTTATGATGCTCCATCTGGAACATTTCGTTGAGCGCGGTCAGCACCTGTTCCGGAACACGGAAGTCCGTGTTGGTCAACGTCTGCGCGCGCAGGACATTGAGCGCCGATACCGACAGCAAGGCCGGACCGACCCCGTGATCACAGACATCCAGCAGATACATGGCGAAGTGATCCTGATCCACCCAGTGATAGCCGAAGGAATCGCCGCCCAACTGGGTCGAGGGCACATACTTCCATTCCGTATGAATGGGTCCCTCGCGAATCGGCGCGGGCAGGAGCGACACCACATAATCAGCCGCTTGTTCCAGTTGTGATGCCAGTGTCTGCTGACTCTTGACCAGCGCGTCATAAGCCTCGTTCCTCTGCAGGAGCGTGATATACGCCTGGGAATGATAACGAATACGGGCAATCAATTCGATGCGATCCGGCAGTTTGACCAGATAGTCGTTGGCGCCGGCGGCAAACCCCTCCGCCTTAGTCACGGCCTCTTCCTTGCTGGACAACACGATAAGCGGCACATTCTTCAGCTGGGGATGGGCGCGAAAAAAACGCACCAGCGTCAACCCGTCAATATCCGGCATGATCAAATCCTGCAGGATAATCGTAGGCGCGATTTCCACGGCCATGTTAATGGCCTTGGAAGGTTCCTGGCAATAATGAAAGGCAATATCCTTTTCCGGCGCCAGCATCCGGCGCACGGCATCAGCCACGATCGGCTGGTCATCCACCAGTAGAACGGTAATGGTGTGCTGGGTCAGGGCGGAAGGCGTCAATGAAGCATCAGGCGTTGACATGAATTTCTCCTTTTTATATATGGTTGCGTATGGCGCCGGCGATATTTTGGATCGGCAGGACCTCCACGGCGGCGCCAAGCTCCACAGCTGTCCGCGGCATGCCGTAAATCACTGAAGTTGTTTTATTCTGAGCGATGGTATGCCAGCCGCTCCGGCGCAATACCAGCAGGCCCCGGGCGCCGTCCTTACCCATGCCGGTCAACAGCACCGCGATCCCTTTGCGCGGCCAGTGATTGGCCAGGCTTTGAAAAAACGCGTCCACTGACGGACGATAGGGATAGTCCACTGGATCCGGTGTGTAACACAGAGCCGTATCCGGGCCTACGACCATATGATCGTTCGTCCCGGCCACAAAGACAGTATCCGGTTTAAGTATCATCCCCTCCCGCGCCAGGACCACCGTCAGCGGCGTTTGCCCGCCCAGCCATTCCACCAGGCCTTGCGCAAACTGAACATCCACGTGCTGAATCACGACAATCGCCGCCCCCAGCCGCGCCGGGAGGGCGGCAAGCACCTCAGCCAGCGCCTTGGGACCGCCGGTGGAGGAGCCGATAGCCACCATGGGAATCAACGATGCCAGCGAGCGCTCTTGATCCGTCACCGCCATTTCGAACGCCGGGGACTCCTTACCGATAAGCCGGGCGATGGCGGCAATCTTTTTCAAGAGATCAGCGCCGCCTTTAATGTGACCGGCCGTGCCAATGCTCGGCGTGCAAACGGCGTCCAAGGCGCCAAAGCCCATGGCTTCAAAAACCTTGGCGGCATTCCCGGCCACGGTGGCCGTGACCACCAGGATAGCACAGGGGGTAGCCTGCATGATCGCCCGCGTGGCTTGCACCCCGTCCATCACCGGCATGATCAAATCCATCAGGATCAGATCGGGGATATCCCGGGCACATTGGGCCACCGCCTCGGCGCCGTCATGGGCGATCCAGGCAATGTCATAGCCGGGCACAGCGGTCACCACCCGGCGCAGGGCTTCCACCGCGATGTTCAAATCATTGACAATGGCGATTTTCACGGTAATTCTTAAGGTTCGCCAATCAGGTCCTGGACCACGTTGAGCAAAGTTTCATCATGAAAACTGCTCTTAGTCAGGTAATAATTGGCGCCCGCTTCCAATCCGGCCAGGCGATCCTCTTCCCGATCCTTATAGGACACCACCATTACGGGCAGTTGGGCCAGGTGGGGTGACTGTTTAATGCGGCGGACCAGTTCAATGCCGTTCATCCGGGGCATATCAATATCCGTGATAATCAAGTCAACTTTCCCCGTCTGCAGAATATTCCAGCCGTCCATACCGTCCACCGCCACGGAAACATCATAACCGCGGTTTTCCAGGAGCTTGCGCTCCACCTCACGCACGGTCAACGAATCATCAACGACCAGCACATGTTTTCTGGCGGTAACTTTCTCCCCGCCATCGTCCCCGCCCCCTACCCGGGCCAACTTTCCGTGCGCCAACACATTATCAATGGACCGCACCATATCGTCAACGTCCAGAATAAGGATCGGCGTACCGTCGTCCATAATGGCGCCGGCGCCGACATCAGGAATCTTACCCAACCGCGCGTCAAGGGGTAACACGACCAATTCCCGCTGGCTGACAAACCGGTCCACCACCAGCCCGTACCGATTCATATGGTCGCTGATCACCACGATCGCCAGTTCGTTGATTGACGGAGTTCCTGCGCCGGGAAGCTGAAGTACCTGCCGGCCATGAATAATGCCGACCGGCTCATTATCCAGCAGGCAGAACTGGCGTTCTTCCAGTACCTGCAGATCCGTGGACGCCAGATGCAGTAACCGGTCTACACGCGCGAGGGATATGGCATAGAGTTCCCCGTCAATCTCCACCAGCAACGTGCGTAGAACGGAAAGCGTGAGCGGTAATTGTAGATAAAAGGCAGTACCCGTGCCATGCTGCGACTCCACGCGAATCGAACCGCCAACCTGATTAACCATGTTCCGAACCACATCCAGTCCCACACCTCGCCCGGAGATCTCGCTCACCTTTTCAGCGGTGGAAAACCCGGGCAAAAAGAGAAAATCAATCAGTTCCGCCGGCGTAAGATTGGCGGCCATATCCCGGGTCACGTAACCTTTTTCAACAACTTTTCGGCGCAGATCTTCCTGATCAATGCCGCATCCGTCATCCCGGATAACGACCTGGAGCATACCCGCGCCATGCCGGGCTTCCATAATTAAATTGCCTTCCGCCGGCTTACCGGCCCGCATCCGTTCCGACGGCGATTCCATGCCGTGATCCACGGCATTGCGCAAGAGATGTGTCAGCGGCGACTCCAGCATTTCAAGGATATCCCGATCCACGCGCGTATTCTGGCCATCAATACGAAAATTCACCTGCTTGCCCTGCTGTCGCGCCAGATCGCGCACCAGGCGGGGAAAACCATGCACACCGTCGGTGAATGGACACATGCGGCTGGAAATGACTTCGTCATACAACCGGTTGGACAGATACTCCATCCGTTGGGCATACAGTTCCGACTGCTCAATCTGCTTTTCAAGCATCAGGCTGACCTGATTGGATTGGACCAGTGATTCATTCAGTTTCAGCCGGATTTTTTCCACGCTTCCGACCGTCGCCTGCGATTGGATCATATTTTCAAGCGTTGCTTGCAAATCCTGCTGGGCTGATTTAATGCGATGCAACACCGAGGAAAACACCGGCAGGGCCTTGGATTGAACCATGCTTTCCCCGGCCAGTCCCATCAGCCGATTGAGACTTTCCGATTGCACCCGGACAAAACCACCGTCGGTTTTTGCCTGGTCCGGCGGGGACACCGGTTTCGGCGCCGGCGCGGGCGGCGCGGCAGGAACCGGCGTAGCCGGCGTTCCCGGCGCCGGTGATCCGGTTTCAAGCATCACCCGCAGACTTTGCGTGATTTCCAGGATCGTCTCCGCGTCCTGTTCGAGCTGAGCCGGGATGGCCGCCGGTTCAGTTGTCGCCAGGCGCTTGAACACATCGTTGCCGCGCAATAAAATGTCAACTGACTCCGCCGTGAGCTTGAAAGTGGCGTGCTGAGCCGCGCTCAGCATGTCTTCCATTGCATGGGCCAGTTTGACACCGCGATCCAGCCCCACTATGCGAGCCGCGCCCTTGATTGAATGGGCGGCCCGCATCAACGGCTCGATCCGGGTTGGTGTCGGATCAGCCTCCACTTTAACCAGATCCGATTCCAACACCCGCGAATTATTTTCCACCTCGATACGGAACAGATCCATTAAGGAAAGGTCCGGCGTGGAATTATCGTTAGCAGCATTCAATGTGCCAGGCTCCTTTGAAACATTTCAAACATTTTTTGGTCATCCAGTAAGCCGACGGTTCTGGACTCAGATGGAAACACATGCGCCGTCAAGGCGGTCACGGATTTACTGATGGTTGAAGGCGGTTTCTGGAGCTGGGTCGGCAATACGCGCGTCACACCGAGCACTTCATCCACCGGAAACACAAAACACGATCCTTCCCGGCTGACCACCATGAGTCGAGGATAACACCGGTGATCAGCAGACCCGTCCTGCGTATCGGCTGTAGCAATCCCCATGATTTCGGCGATAGAAACACACGGAAGAAGCATGCCGTCAACATTGACAATGCCACGGAAAATCTGATTTGTCCGGAAGGGAACCCGGTGAATCGGCCGCATTTCCAAGGCTTTGATAAACACCATGGTTTTCAACGCCAGGAATTCATCGTTCAGACGAAATATAATGACGGAGACGGCCCCCTGCGCCTCAGTTTCCTTGCTGCCAGCAAGCATTTTCGCCCATTCTTCCTGGCATCCGACCGGAATATCACGATCAAACAGACTGCGTCCGGCACGCGCATAGACCGGACAATTCCGGCAATGTCCATACTCAGCCAGCCGCGGGCAGGAAGCGTCGCCGGCAACCCCCTTTTCCTTCCAACAGGTCAACAGTTTATCTGGTTCCATTACAGTCATTTTCAAGCCGGTTGTTTTTCGGTTATTTCCATCCGTTGGGCGCGTTCCTTGAACCGCATGGCCTTAACGGCATCACCCCGGCGTGCATAGCATAAGCCAAGGTGCACCAGTGCTTCGACACAACGGGGATTCAAATAAAGCGCTTTCAAATAACCGGTCTCGGCGGCATCCAGGCGATCAGACGCCTGATGAATGAGACCGAGCAGACAGTAAGCCTCCGCGCTGGAAGGATACTCATGCAAGAACTGTTCACAAAGCAAACGGGCCTGGTCCAGGGACCCTTGATCAGCCAGGCGCCGAATAGGGATTAACGCGTTTTCCGCCCGCTCTGAGGCATCGGAACGAGACCGTTCCCTGTCCGGCTCGTCTGGCGTGTCCGCCTCTGCCTCAGAGCGAACCGGCCGCGACAAAACCGATGTTGGTGGTGCAACGGAATGGCGCGCCGAAATATGACGTGTTTTCATCCGCTCTTGTTGCGGCGCCTTGGAACAAGCCGCCTGGCCGCCCTGGATGCAGGCAAATGACCGGGCGTGGGCAACGGGCGCGTATCCGGCCTGTTGAAAATACGTGAGTTCCGCATGTCCGACCACCAGAATTCCGCGCGGCACAAGCAGACGATTCAGGTTATGCAGCACATGGGCCCGGGCCGCCTCCACCAGATAAATAACCATGTTGCGGCAAAACACTACATGATACGGCGCCTGACCCGCCAAAAACGCGGGCTGGACAAGATTCGCAACGTGAAAATGAATCAGCCGCTGCACACGTTCTTCCAGCACCCGACCTTCGGCCGTCCGGCGGAAGTAACGATCCCTCCCATCCGCGCCATGCCCCCGAAACGCCCGGTCATGATAGACCGCGCGGCGAGCCGTTTCCACGGCATGCCGGCTGATATCAGCCGCATCAATATGAAACTGCTCCGGCATCAGTCCCATTTCCAGCAGCATGATGGCAATGGAATACGGTTCTTCCCCGGTGGAACAGGGTGCCGATAAAATCCGCAGTTGTTGTTTAGGATGCGATGGCAACCATACCGACTGAATATAGCTGTTCAGGAATACAAACGGTTCATGGTCGCGAAAAAACCATGTTTCCGCAACCACCAGATTATTAATCAGGGTCTCCATTTCAGCCGCTGATGACTTAAGTAGTTGCAGATATTCGCCCTGATCGCGCAAGCCGGTTCTTTCCATGCCATCCGCCACCGCGCGCGCAATGTTCCCGGAACCCAGCAACTCGGAATTAAGTCCCGCGTACTCCAATATCAAATGTTCAATCGCCGCGTCAGACATGGGTTGCTTCCTCCTGCGCCCGGAGGCTGTTGGGCTTCGCCATGGCCAAACCCTCCCTCCTGCTCCTTAAGTGTGGCAAGTCTCGGCAACCTGCCAGACTTATTATACCCGACAATCTGCTATAGTGAACAACGCTTCTCTCAAAGATTCCGGAATAATGGCGGTCGGGTCAATATGCTGAATCATTTCGTCCTGATCCAACATGATTTTACCCAGATAAGGCGCCTGGGACACGGCCACACCGGACGCCTGCAAGTTTTCTTCCGGGCACTGAAAGGTTTCCGTGACGCGCTCAACCACGAATCCGAGCATCCGCGCCATGGCGGCATCCCCGGATACATCCACGAGAATAATACGCGTGCTCAACCAGGCACGGGAAGGCACACCGGACAGGATGGCCGCAAGGTCAATCACCGGGACGATGACTCCCCGGTAGTTCAACAGACCGATCATGCCTTCCGGAGCATGCGGCACCTGCTTCAAGGCGGCGAAAGGCACCACTTCGGTAACCCGGGAGGCATCCAATCCGTAGCGGTCTTTTCCGCTCTGGAAAATCAAAAACAGCACTTTATTCCCCTAGTAATGGCGTCTTGGCGGATCTGTGCGAAAATTATTCGCTATATCTGGAATAACCAACAGATTGGAAGGTTTGCGTGCCACCGGCCGACCCGCCTGCGGCAGGAAGCCCGACAAACTGCTATATCTTTACCGAAAAACGGGCCACTTCGCTTTGTAATCCGCGCACGGCATCACTCATCTGTTCGGTGACTTTTTTGAATTCTACCAGGGAATCACGGGTCAAACGCGCCGTTTCGCTCAACTGTTCCATGGACTCATTAATCTGTCGGGCTCCATGAGATTGTGTCTGCATCCCTGTATTGACCGCTTCGAACCGGGTACTTAACTGCCGCGTTTGATCAATAATCCGGCTCAAATCGTCGCTGAGCTTGACTATTTTCTCCGAGCTGGTCTGAGCCTGGCGCGTATAATTACCCATGGCATCCACCCCCTCGGAAACCGCCGTCCCCATTTCGGCCACCATGGCTTCAATATCGAGCGCCGCCACCGCGGTTTGATCCGCGAGACGCCTGATTTCACGCGCCACCACCGAAAATCCCAACCCATACTCCCCCGCCTTATCCGCCTCAATGGAGGCATTGAGCGAGAGAAGATTAGTCTGGTTGGCCACAGCGGTAATTGTCGTAACCACCTGGTGAATCGTTGCCGCCTTCTGACTGATAAGGTCAAGCTTCGCGGCAATCTGCGTTGTGGATTCCATCAGACTTTGAACGGCCGTTTTCATGTCCGTGAGACTGGTTACGCCGCCGCCGGCTAAAGCCGCCGCCTCAGTCGCGCTGCGAGTTACCTGATCCATGGACTGTGCCAACTGCTGTGTCGTGGTCGAAATCTTTCCACTATTGGCACCCGCTTCCTTAATGGCCGCCGCCTGCTCGGCCACGGTGGATTCCAATTGGCGGGCGGAAGTGTCAATCTGCGCTCCCGACGCCGTTACCTGAATGCCAGATTTACGCATCTGGGAAACGACAGATTTCAGGCTTTGAACCATCGTGGTAATGGCATGGCGCAGGCGCAGAACCTCATTACGAACCTTGTGAACCTGCGGACCGGAACTCTGAACCTGATCCGCTGGCGGATTATTCCCCAAGAGCGGCGGTTCCCCGGCTGTCGTCTGCTGAATTGATCCGGGCATATCGCATACAATCCGGCCGGCATCTCCCAGCCTGCCCGTAGCCACGGCCTCGGCGGCTTCGGTAAGTCGGGTCAACGGGCGGGTAATGGATCGCGCTATCAGGATAATCATCATTAATAGCAGGACCACGCCGGCGATACCCAAACCGAGTACGATCTGGGTCAGCCGATTAACATCGCCCATAAATTCAGCGCGTGGAAACAAAACACCGAGCGACCAGCCTTTAATGCCCAAGGGCGCGTAATACAGCAAACATTCCTCGCCGCTGGACAGGCAATCCATGGGGATAAAACCCGTTTCACCTTTAACCATCCGCCGGCCGATCTCTGCCAACGAGGGGTTGTTCCGTGTTTTAGCCAGGCTGAACAAAGATTCCTTCATCACCAGCGACGCATCCGGATGCGTGATAAACGTTCCTTTGCCTGAAATTAAAAACACATAACCGGTTTTGTAAATATGGATTGAGGCAAACAGCTTTTTCAGCCATTCCAGAGACAGGTCCGCGGTTACCACGCCAATAAAACGTTGCTCCGCATTAACAGTCTTGTAAACAGGAACGGAATAAGTCGACATCACGATATTACCGCCGCCCTCATCGAAATACGGCTCGCTCCATACCGCATGCTTGACAGACCGGGGCGTCGTGTACCAGGCCCAGGCCGGATAATTATAGGACTCCGTGCCTAAATCCGCATAGGTGATTTTGCCGCCCGGTTTGCAGTAATAGGGACAGAAATATTTCAAATCCGGCGCCAGGACATACGGTTCAAGGGCAATAACCGATCCGTAAATCTCGGGATTGCTTTGGACTGTTGCCTGGAGATAACGAATTAAATCCTCGCGGGTAGAGGGAATATTTTCAACCGTCCGGGCCATACCCTGCACAGCGGTCTGCACCGACAAAAACACCGTGTCGATTCTTCTAATCGTCGCCTGCGTCATCAGCAGTGCTTCCCGCTCCACGTTCCGCAGCACCAGTTGACGGGAAATATAATAATTATAACCAAACACGATTGCGAAAATGATCACCACACTGCTCAAAATGAGCAGGATCAACTGAAAAGTAATACTTTGATGTTTAAACATAGCCTGATCCTGTCATGCGCTGCACCACCTCAACCATATATTTGGTTGGCGGGACAAGTCTACGGTTATTCCCGTGAACTGATCTTGAACCGGGACACTTCATGCTTCAGCCCCTGGACCACCTTGGTCAACTGATCCGTGGCCTGATTGAACTCATGCAGTGACTGACGGGTCTGATCGGCCGCCGTGGACAACTGGTTCACCGCCTCGCTGATCTGCTGGGCGCCCTGGGACTGATTATGCATGCCATCCTTGACGGAATCAAAGCGAGGCTCCAATGCTTTGACCTGGTCAATCACCTGTCCCATGTGCCCGCTGATTGCAGCGACTTCCTTCACGCCCTGGCGTACTTGCTCCCCGAACTTATCCATTTCCATCACGCCGGATGACACCGACGACTGCATTTCGCGAACCATGCGTTCAATATCCTGCGTGGCAATCACCGTCTGATCGGCCAGGCGATTCGTTTCCCGGGCCACGACGGAAAACCCCTTCCCGTATTCCCCGGCTTTTTCCGCTTCAATCGCCGCGTTAAGCGACAGTAGGTTGGTCTGGTCTGAAATCTTATTGATCGTGGTGACCACGCTGGAAATTTTATTAGCCTTGTCATTGATAACGGCCAACTGTGACGAGATGGAAGCGGTGGCTTTAATCAATTGATGCATGGCGGATTCCATGCTGTTGAGATTGGTCCGGCCTGTTTCCGCCGTAGCCGCCGTTTGCACCACAGTCTGTCCCACATCTTCCATCGTGTGAACCAGAGACTCGGAGGTGGATGCAATCTCCTTGCTCGTGGCATTGACTTCCAGAGTGGAAGCCGCCTGCTCGGCCACGGTGCCTTCCAGTTCCCGGGCGGAGGCCGAAATCTGCATCGCCGATGTCGTCACCTGAACACCCGAATGCTGGACCTGTCCGATCAAGGCATCCAGACTGGTGGTCATCGTGTCAAGGGCTCCAAGCAACTGCATGATCTCATCGGATCGCTGCGAAGATTGCGGCGTGGCGCTCCGCGGGCCGGTATATGCGGCCATAATAGCACGCGCGCCCTGAACGTCGCCGGCCGCCACTTTACTGACAATCTCAATAATCAAGCCCAATGGCCGTGCCATGCGATTACCCATAAACGCGGCGATAATCACTGCCAGGAACAGCACCAGCACCCCGGCCCCAATCACCTGCACCGTCAAGTGGTTGAAGGAGGACCGTATCTGCTGTTTCGTCACCAGGAAATCATCCTCGTAGCTGGTGGCCAAAATCACCCAGTCCCAGGGGGCAAAATACATATTAGCCGACACTTTGGCCCGCGGATGATCATCGCCGGGGTTCTGCCATAAATATCGCTCGAAAACACATTCACCTGCCGGTGATTTCATGGCATTCTGAATCATGGACTGAATAAATAAATTACCGGAGGCATCCCGGGCTTCCCAAATGGATTCACCGTCGCGCTTGCCTTCATTGGAAATAATATATGCCCCCTTGCGAACACCCTGCCCTCCGAGCACCGCCATGTAACCGGTTTTACCGACTTGAATGCTCATGATGGCCTGGCGGAGAGACTTGACATTTGCAACCTCTTCACCAACATACAGCATACCGATGATTTTCCCAGTCGCGTCTCTGATCGGTTCATAAGCTGTCAGATAGAGGGCATTGACCACATAGGCCAGGCCACGATAGGTGTCGCCTTTCAATATAGCCGCGATAACAGGATTGGGGGTGCCGGCCAAACCAACCGCGGGAATATAGGTGCCGATGGCCCGTTTCCCATCGCTTGCCGGAACCGTCGTGGCCACTCGCAACATAGCACCCTGATCGTTCATGCGCTGAAAAACGGTACACGTGCCGCCTACCAGGCGAGTCACTTCGTCCACAACCGGTGTCGGCTGCGCAAAATCACAATTCTGCCCCAGCCATTCATTGCCCACCAGTAATTTTGGCAACATAACTTTCCGGGTCTGTTGACTTATCTGATTAACGGCTTCCCATTCCACCGATTCCTCTCCCCTGGTCACGCCGCCGGCTTGCACCAGGATTGCACGGGCGACATTCAGGTCATAATTGACGTTCTCCTGGATGATATCATTGACCGTCCGGCAGAGTCCGTACACATCCCGGGCAATCTGACCGATATTGTTTCTTGCCAGCGTCACCAGTTCGTCCTCCGTCTTATCGGCAATTGTATCCTCCAGTTTAATCATCAACGCCAGCATTATCAGACTGGGGATCAGCGCTGCGGCCATGACCAGACTGATAATTTTGAACTTAAGGGTCAATTTCATATATATCTCCCTGATGAATTTCCACTCCAGCGAAGGACTATTTAGACTAATTATTTTAATTGTACCGGGTTATGGTAGTAAAGCCAATCGTTTTTAAGCGGCAAAACGGAAGATTCGGAAAAGGAGTAAAACAACCTTGGCCGACTAAAATTTGGCAGAATCCGGAATTTGCCAGGGCTGAGTTTTAAAAAAGGGTTACCGTCGGATGGAAGGTATAAAATTGCCGTGCCATGCGTAGCCAACGGGCGAAGCATGGTGGAGGATAAGGGAGTTGAACCCTCGACCTCCTGAATGCCATTCAGGCGCTCTAGCCAACTGAGCTAATCCCCCACAACAGAAAGGTCAATACTATAGCCAATTGACAGAGACGGTCAATTCAATTGCTCGGCAATTCTTTTTCCTGTTTTGCCTTGGGCGGGTTCCCGGCTACGTCTGAACGTTTCCGGCTATGCGGGAGCGTTTTGTCGAGGCGAGTCGTTGCGGCAACCGGTGCCGCTTTCGCGGCGACAGTTTTTGCTTTCGCTGATTTGACAAATTCAAATACAACTTTGCCGTCCTGATACACCAGAAACGCCCTAAACGGCCGGCCTTTTTTGGAGATGAATTTTGTCAGCAAGTCCGTTTTACCCGTTGCCAGCAGTTTGGCCATTTGCGCGCGATCCACGATCTGTTGCAAAATGATGGTTCCGGAACGGAACTTACAGGTCGGCGACGGGCCGACTGACTTTTCGCAGACGTAATACCGGCCGTTTTCAAACACGCGGGCGCCGCAGACCGGGCAGACCCCCACGGGTTCCTGACCTGAAAAATCAACCGGCGCCGAGATTTCGTCGCGATTCTGGTCGAAATCGAATTCGATCTTGAATTCCGGCGTCATGATCACCAGGGCCGTAAACGTTTTTCCCTTATGACTGCGAAAATGCTCCAAAGGCCCCAGGCTTCGTTTGCTGATCAGCGTTTCCATTTCCTCCAACTCGAACTGACGGCCGGCCAGCGTTTTCCACACGGCAAAATCACACGCTTGGCATTGAAATTTCTTATAATTTTCCTGAATGATCCCCCCGCATTTCGGGCAAGGCACTTTTAACACACCGAACACACCGGGCACCGTGTCATGCTCATAACGTTTGGCTTTCTCGACAATCTGCCGCGTCATATCGGCAATCTCGCGCATAAAATCGGGACGATGCAACTGGTTGCGCTCCATCTGTTTGAGTTTGTATTCCCAGTCGCCGGTCAATTCGGGCGAACAGAGCGCGGGAATATCAAGTCCCCGCAGGAGGGTCATCAGGGAAAACGCCTTGGCTGTCGGCTGGAGTTCCCGCCCGTTCCGGACGATATAGCGCTCATAAATCAATCCTTCGATAATGGCGGCGCGGGTTGCGGGTGTGCCCAGGCCTTTGGCGCGCATGGCCTCACGCAACTCTTCATCTTCCACCAGTTTCCCGGCGCCTTCCATGGCGGACAGCAGGGTAGCTTCCGTAAAGCGCGCCTGTGGCCTGGTTTTTTCCGCCACCAGGTCCACCCCGACGGTCTGCACGATTTCTCCGGACTGAACCGGCACCAGCCGGGGCGTCTCATCCGCCCGGGATTCCTTGCCATATACGGCCATCCATCCCGGCGCGACCAGCACCTTGCCTTCGCTCTTAAACGGTTCCTGCTCCACGCGGGTAATCCGCACGGTCACCATAAATTCAGCGGCCGGATAAAATACCGCCAGGAAACGGCGCGTAACCAAATCATAAATCTTGCGTTCATCATCACGCAACATTTTGGGCATTATGGCGGTGGGAATAATGGCAAAATGATCGGAAATCTTGGCGTTGTTAAAAATACGCTTGTTAGGGCGAACCCAGCCCTGCTGTAGCACCGGTGTCACCAGCGGCCCATACTGGGTGGCCGCCAATGCTTTGAGCGTTTTAGTCACAGTCCCTATGTAATCTTCCGGCAACGCGCGCGCGTCAGTCCGGGGATACGTCAGGACCTTGTGGCGTTCATAAAGCGCCTGGGCCAATTGCAGTGTGCGCCGGGCGGGAAAACCGAACCGGCCGTTCGCCTCGCGCTGGAGACTGGTCAGATCAAACAGCAGGGGTGACATCTGGGTGGCGGGTTTGCTTTCCTCGGTAACGACTCCAGGCTTGCCCAGGCACCGGTCACGGATGGCATCGGCCCGGGACGGTTCCCAGAGCCGTTCCGGCTTCAGATCACTGTCGCCCTGCTTGTCTTTGACGAATGATTCGTCAAACCAGCGGCCCGTGTAAACGCCGGCGGCGGCCTGAAAGGTGGCATGCACTTCCCAGTAATCACGAGGTATAAACTGGCGGATGGTTTCATCACGTTCCACAACAATGGCCAGGGTAGGCGTCTGAACCCGGCCCACGGTGGTAAGGTGAAATCCACCCAGTTTCGAGTTGAACGCGGTCATGGCGCGGGTGCTGTTGATGCCAACCAGCCAATCGGCTTCAGAACGGCAAACGGCCGCTGCGGCCAGCGGCTGCATCTCGGCATCCTCACGCAGGGCGGCAAATCCATCCCGGATGGCGCCGGTGGTCATGGATTGAAGCCAGAGACGCCGAATGGGCTTCGATACCCGGGCAAACTGAACGATATAACGAAAAATAAGCTCGCCTTCCCGTCCGGCGTCGCAGGCGTTAATGATCGTGTCCACATCCTTGCGGCGCATCAGCCGGAGCAGCAGTTTCAGGCGGGATTCGGACTTGCCGATCGGCCTTAAATCGAACGCGGGGGGGATTACCGGCAGGTTCTCGAGTTTCCATTTGCCGCGTTTGACTTCGCAGTTTTCCGGCGGGCAGATCCCCAGCAAGTGTCCAACGGCCGAGGACAACACATACTGTTCGCTTTCATAGAAATCGCCCTTCTTGGAAAACCCTTTAAGTGTCTTGGCAATATCAACGGCCACCGACGGCTTTTCCGCGATAATCAAGGCTTTATTCATTAGCAATTCCGCGCGGGCCCGGACCTTTCGATCGCATGATGTGAAAGCCGTTGAAAAACATTGGCGAAGAACGGCCACGACTTCGCCTTTCATGGCTGCGACGGGCAGGCCACGACCAAGCATGGCCCTCCATGAGAAAACACGTTGTATTAATATGGAGGGACGCGTTTTATCGCGTCCAGTTTTTCAACACCCCCGTGTGCACTTGACTTCCGAACCGTTCATTCCAATCGGCTCGTTCCCTGAACAGATTGAACAAAATAGCGGGGACGCGCCCGGACATCCAGATAGATGCGCCCGATGTATTCACCCAGAAACCCCATGGCAACAAATTGAGCTCCAACAAAGATAAACAAGACGGCAAACAGGGTGAAGACACCTTGGGCCGCCCATTCCGCACCATAAATCAGGCGCATGATTATGATCATCACCCCCAAACCCACGCCGAGCATGGACACCAGCGCGCCGAAAATAGTCAGCAGTCTCAAGGGGAGCGTCGTGATGCTCGTGAGCAGGTCGAACTGCAGATTAACAAGTTTCCAGAGATCGTATTTGGATGTTCCGGACTTGCGCTCCGCGTGGCGCACTTCAATCTCCGCCGTCCGGCGCGCGAATCCATTGGCCAGCACGGGAATGAATGTACTGCGTTCGTGGCATTGCAGCATCGCCTGCACGATATGGCGGCGATACGCGCGGAGCATACACCCGTAATCGTGCATGACCACCCCGGTCACTTTCGCCGTCAACCGATTGATGAGATACGAGGACAACCGCCGAAACACGCTGTCGCATCGCGGCACCCGAATGGAACCGACCACTTCAAAGCCCTCATCCATTTTTCGGACCAGTTTGACAATTTCCTCGGGCGGATTCTGCAAATCAGCATCCAGGGTAATGAGAATTTCACCGCGCGCCTGGGAAAATCCCGCCATCACCGCCGCGTGCTGGCCGTAATTACGGTTTAACAGGACCCCCATAATCTCACCCTGGTGATCTGCCGCGGCCCGGCTGATCATATCTGCGGACCGATCGCCACTGCCGTCATCCACCATGATGATTTCAAAAGGATGATCCAGTGACCGACACACCGCCAGCGTGCGCTGAATCAAATCAGGGAGATTGGTTTCCTCGTTATAGACCGGAATAACAATCGAGATTGTGGAAAGCGCTGTCATAGTTTCTGGTCTCAGCTGACTCGTAATAGAGAAAATTCCAACGCGCGCCGGCTGATATTAAATATCCGGAATCCCGCCTGCCGCAAGTGCCGGAGCGCCTGAACCGTTTGATCCAAATGAATTGTACGATAATTGTGATGAAATTCAACAAGAAGTTGCCGGATGGAAATATGATCCGCCAGCATATTCGTAATCACCTCATACTCGCCGCCTTCGATATCCAGCTTGAGCAGGTCCAGATGATCATGACCCAGCATCGCCATCAGGGTCCGCAGGGTCTGTACGGGCGCCGATACTTGCCGGGAAGACGCGCTGTGTTCATATCGCGGCACCGGCGTGAAATGGGCTGAGGCCGGATTTCTGGGGGCGTAAAACGGCATCATTCCGTCATACCCGGCAATACCGCAGTCATGATATATAAAATTCCCGGGCAACGATTGGGATTGAATCCACGCCCGGGCACGCGGCGTCGGGTCAAATGCGTGCACGTTGGCATGAAACCGGGCCATCAGCGCCAGGTCAAAGCTGATGTCCGTGCCAATGCCAAAGGAATAAATGACGCTCTGAGCATTCAAGGCATCCGGAAATACGTTCCAGCTTCCATTCGCAATGCCCAGATCAATACCGGCGCAGGCAATTTCGGCGCGAATGCCATGCCGGCGCAACCACCAATGTCGCAATGCTGATTTCAGGCTTTGCATGAGCGGTATTCCGCCAGGCGGAATAGATTCTACGAAGTAGAATCTAGCCTGCCTTATCCATGACACAGCACATCCTTGATGGCCGTTACTACATCATCCACGTCATCGTCGCGCATATTCGGGAAAAGCGGTAAAGAACAAATCCGGTCTGAATTCCATTCCGTATTCGGAAGCATTCCCTTTTTAAATCCCATCTGTTCGCGATAGTATTTCTGTAAATGCACGGCGCGAAAATGAATCCCCGTTCCAATGTTCCGCTGTTTCAGGGCCTCCATGAAGGCATCGCGGTCCTGGTGCGCGCGGTCAATATCCAGGCGAATGATAAACAGATGCCAGGCGTGGCGGAAGGGATAGTCCGGATCATGCAGCGGCTGTATTTCGTCAATCCCGGCCAGACGTTCCCGATAGCGCATGGCCAACGCCGTGCGCCGGCGATTGAACTCATCCAGGCGCATCAGCTGGCGGCGTCCCAGCACGGCGGCCATGTCGGTCAGGTTGTATTTATACCCCGGTTCCACGACTTCGGCCTGCGGCGAGCGTCCCTGTTGACGGCGATCAAAGGCATCTACTCCCAGCCCATGAAACTTCAGCCGGCGGATATGATTGAGAAAATCGGCATCATCGGAACAGAGCATCCCCCCTTCACCGGTGGTGATATTTTTAATGGGATGAAACGAAAAAATGGCAGTACCCGCCGCTCCAATGCGATGTCCGCGGTATTCGGCGCCAACGGCATGGGCCGCGTCCTCAATAATGGCAATGCCCTGCGGTGCCGCCAGGCGCCGGAGAGCTTCTATATCCGCCGGCGCTCCGGCAAAGTGCACGGGAATGATCAGGCGCGTGCGTTCCGTGAGAGCCTGTTCCACGGCTTCGGGCAATGCCATCAGCGTATCGCGATCCACATCAACAAATACCGGCGTTGCGCCCGCCAATACAATTAAATTCACCGTGGACACCCAGGTTATTGAAGGCGTAATAACTTCATCGCCGGGCCCGATGTTCAACGCCCGCAGGGCCACGTGCATGCCGCCGGTGGCCGAGGCCAGGGCCACCGCTCCCTGGGCGCCCACATAGGCTGAAAATTCCTCTTCAAATTTCGACGCGTGTTGACCCGTGGTAATCCAGCCGGAACGCAGTACATCGCCGATGGCCTGGATGTCCCCATCGTCAAAACTGGGTTTTGAAAACGGTAAAAATTGCTCGCGCATATACTCTCCTGGCAAATTCCTCAGTACGATCTTCCCAGTCGCGCTTTTTTTGATCTTTTTTTTTATTTGAATTTCTCCGCCAGAGGCGGATCCGCCTCTGGCGGAGAATTGGTTGCAAATTTCGCCCGCCTGCAACACTGCCTGCCCGAAATGCTGCGCATAACGCTGCAGGAGCACTACGGGCCGGTGCTTCGAGTTCCCTGTGCGCTTCCCCGCACCCATTGTAAACGCCGCTTGACACCCATACGCTCCTCATGGACCACTTCCCAGGGCGGTAAGCAGACATTCGCCGGCGGAAAACGCCAGGATAACGTCACCATGCTGTTAAACCGGGGATGCGTTCCTTCCAAAATAGAATAAATTTCAAGGTTATCGGAAACCGGTGGAAAAACCAAGTCAGAATAATAATAAAAACCGGCCTGGGTGGTTTCATCAAACCGCAAGGCCGCGATATTAACATTCGCGCCATTTATATGCTGTGCCATGGCACGAAACGCCGGACCATAGCTTTTCACGCGATCCACCAACGGAAAGAGAATGCTCAAGCCAGCGATATAGGCCAGGGCCGTAACCAGCGTCCATTGCGCGAACCACGGCATCTTGCGCCGTAATATCGCGGCTATCGCAATCCCCATCATAATCACCGCCATGCCCAAATACAGCAGGCGTTCATCAACGGACATTGCAGGCCCGATGTTAAAAAACGGCGCCAGTACCAGGGCTGTTAACACAATCAGCATCAGCCCCAGCCATACCTTGAAGCCCAGGCGCACCCAGGCTGACAACGGTTGCCGCAGCACGGGCACGATCATCAGGGTGAATGCCGGCAGTAGAACGCTGATGTAAATCTCCCGCTTGGTTGACGCAAGCGTCAGCAGTGCCAAGCCACCCAGTCCCCACCATGAAATCCCCGGCCACGCCGGTCCCAGGGATTTCCTTTGCCACAGGCGCCGGAGCGCGTCGCCCAATCCAACCAGCCAGACTGCCAGCCATGGCAATATGTAAAGCGGCACTATTTCCAGATAATAAAAAAACCCCTTATGATGTCCCAGTTGTGTCGCCTGTCCCGTGAATCGTCCCACATGATTATTCCAGAACCATTCATGCCATAATTCCGGGCCACCGTAATTACGGAGGGCCAGTATCCAGGCTCCCGACAATCCGACCAGGATCAGCAAAGCCAGACCGTGCCACAGCAGACTGCGGAAAGCAAGCAGGCGCGGCCAGCCATGGCAACGGATCCACGGCGTCAGCAACCCGATCCCGCCCAGCGCAATCATTACCGGCCCCACCACTCCCTTGGCCAGGAAGGCGCCGGCGGCGCATACCCCGGCCAGGGGCAACCAGGCCGGCCGTCGGCCCGCATAGGCCTCCGCCAGACACCAGAACGCAGCCGTCACAAAAAACATCAGCGCGTTATCCACCAGTATCCAGTGGGTTACGTGCACAAAGCCGGGCATGAGAGCCAGCACGACTATGGCCAGCCGTCCGGCCTTGGCATCCCATAATCGCCGGGCAATGAGATACACCATTCCCAGCGTTCCCAGTCCCCACAGGGCCAAAGTCAGCCGGATCGCTTCGGTATTACCGATCCATTTGCCCAGCAGGGATATTCCCGTGGCCGCCACGATATAAAACAGGGGCGGTTTTTCCACAAACGGCTCACCTGCCAGTTGCGGGATAATGACATTCCCCGTTCGGCTCATGCTCAGGGCCAGCGCCGCTTCGCGGGGTTCATCCGGTGTCCAGAGATCATGATTCCAGAGCCCCGCCAGGGAAATCAAGAGACAGAGCGCCACTATCCCTTTGGATACGAAGATACCCTCACCAGCGCCCATATTTATTGCAACATGATTCATAATCGAATCCGTTTCCGTAATAATCATGACTTGACTGAATTATCCTACCATGTACATTAGCAAACTCAACCCGGATGTTGACCCCTTGCATAAAATGAGACCCTTGGCGTCATTATGAATATCCATATTTCACAATCGCAGGCACCGCGCTGTTTTCTGATGGCAGCCTTGGTTTTACTCGGGCTTACCTACTTCATCATGCTGTTCTATCGCGGTTTTTTTGATCCCGATGAAGGCCGGTATGCCGAAATCCCACGCGAAATGGTCACCACGGGTCATTGGGGCGAAATCCGCATGCTGGGATACGCCTACTACGAAAAGCCGCCGCTGGCCTACTGGATGGTCGCACCGGCCATCAAGGTGTTCGGGGCCAGGGAATGGGCTGTGCGCATCCCGTTGTTTCTCAATATCGTCCTGCTGGCTGGTTTGTTATATGCGCTGGTCCGCCGTCATTGGCCGGGCGCTCCCGGCCGCTCCGCCCTGCTGGTCATGCTGTCGCTGATCGGCTTTGTAGTGGGATTCTGTCTGTTGTTAACGGATGGGTTTCTCACGTTCTGGTTCAGCCTAACCTGCATCCTGCTGTTCCTGGCTTTTCAGAAAGAAGCACGGCCAGCGCATCAATACGCTTTTCTGTTCCTGGCCGCAATAGCCGCTGTGCTGGGGGTTCTGACCAAAGGCGCTATCGCGGTGGTTTTGCCGGGCGGTATTCTTTTTTTCTGGCTTTTGTGGGAACGCCGACTGCGCGCTATGTTGACAGCAGCCCTGCCCCTGGCCGGGCTGCTGTTCATCGTCTTGCTGACTCCCATCATGTACTGGATTGAACAGCACAATCCCGGATTCATCCGGCATTTTATTTTTGAGGAACATCTTGCCCGGTTTTTGGGTACGCGGGCATCGCAATTGCATGACGAACCCTTCTGGTTTTTTGCCGCGGTTCTTATGCCGCTATTACTGCCCTGGACCCTGTTTCTGGTCCGCGCCATCCGCACCATTATCGTCCGCCGCCTGTTAACCACCGATGCGTTGACGCGCTTTTTCACGGTCTGGGCGGCTGTCGTGATCGTGTTCTTTTCAATCGGAACCGGCAAGCTCATGTCCTATATCATGCCGGCGATTCCGCCTCTGGGCCTTCTGCTGGGGCGTTGGGGTCTGGTAGAGCCGCTGGATGGAACCCGACGTGATCGGCAGTTATGGAAGCTGGGCATGGCCGGGCCCCTGATTACCGCGCTGGCAATCATCCTGCTCTGGCTGATCAGCTTTTTTCAAGTGGCGCCGGAACTGGTCTATCCGGTTTCAGCCATCAGCGGCGTGGCTTTGATCCCTCTGATCGCCGGTTTTGGGATCATGCTGTGGCGGCGGGGATTTCATCATTTTTACGGAATGTTGTTCTTCAATGCGATGATCCTGCTCACCGCCGCCCTTCTGCTCTCGCCGCTGGCGGGCAAGGATTTCAATGTCCTTTTGCACATCAATTCATCCCACGTGTATAAAAAACTCGCCGGCATTCTCAAGCCCGAAGACCATGTGGTCGTGTTCTGGGACCACCGCCCGGCCCTGCCGTTCTACACCCAGAGAATAACCTACCCCTTCCAGGTGAAGAACGAGCTTGAATACGGCATCTACATGGACCGCGAGCGGAAATGTTATCTGCACTACCCCGATGAATTAAAACAGCTGATTCAACACGCGCCGGGCCGGGTATATGGCGTGGTGGATCCGAACGATTATGATAAAAGGTTTCTGCCCCTGAAGCTGAATTTCGTTCCCGTGGATTTCCCCAAGGACCCGGACACGGTCATCCTGGAACTGCTCCCCCAACGCGGGGTCAGCCCTTAGAATAGAGATTAGTGATTTATTCGTGAACTCCTCTGCAACGC
>CAYQNY010000012.1:0-32083 GCA_964418925.1 uncultured Verrucomicrobiota bacterium
GGTACCGAAGTGGCCAACCGGGGCAGACTGTAAATCTGTTGGCTAACGCCTTCGAAGGTTCGAATCCTCCCCCCACCACCACACATTGCCATGATCACAGACCTGAAATCTGTCATTAGTCAGATTATTCCCCAGCCGGCCGCATATGTCGTTTTGTCGCCGGCCGGGGATTACCTGCACCAAAGGGAGAGTTGAATATGCCTACCAGTAGAGCAAGAATATTAGCCGCATTACAACATTGCACATGCGATCGCATTCCCATCTGTGAGTGCGACATCTGGCCGGAAACCATTAAGCGCTGGGAAAGCGAGGGTTTTCCGCCGGATACGGATCCGCGGGATTATTTTGGCCTGGATAAAATTGATCAGGCGGGACGTATTGACAGCAGTTTCTTTCCGCATGAAATCTATGAAGATAATGCCGAGTATTGCGTTGATCTGAATGGAGAGGGCACGGTTGTTAAATGGTATAAGGATAATAACTATGCCCGTGGACATATGGAGCTGTATCATCGGGTCCAGACCATTCATGACTGGCGTGCCGCCCGTGAGCGGTTAACCGTCACTGCGGACAGGTTGAAATCGTTTCCTGTGGCCGATGATCACTTTACAAAATTCGGGGCTACGGATCATTTCTGGATGAGCTTTAAAATGTGCGGTATGGAAAATCTGTGTTGCTGGCTTCTAACTGCTCCCGATGAAATGAGCGCAATATACGCGAGTTATACGGATTATCTGTTGAAAATGCTGGACCTGGCGGTTGAAAAACAGATAGCGTTTGATGCCCTTTGGTTTTTTTCTGACATGGCTTATTGCTCGGGCCCCATGGTTGCTCCCGAGACGTTTCGTGCCGTTATCGCGCCGAGTTATCTGCGCTTCCGGGAATGGTGCACCAAGCATAAAAAATGGTTTTTCCTGCATACCGATGGAAACATTAATCTCCTGCTGCCTGAATTGATTGCCGTTGGGTTTGACCTAGTTCATCCCCTGGAAGCCCGCGCGGGCAATGATGTGCGGACGATCAAGGCGAAATATGGCGACAAAATAACGTTAATGGGCAATATCAACGCGGATATTTTAGCCAAAGGTGATCTCGCTGAAATCGAGGACGAGATAGCCTCGAAAATCACTGTTGCCAAACAAAACGGTGGGTATATTTACAATATAGACCATTCGGTTCCGCCGACGATTTCTTTTGATGTCTATAGCCGGGCCATCCAATGGATCAAACAATACGGGGCGTTCGGATCGTGACCATGGTTTTCGCAGTGCGGATAGGGGCCTATGAGCAGAATTCAGGTCAGCCCTGAATGGATTGTGCAAGCCCAGCACCTGCGGGAATGGAATCTCTTCTTATTTATCCCATAACTGCGGGATTACAGGAAGTAACGCTTGAAATCCGGTGATCATGTTCTATACTGCAGATGGTTTTTATCTTTGCTGAAAACACAGGCACGGGTGGCGGAATGGCAGACGCGTTAGTTTAAGGGGCTAATGTCAGCAATGACGTGCGGGTTCGATCCCCGCCCCGTGCACCCTCCGTTACGATAACCCATGCACTTATGACAGGAATCCGTATCATCAGTGTTATTTGAAAAATAAGGGAGTATTGCCGATTATGAAAGTAACCTGTGTCGTTGCAGAACGTCGCCATGAGGTTGTCGTTGTACAGGGCTCATTACGGGAGCCGGGGGAACATGAGCTGGTAGTTCAGACCCTGTATTCCTGTATTTCGCCTGGTACGGAATTGCGCTGTTTGGCCGGTAAAGAAGCCAACGCCGGCAAGTTTCCCATGATCACCGGATATTCGCAAGTCGGCCGGGTCATCAAGAGCGCCGGAGCGATTCGTGCCGGCGACTTGGTTTTCCTGAACGGCACGTCGGTTGTTCCGGACGGCATCACCAGCGCCTGGGGCGGACATCTCAGCCGATGCATTGCCTTGCCGGAGCAGGTGGTCAAACTGCCGCCAGCGGTGGATTTGAAGATGGCATCGGCATTGTCGATGGTCTCGGTTGCCATGCATGGCGTGTGCCGGGCGGCGCCCTTGCCCGGTGACCGGGTCCTTATTGTGGGGCAGGGGCTCATTGGCCAGTTTGCGGCGGTGCTGTTGAAACTGGCCGGTTGCCGGGTGGCGGTTTGTGATCCGTTGTCGTATCGCCTGGATGTCGCCGGCAAGCTGGGTATTGAATTCCGTTATGTTGCGGCCGAAAACTGGCAACATTTATTACGTCGGGATTTCCCCGACGGAGTGGACATGCTGGTGGATGCAACGGGATCCGCAAAAGTCATTGCCGCTAACCTGCCGCTGTTGCGTGATAAGAGCTGGTCCAATGGCTATGAGCCTTCGCCGAAACTGGTGCTGTTAGCGTCATACCCCGACGAAGTCTGCCTCGATTATAGGCAGACGCTGTTCAACAAGGAAACTGAAATTATTACCTGCCGAACTTATTTGCCGCATGAGCGGGAACGCGTCTTACGCTTACTGGCGTTTCACACCTTGGACATCCTGCCCGTGTTGAGTGATACGCTTCCTGCCCGGCAGGCGCCGGAAGCCTTCCGCCGCTTACGCGATGAGCCGAATCAGTGGATGACCATGGTCCTGGATTGGAGCGCCGAATCATGAACGCCCTGGAACGGGTCCAACGATCCATTAAATTTCAAGGTCCGGATCAATTGCCTGTGGCCGGTAATTGCATGCATTACACCGCGCAGGGTGACGTGGTGTATCATTTTCCAAAAATGCGTGGGGTAACATGGTGGATGGGCGGTGGCGGGATGGATGAATGGGGCTGTAATTGGGTGTCGCCAAGAGCAGGCGATATGGGACAGGTGCGTGAACATCCGTTAAGGGAACTGGACCAATTCGCGCAGGGACCGCGACCCGATGGTACCGACGCTTGCCGGTATGCAGACTTGGCCAAAGAATTACCGGAGCGTCCCGATGCTTATCACGTGTATTGCAATGGGACTTGTCTTTTTGAACGCATGCATTTCCTGCGCGGGTTCGACACCCTGCTCATGGATATGGTGACCGAGCCGGATGAGTTTAAACGGTTGGCCGAGTGGGTGGTGCAGTATCAGGAGCAGACCATTGCATATCTGGCGGCTCATTTCAAGGGCCGTGTCCAGGCCTTGCGATGCACGGACGACTTGGGCACGCAGTTGAATTCCATCATGTCGCCGGCCCAGTTTCGCGAATTACTCAAGCCGTATTATGCCCGGGTCGCGGCTTTATGCCATCAGCACGGTCTGCATTTCTGGCTGCATGCATGCGGCAAAATCGATGGGTTACTGGATGACTTGATTGAGGCGGGTCTGGATGTCGTTAATATGATGCAGCCCCGTATCTTTGACTTGCCCGAATTGGGGCGTCGGTTTGCCGGCCGGATCACATTCGAAAACTATCCCGATATGCAATCTTCCGTGCCGACTCTCAACCGTCAAACTATTCGCCAGGATATGGCCGAACAGCTGAAATATTTGGCGACGCCGCAAGGCGGCTATATCGCCATGTGTTTGGATGCATATTATCTCAAGGCCGAGTGTGATGTGGCGGATAAGACACTGTCTGAATTTATCACCCAGACTTATCGGGAACTGGATCCGTATCGATAATGAAATTACTTATCGCCAGCCGAAATCATCACAAAATCAGGGAAATCCGGGCCATTTTCAACGTGCCGACCGTGGATATGGTGGGTCTGGAGGAGTTTCCAGATATGCCCGCGGTGGACGAAGATGGACAAACCTTCCACGCGAATGCCGTCAAGAAGGCCGTTACCATCGCGTTGGCGGCCCGGGTATGGACCCTGGCTGATGATTCCGGGTTGGAAGTGGATGATCTGGGCGGTGGCCCTGGTGTGCATTCGGCCCGGTATGCCGGCGAGCCGGTCAACCATGCGGCCAATAATGCCAAACTTCTTGCGGCGCTGGCGGGGCAGGTAGTTCGCACAGCCAGGTTCCAGTGTGTCGTGGCGTTGGCCAGCGCTGACGGCAAGGCCCAGATTGTCGAGGGAACCTGCGCAGGGCGGATTATTCATGAAGATCGCGGGGCCCAGGGCTTTGGTTATGACCCGCTCTTTGTGCCGAATGGCTATGACCAGACCTTCGCGGAGATGGAGCCATCGCTTAAGAACCAACTGTCGCATCGCGCCCGGGCCTTGAGACAGGCATGCGAATTATGGGGCGGGATGCTGTCGCAATCCGCTTCTTCCTGGCCGTCATGCCGTCAGCCGAGACCATCACGCGCGGAGTAGATTTGTTTTACCACGCAACGCCCACAAGACACGCCGGTAAGTGTGGCGCAATAAATTCTGGTCCATAGATGACAAGGATTTGGCTTGGTGTCATATTTTGGTTGCGGTTATGCTGATCCAGGAAATGCGGGTTTAATCTGGTCTGCCTGGGGATGTGGGCTGCTCGCCGATTTCCAGGTGCAGGCCAGGCGCTGGTGTTCCGGAATCCATCCAGAGGACGCCGGTTTTCAGCGGGCGCACATCCTCCAGCCATGTTTGCATGGTTTCAATCATGTTCATGTCAGCAGAGGATGATACTGAAGCGCTGGGCACCGTCCGGCGCAGGCAGGTCAGTGGCAGTTGCAGAACCCGCCCGCAGACGTCCAGGTCCATCCATAGCAAGGCGCAGGCCTTGCTTGCGGTCAGCTTTGTTTGCCAGCGCCCCGGGCTGGCGTCGCCCGGCCGGGCATCTGGATCTTGGTAGCGCTTGAGCAATTGGAGCAGACTTTGAGCATTGCTGGATAAAACCAGCCATGGACCGATAACCGCGTAAGCCGGCCGGTCTTTAACCGCGAGCGCCGAAAGTATGTTGGGTAATGTTGCTTCCAGGACGTGTACATTTATCTTGCCCGCCGGCAAGGCTGTGGGATCGATGATAAGGCCCAGCCGGTAATGGGCGTTCAGATGGTCCAGTATCCCGGAAATGATAACCGCAACATTATTCGTGTTTCTGAGTTTCACAAACGTCATCAGGGCGGGAACTTTAACCCGCCATGGTTCCTGGCCGAGTCCTCCGCTATAGTCTCCGCTCAGCAGGGTTATCACGAGACTGTTGTTGGGTGCGGGCAAGGTCTTGGCTTGCAGTGTCTGCCGCGCAAGCTGGCGTCCGGGTGATGGGGGAGCTTGATCCAGCAGGTCGCGAGTGATGTCCAGCGGAATCATGGCCACCAGGGCCGGAATATCCCCCAGCAATTGTTCGAAAACAGAAAGATCCATGGTTTCCGATATGGGCAATCGCGGTTTAACCTCGGGTTCAATCAGTATTTCCGCTAAGAGATAATCCGTGTTAAGTCGAGGAATGGCATATGACATCATGAGCGTCTCGCTTAGCTTCTTTCCCGGTTGCAGCCAACGGAGCCAGCCATGGTCCCGGACATGGGCGGAGTGGAGGGGGCCCGGACCGGTTTTGCGGGTTGTATTCGTAGTGCTGTATCCGCAAGGTCGTGTCGCCGGGTGGATGGAGGCGGAGGAGGCTATGGATGGCGCCAAGCCTTCATAGGCCATGATAACATGTTGCATGGCGTCCGGATTACGGGAGAGGCAGGCCAGGAAGATCCCTTCACCGAAGGCCAGCGACAAGCGTAATCCGGATGGAGTCAGCGGCTGACGGAAACTCCAAATGGGCCGGCCGGCGCAATAATTAGCCATGCGATCCAATCCCGGAATATGTTTCACACATAAGAGCCAGCGCAGGTATTGGCTGGCACTGCCAATCCAGCTGGCGAAAACCCATATGGGTTCTCGGATTGGGCTCAGTGCGGGCACATAGGCAATAACTGTTTCTTTTCTGGCCAGCCGGCTGATCCATTGACGCATTTTCAGTGCGCCCGCAAGTTTCCGTTGCTGATCCGGAGACATTGCTGAAGGTGTGATGAAGGCCTTGATGATGACATTGGTTGCCAGTTCATGCCAACGCCCGGCAAGATTCTGATGGGAACTCACCAGCATTGCCTGGGCGGGGATCGCGCGATAAAGATTGGCGGGCTGATAAGGTACCCAGGCTAGATAAAAAACTATCAACCCGCTAAATAGACAGAGAAAAATCCAGAAAATAATCCGGCGCCGAACACTCATGCGAGACTCATTTCTTGTGGCAGTCTGGAGGGCGCTTTGTTCAGCATGACTTGCCATTTCTTTCCTGTATTGATGGCACAGCACCTGCAGGGGAGCGGGGTATGGTCAAACTCCCGGTCAATTCCCGGATGTCGCCAATGCCGTGCCGGGTCAGGTAGGCCTTGATGCCGTCAATGACCACGAGTGTGGTTTGAGGTTCCGTGAAATTTGCAGTGCCCACTGCGACGGCCGTTGCGCCGGCGATGAGAAATGACAGGGCTTCATTCGCGGAGGTGATACCGCCCATGCCGATCACGGGAATTGTCACGGCGCGCGCCACCTCCCAGACCTGTTTCAAAGCAATGGAATGAATCGCCGGGCCGGTCAGCCCGCCGGTGATATTGGCCAGAACCGGTTGGCGCGTTTCAATATCAATGGCCATAGCGGGGATGGAGTTGATTAACGACACGGCATCAGCGCCGCATTCCTGAGCAATCCGCGCGAACTGCGCGATGTTGGCAACGTTGGGCGAGAGTTTAGGGATCAGCGGCAGTCGTGTTTTGGCCCGGACCGCCGTAATGACCTGTTGCGCCATGTTCGGGTCCGTGCCAAAGGCCAGGCCGCCTTGCTTTATGTTGGGGCAGGAGATATTCAGCTCCAAGCCGTGAATACCGGACACCCCGTTGAAGCGCTCGGCAACATCGCAATATTCCTCGATGGAATGGCCCCAGATGTTGACGATGACGGGTACCTGGTATTGCCTGAGGAAGGGCAGATATTCCCGGATGAATCCTTCCGCGCCGGGATTCTGCAGGCCGATCGCATTCAGCAGGCCGCCGGATACCTCCACCAGGCGGGGTGTGGGATTGCCGGGTGCGGGTTTGAGGCTGATGCCCTTGACCACCAGGGCGCCGAGCCGGTTGAGATCAACCAGTTCGGCATATTCCGGACCATATCCAAATGTGCCGGAGGCCGCCATGACCGGGTTTTGCATGGCAATACCGCTGATCGTGACGGCCAGTTTCGGCTTCAGTTTTTTTTCAGGTTTCATCCCACACAATGTCGCGACATTCGAACACCGGGCCTTCCGTGCAAACCCGGGCCCATTTCCAGTCAACAGTGTTTTTTAGATTCACCGGATTCGGTGGAACGGTTGATGGGATTTTGACTTTCTGCACGCAGGCGAGACAGGCGCCCAGGCCGCATCCCATATGCCGGTCCAGTGAAAGCCACGCCATCCATCCGCCGGCCTGGGCGCGGTCGGATACAGCCTTGAGCATACCCATTGGTCCGCAGGCAAACAATTCCAATGGCCGCGAATCCCGGTTTTGCCGGAGCCACTTATCCACGGTTGTTGTTACCAGGCCTTTTTCACCCTTGGATCCATCTTCGGTGGCCGCGTGGACCTGCCAGCCGATTTGAGTAAAGTCGTTAACGCATAAAATGTCGTCAGCGCCGGCGCCACCCACGAATACAATGCCCGGCATCGGCGCCTGCTGGGCCGACATATAAAGAGCGGCCATGCCATAACCTCCGGCAATAAGGATCGGGACAATGTCAGGGCGAATAGGTGGAAAACCGTTTCCCAGCGGCCCCAGAACACTCACGTCATCGCCGGGGCACAAATGAGCCATAGTCCGTGTACCCTTGCCAATGCATTTATACAATAACGACAATGAGGAAGCATCGGACTTGAAGACGCTGAAAGGCCGTCGGAGCACCGCTTCGTTCAGGCCGGGAACGCGTAGATGGATAAACTGACCCGGTTTGACTTGCGGTGCGATTTGCGGCGATTTCAGGACCAGAACCCGATAGTCGCTCCTTAAAGGATGATTGGACAGCACGTTCGCAATTTCAATCAGCATCCGGTCTCCTTGAACGCTAATACTATGGCATGGTGTCCCCACATTTGGCAATGGTTATCTCGTTTCCGTAGTAATACGCCAGACCCGTGGGCTTCAGTCTCCCCGGGACTTATTCCATCCCTGGGCGGCACACCAGCGGGTCTGCCGGGCAATCCCCAGCATGATGCGGACGTCATCTTCAGTCAGCTGTCCCCGTGAAAAAATCCGCCGCACGCCTAGCATCATATGTTGAGCCTTATCGTCCTCCATGAAGCCGATCTCCAACAGGGCCTGTTCCCACATCTTGAACATGCGCTCCTTCATTGCCGAGGATGCTTCCGGGGACTTTTCATGGACCGGCTCAAAAATACCGCTGGCCACAAAAATTTCATAGGCACAAATAATCACCGCATGGGACAGGTTCAACGAACGGTAAGTATCGGAGGATGGAATCTGAATAAGATGTGTGCAGAATTCCATATCCTCGTTGCTGAGCCCATTATCTTCGGGGCCGAAGATCAGGGCCACTTTCCCGGTTTGGGCGGTTTCCAGGATACGGGTGCTCCATTCACGCGGCGTTTTGGAATGCTGGCGATAAAGGCCCAACCGGGCGGTGGCTCCCATGACCAGGGAACAATCGGCGACGGCATCGGCCAGCGTGGGGACATCCCGCCGGTTTTCCAGGATTGATCCGGCCCAGCAGGCCATTTTACGGGCGTCCTGGAGGTTAATGGACTTGGCGGCGCCGGCTAGTGCCAGATCGGATAGTCCCATATTAGCCATGGCCCGGCAGGCTGAGCCGATATTGCCGCCATAAATCGGACGGACCAGCACAATCCGGATGTTGTCCATAGCCGCGCTGAGGCGGGGATCGGGGGCGGTTCTTGGATCGTTATTTTTTATGACCTTGGTACGGCGTTTCATAATTCAGGCTCTTATGCAGCAGGTCGCAGGTCACAGGTTGCAGACAAGAAGTCGAAAGTCATAGGTCAGGCCCCGCAAGGCGGGACAACTGCTATTCGCGGCGAACGACTTCCGACTATCCTCTATCCTTTGATTTGCGACTTTCGACATTGGACCTTCGACTTTCGCTTTATTAGTTTCAGGATTTGCTTGAATTCCGGACAGGCGGATGTTTCCAGGAGCTCAAAGATCGAACTCTCCACGCTGGTGATCGCCCCGCCGGCATGCTGAATCCTTGTCAGCCCCAGGGCCTTGTTGGCTTCTGTCCGTGACGAGACAGCTTCGGTCGCCACCTGGGCCTGGTAGCCGCGCTCGATCAGGTCGGCGGCGGTCTGAAAGACACACACATGGGTTTCAATGCCGCAAATCAGGATTTGGCGGCGCTGAAGGGCTTCCAGAGCGGCCATGACGCGGGGTTCCCGGCAACAACTGAACGCGCGTTTACTGATGATGGGGGTGTCGCTCAACAGTGATTTAAGCTCCGGAATCGTGGGGCCGATGCCTTCCGGGTATTGTTCTGTTACTAATAAGGGGATGCCCAGAATCCGGGCGGCGCCCATGAGAATCTTGGTTTGGGTCACAACTGTATTGGCGTTCTGCACGTATGGCACCAGCCGTTCCTGGAGGTCAATGATCATTAATACCGTGTTTTTTCTATGAAACATAAGACAATTCCTCCATTGCAGGATGATAGACGAATGGGCGTGTTATTCAGGCTAATATCGTTCTTGAATCAGGCCTTGTTTGCTATATGTTATCTCGTACTTGACTCTCCTGTCAAAAGGTCAAATACTATGCATTATGCCTGTTAATAACCAAGAAGAAAGAAAAAATCCTCACTGGATCATTATTAAGGCCGTGGCCGTGACTATTTTGGCCGGCACCGTCCTGCTGATGCTTCCCTGGGCCAGCCAGTCGGGGCAATGGACCCCCCCCGTGACCGCCTTGTTCATGGCGACCAGCGCGACCTGTGTCACCGGACATGCCATCGTGGATGTGGGGACCTATTTTTCTCATTTCGGGCAACTGGTGATTCTGTCGTTATGTCAGATTGGGGGCTTGGGCTTTATGACGATGGCCACCTTTTTGCTGATTCTGGCGGGGCGTCGTCTGAGTCTGCAGAGCGAGATGATGCTGATGGATACGATGGGGGTGGACGAGGCTGATGAAATCAAGGCGCTCCTGCGGCAGGCCGTGGCCTTTACCTTCATTACCGAGGGGTTGGGCACGGTGATATTAACGATCCGCCTGATAATGACCTATGACCTGCCGTTTTTTACGGCTTTGTATCGCGGCTTGTTCCATGCCGTGTGCGCGTTTTGTAACGCCGGATTTTCCTTGTACCCCGATAATCTGATCGCGTTGCGTGAGGATAAGGTCATCCTGCTGACTGTCGCCGTGTTAATTGTGCTCGGTGGACTCGGCTTTCTGGTTATTCGTGATTGCGGACGATTTAAGTTCTGGAAGCAGAATCGGTTGCGCCGGGGGCGGTTGTCCCTGCATTCCAGGATTGTGCTGTATGCCGCCGCCGTTTTGATTGTTGCCGGGAGCGTGCTCTTTGCCTCGTTGGAATGGAACAAGACATTATCGGAATTGAGTATTGCCGACCGGCTGGTGTGTTCGCTGTTTCAATCGGTAACAGCGCGCACGGCCGGATTCAATGTGGTGGACATGAGTCAAACCCATTCCTCGACGCGATTCATCACGATGATCCTCATGTTTATCGGTGGATCGCCAGGGTCCATTGCCGGCGGCATCAAGACCACCACGGCCGTGATCCTGCTGTGTGCCATGATCGCCATGATCCGGGGTCGGAAGGACGTATCCCTGATGGGGCGGACGATTACCGTGCGCGTGGTGGAGGAATCGCTTTCCATCTTCCTGATGGGAGTCGTGGTCGTGGGCGTGCTGTACGGAGTTCTCCTGGTGACTGAAGAGCAGAACCTGCTGATGCTCCGGTTCGCGTCCGATACTTTGTTGTTTGATACCGTTTCGGCTTTTAGTACAGTGGGATTATCAGCCGATGTCATGCAAAATTTGACCTTGCCGGGAAAAATAATAATAATTCTCGGTATGTTTATCGGGCGCTGCGGACCGTTGACCGTAGCCCTGATGGTGGGTATCAAGGAAACCCGTCAGCTTCTGCGATATCCGGAAGAGGATGTCATGGTGGGATGATGAAAAGGAAGGCGATATTATGAGACGTATTGGTATTATCGGTGGTGGACAGTTTGGCTCCAGCCTGGCCGAAGCGCTGGCCGAGCGCGGCGTGGAAGTGTTGGTTCTGGATCGTGACCGGAGCGTTGTGGACCGCCTGGCGGATATTGCGGCGAAAACCATGGAGGGCGATGCGACGGAGGAGGGCACCATGGAGGCCGCCGGCTTTCGGGACTGCGATATTGCGGTGGTGGCCATCGGATCCGATATGGAAAGCAGTATCATGACGACAATGTCTCTCAAGGAAATGAAAATTAAAGTCATCGTGGCCAAGGCGGCCAGCGATATGCACGGTAAAGTCCTGAGCCGGGTCGGAGCCGATCGTGTGATCTATCCGGATCGGGATATGGCGGATCGCCTGGCGCGGATGCTCGTGGCGCCCTCCGTTCTGGATTATGTGGAGGTGTCGGCGGGAGTCAGCGTGCTGGAAATAGCGGCGCCGCTGGAATTCGTCGGCAAATCATTATCGGAGTCGAAAATCCGCAAAACATACGGCGTGACCATTCTCATGCTTCGCCGGGCTCCTCAGCCTGACGGAACCCATGAAACCATTGTGAGTCCCAATGCGGACGATATGATCGAACTGGGGGATACCATGGTGGTTTTTGGCGTTGATGAGAAATTACAGAAGTTGGAGAAGGAATTTAATTAGGGTCAGGATTCTCAGCGCCGTGAATAGGGCAACAATCATAATTCAGTTCCGCAGGAACGGCTGACAACAGAGACCCGAATAATTATTCTTGATTTTTAAGGCAGTATTTAACAGGCGGATGCGATGCGTATATTCAGGCGATACAGTCAAGCGGTGGTCGTTATACTGCTGACCGCCGGCGTCATGATTCTGGCGGGTTGTGAGGATAATGACCACTCGCACAAGCCGCCGGCGGGTCAAGGCAGTATTATTGTGGATAATCAGTCGCTGGATATAATCCATGTCTATATTGACGGATATTATACCAATGATGTCGGCGATTATGATTATGAAGCCTACGACCGCTTACCAGGATTGTATCGGGTCGTGTTGGATCAGAAAGGCGGCAGTCGTTCCTACAGCCACGACGTGGATGTGCTCGAGGGCAAACTCACGGTCCTCGAAGTGTGGATTAACGAAGTGGACAGGCGATACAATATCCGCGTATATTATGAGTGAATGCGCCCGTGGCTTCATTCATTTGATCGTGGTCCGCGTGGCTTTGATCAATACCTGCCACAGAGCTTCAGGTGTTTGCGCCGCAATTAATTTTTCCCGGTTATCTTTTTTCATAAACGTCTGTGTCAGCCCCGATAGCAGTCGCAGATAGAAGACACTGGCTGCCGTGGGAATCACAATGAAAAAAACGACGTGCGTCCGGGTCCTTTCCGCCGAATCGAATTTGATCCCTTTGCGGTTGATGCCCAGGGCCAGGGTCAGACCGCCGCCTTCCACGCCCCGCACGTGGGGAAAAGCGATGCCATGCTCCACGGCGGTGCTCATGATCGCCTCGCGCTCCAGCGACGCATCCACCAGTTTGGTTCCGTTGTCCACGAATCTTTCGGCCTCCATTTTCATCGCCAATTCTTCAATCACCTTGTCCCGGTCGGTGGACTGCAAATGAGGCACCATCAGCGATAGGGAGGAAAACCGGGCGATGCCCGTGCGACGGGGTTCCGATCGGCCGGGAATTTTACGGCTGATGCGGCGCGGACGGACTTCCGGATAATATAGAATACGCGCGCAGTTGGTGCATTGGTATAGTTTTTCGCCCGCTCGGACCGCATACACGAGACTGACCGGCAGGGTGAGCCCGCATCCTGAACAAACGTTATTCGAAATGGGAACGATCGCCAGCACGTCCTTTTTTTCGATCCGCTGAAATAAGGCGCGGGTATCATCTGGAATAGAGTTCAGGAGCGACTGGATGGAGTTGTCGAGCTGGGATAGATGCTTGTCGGACATTGACGCATCCTGTTCTGATCGAACCAGGCTTAATTCCTGGAGTTGAACCAGCATGTTGATCAGCGGATGCGTTATGTTTTTGGATGGCGATGATGGATGCGTGACCACGGTATGCCTCTCTGTTATAGAACATTAATAATTAAGTGGCGACGCGGGGAGTCGAACCCCGGACCTAAGGCTTATGAGTCCTCCGCTCTGCCAACTGAGCTACATCGCCACATGTTTACTGATTGTGATTGCAAGCAATACCGGATTGTTGTTCCATTGTCAAGATTCTGATGGTAATTTTCGCGCGCCCACAAAAAATTCGTCTTGTCTTGCCATCGAAAAAAATGATACCATTACTATAGTTAACCACACACAACACAACAAGAGCCAGACAAGAGGAGGTGTATTATGCCGGAAATTGAAATTGGATATATCATCCATTATTTCGGTCATCTCGGAGTGGCTGCGATCCAGCTGACCAACGCTGAATTGGCGGTGGGCAATACCGTTCACATCAAGGGGCATACCAGTGATTTTACAACTCAAATTGAGTCCATGCAGGTGGAGCATACGAGTGTGCCCCTGGCCAAAAAGGGCGACAGCATCGGCATCAAGGTGCCCCAGCATGCCCGCGAACATGACAAGGTCTTCAAGGTGACGCCCTGATCCGGTGGTCAGCGCCGGGCTGAGAAGGGATGTGAAAAGGTTGTGGAGCCGGGACCTGGCTTCGCACTTCCGTCTTGGCCGCGGCTTACCCCTGGTATACCGATCATATTCCGTCGAGGTGTAGGGCTGTTTAATGTCGCGGATCAGGCGCGGCTATTTATTGGCGCCGGTATTCGGCTGGTTGGATTTCTTCTGGGTTATTCCTCGCCCAAGCGCATCGGTTATTCTTTTAGTGCGATAGTCTGGAAAGCAGCCGCCGGCATCCAGCAACAGACGTTCCCACGCGCCCTTCCACCGTTGACGCGCTGCATCTTTATTAAGCATGCGCATACAGTCCGGGTCGGACTTTATATCAAAGACTTCCTGCATCGTTCCGTCAATATTGCCAAGGGCCCAGGTGTTGTCATCAATATAACAAAGTGAGTTGCCGTACCGGCAGGTAACGTAATTTCTGGGTTTCCATCCTGCGGTTTTTCGCACCAGGGGCAGAACGCTTTGGCCGTGGATGCCGTCTTCCGATGTTATGCTGGCCAGATCGTATACCGTGGCAGTCAGGTCAAGATTGCAGACAAGCTCATGGCGAATATTTCCGGCGGACACCTCGCCCGGCATACGCACGAGAAAAGGCAACTGCATGACACCTGGATACATGGCATCGGCCGGTTTGCCGATCACGTTGCGGGGATTATCGCAAAGATTAGTACCGTGATCACTAATGAATAGAACGGCGGTATTGTCAGCGAGTCCAAGAGATTCCAGCCGGTGCATAAACTCTCCGAACCAGTGATCAACGTGGCTGACTAAACCGGAGTACTGGGCTTTCACATACTCAATCTCTTCCTCCGAATAGTCGTCGGCAGGGCCATAGCAGGTCCCCAGGTGCTTGATGCCTTTGTAATTCGGATCGCCGTACATCAAGTAGTAGGATTCCGGCGCTTCCCAGGGCTCGTGGGGAGCAAAGGAATCAATCAACAGGTAGAATGGCTGGTCACGATTATCTTCCACGAATCCTGCCGCCCATTGAAAAGCTTTTGCTGTTGCCGTTTCTTCATCCTGCATATCACAGCCGCGATTGGCAAGAACCATCGGTGCCCCTCCGCCCGCGTGCGGGTGTTTCAGGAGCTCGTTGGAGTCGCCATAGCGTGTCATACGGTCAGGCGGCACTGAAAAAGGCGAGTGCCAGCGGTCTTCTCCTGAATAGCCGCGCACGAACTCCCACTGCCAAAAACCACGCTGGAAATTGTATCCGGGATTCCAGCAATGCTGAGTCGTGCACACAAAGCCGGTTTGATATCCGGCACTGGCCAGGTTCTCTGCCAGGGTGTCTTCATCATCAGCCAGGGGCTGCCATCCGGGTATGCTGACGGTGCCCCACTTGAGATCCTGCCAGTCTCGGAATGGATAAGCCCGGCGACCTGTATGCAATGCGCGTCGCACGGGAATGGTAGGGAGACTTTCGGGATAGGCGCGCGTAAACCGTGCGCTATGCCGGGCAAACATGTCGAGATTCGGCGTACGGATCTTGGCGTTGCCATAACATCCAAGATGTCTGGTACGCAATGTGTCCGCAATAATAACGACAATATTCATTTTATTTCATAACGAAATCCCAATCGGGAGTTGTCAGCTATGCCGGCAACAATAGCCTTTATCGCTGAGCTGGGGAAGCTTTTCGTGGCTCTATCTTTGTTGAGGGACATAGCTCATTGGAACAAAGTGGCTTCTGCCTCGGCAGATCCGCTGTGGCGGAAACTCCTTGTCGCCCTGCAGTTGCGGGACGATGACGGCCCTGTGGGTGGATTATTCGCGACTCGGCGCGAATAGTTTCAGGTTGGTAACGACATGTGCCATGTCTTTGCTGATAATTTATCGAAGCCATAAATGGTGTCAAGCCTGATTGAATTATTCATAAATCCAAAATTGCCAAATGACATGCGTTAGGGTATAGTATTGATTTAGTGCAGGGGATTGTTTGCCCTGAATTGGGGTTGATGGGAGAAATACCATGTTTGTCCAAGTTGTCGGACGCCGATTGTTATGGTTGGTTCTGCTTAGCCTGTTGAGCATGAATCTGGTCGTGGGCGCTAAAATCGCGGCCCAGTCCGAACAGCCCAAGGATTCCATTGATGTTGCCTTTGAAAAGATGCAGCTTCTGACTAATGTGCTGCTGGAGATTCGCCGAAGCTATGTAGATGAGGAAAAGATTGCATATAAAGAGCTTCTCTATGGGGCTCTCCGCGGTATGCTGCAGTCGCTGGATCCGCACAGCCAGTTTATGGATCCCGACATGTTCCGGGATATGAAAAGCGATACCGCCGGTGAATTCGGCGGACTGGGCATTGTGATTGGCATCCGGGACGGTATCCTGACGGTGATCGCTCCCATGGAGGATACCCCCGCGTTCCGCGCCGGTATTCTGCATGGGGATAAGATCGTTGCCGTTGATGGTGAATCCACCGAGAACATGTCGCTGCAGGAGGCGGTGAAAAAAATGAGGGGCGAGCCGGGGACAAAGGTCAAAATTAAGATCATTCGCCCCAAGCCCCAGAAAATCAAAGAATTGGAACTGGTCCGGGCGATCATTAAGGTGGACAGCGTCAAAGGGGCGGCGATGCTGGATGATCATGTCGGGTATGTTCGTATCACTCAGTTTAATGAACCGACGGCCGGCGCCTTGCAGCAGGCGGTGGATAAACTCCTGGCGGAAGGTATGACTGCGCTGGTATTGGATTTGCGGAATAATCCTGGCGGCCTGTTGAGTTCAGCGGTCGAGGTCAGTCAGCAGTTTATTAAAAGTGGCAACGTCATTGTGACTACCAAGGGCCGCAAGGGGACCGGCGGGCGATACAAATATGTAGCCAAGGGTAAATTACATTATCTGGATTTTTCCATGGTTGTTCTGGTCAATGGCGGAAGCGCCAGCGCCTCGGAAATCACGGCGGGCGCCTTGCAGGACCATCATCGCGCGATTATTGTGGGGGAGACAACCTTTGGCAAGGGGTCGGTTCAAAGCGTGTTGCCTCTGGAGGATGGATCTGCCATCCGGCTGACCACGGCCAAATACTACACGCCCAGCGGCCGGACGATTCATGAAGCCGGTGTGAATCCTGATATCGTCGTTTCCATATCGCCGGAACAGTGGCGCCAAGTGCAGATTAAACGGTCGCGGGACGAAATCGGTGACATTGAGAAAGAAGATGAAATCAAACCGGATGCCAAGCCGGTGACGGATATTCAATTGGAACGAGCCGTGGAAGTATTGAAGGGAATCCGGTTATATCAATCGAATATTCGCTCCGGTCAGATTGCGAAAAAGAAATAGCCGGTATGAATATCCTTGGGATTGAAACATCCTGTGATGAAACCGCTGCCGCCATAGTGACCGACGGACGGATGGTTCGTTCCAGTGTTGTTTTCAGTCAAATCCCTTTTCATCAGCCCTATGGGGGCGTGGTGCCGGAAATCGCCTCGCGGAATCATTTGACACACCTGCCGCGTATCATTGGAGATTCCCTGGATCAGGCTGGCTTGACGTGGAACCAGATTAATGCCGTGGCGGTGACCTATGGTCCCGGACTGGCCAGCTCCCTGTTGGTCGGCCTTTCCGTTGCCAAGGCGCTGGCTATGCGTCTGCAGATTACCATGGTGGGCGTGAATCATCTTGAAGCGCATATGTATTCCCCGATGCTGGCCCCCGGCAGCCTGGAATTTCAGGCTGCTTGTCCGCTGGTTATCCTGATGGTTTCCGGAGGCCATACCTGCCTGGTCCGAGCAGATGGGCCGGGCCGCTATCGCCGGCTGGGCTGGACGCTGGACGATGCGGCCGGCGAAGCCTTTGATAAAGGCGCCAATTTGCTGGGCTTGGGATATCCGGGCGGCCCGGCCATTGACCGGGTCAGCAGCGGTGGTGATCCGCGCTATGTTAGTTTTCCGCGCGGTCAGGTTTCCAGGCGCGGTGAATCGGCATCATCGGTTTCTGATTTATGTTTCAGTTTCAGCGGCTTGAAGACCGCGTTGCTGTATTATTTGAAGGCTCATCCGTGTTTGCCCGGGTCCCCTGATCTGGCGCATATTGCGGCCAGTTATCAGGAAGCGATTGTGGATGCGCTGGTTGAGCGGTTACGGGTTGCCGTGAACCGTGAGCACGTCAAGCGCGTGGCGGTTGTCGGCGGCGTTTCGCTGAATCGCCGCCTGCGTGAGAAATTAAAGCAATTAGCGGCGGCCTTGGACGTGGAGCTTCTTCTGCCTCGGCCGGAATACTGCGTGGATAATGCCGCCATGGTTGCCGGCCTGGCGGGCATCGGGCAGGGGATTTCAGGCGCGGATGGCCTGGCCCTGGATGTTATGCCCAATCTGGAGATCGGCGCCGATACGGCATAATATTTTCGATGGGATTTGTTATGTGCTTGGAACGGCCTGTGCCAATCTCATTCCTTATCCAGCGTGAAGACATCCGCCCATGGATCATGCCGGTATTTATGGGATTCAGCGCCATCGAAATCAAAAAAACTTATACTTATCGGCGGCATCAGCACAACCAGTATGAAGTCATTATTGTTGATCATGGGCGATATCTATGCCGCTTAAATGATTATCCCCTGCGGTTGAAGCCTGGTGACCTGCTGATCGTCAAGCCTGGCGATTGGCATGAGGATACCTGCCGGCCGCCGTTAAAGTACTTCGGCTTTAATTTCCGATTCCAGCCAAAAATGAAGGATGATCCTCCGCCGGCCCTGTTTCATGAAACGATAGCTCCCCACCAGCAATCCATCAGTGTGAACCGTTCGGTGATGTGGCCGATTCTGGATGCCATTCAGCAGGAAGCCCGACAGGTTGAACCGATATATGTCCAGGTTCAACAGGCCCTGTTTCTGGAATTTTTCTGGCGCATGATCCGGGTCTTGCCGGCGGATATACTCTCCGCCGATTTCGGTCAATGTGCTCGGGATCAGGATTTTATCTCCCAGCTCTCCCGTCTGTTTCTACGGCACCTCCATGACAAGTGTTCTATTCGGGATATGGCCCGCTCGCTGGGAATGAGTCAAAGTTCATTTTGTCATAAGAGCCGGCGTATTTTGGGTCTGTCGCCGGTTAAAGCCCTGATGAAAATCAAGATGGATCACGCGCTGCATTTCCTGACGCACACCTCCATGTCCATCAAGGAGATCAGCGCTGATTTTGGCTTCGAAAATCCCTATCATTTCTCAAGGACATTCAAAAAATATACCGGGCGTCCGCCATCCTCTTTCCGTTAACTTGGATATTTTACGTGATCCACGTGAAATATCCGCCTGAAAGGCCGTTTCGACAATGCTCAAGGCCCTGAGCGAAGCCGAACGGACAAGGTGTACTATACGTCGCGCCGAAACTTCAGCTGTCCGCCACGGCGGACAACCGAAGCTCATATTTTATAAGCGGTAATCCGCTTATGAATATGCGGGATGGGATTCGGCGCCGGTTCAGAGTTTCCAATAATCATCAATGGGTTTCTGATAGGCGGTAATCCGGCCGTTCAACACATCATCATACTTGACCACTTGTCCTGTAGTGGCCGATTCATAACAGGCTTCGCACAACGCCTTGGCGCGCGCCCCGTCCTCGCCGTCGATTTCCGGCTTGCGTCCGTTGCGAATCGCATCCGCAAAATCCCACAGTTCAATGGCAAAGCCATTCGTACAGCCATACGGGAACAACCGTTGCTTGTCGCTTTCTGAAAGCGATAATAAATAATCTATCTGTAGTTGATCCTTGGATAAGGATTGGCCGTCTGCGAGGGTGGCCTGTCCTCCGGATTGGAAACAGTGAAAAGGAAATCCGGCATCCATCATTGTGCCGTTCGTACCATAATAGGCGCCAAACGTCCTTGGCTCGCCATAATAAGCCCGCGAATATGTCCATGTCGCATACATACCGCACTTGAAGCGTATTACGGCATGCCAGGCATCTTCAACGTCAGCCGGCACATGGCCGACAATAGGTGCCTTGACCATCCGACGATCATGGGTAGTCATGGTGCAAAACACCTCATCCACACTGCCGAATAAATGGAGCATCATATCGGTGAAATGGGCACCACTGTCCATGATCATGCCTCCTCCAACCAGTTTTTTGACAACGCGCCATTGAAAGGTCGGATTTTGAAGGTCAAAAGGCGCATGCGAGATCGCGTGGGCATGAACAGCCGAGACTGTTCCGATGATTTGCTTGGTGTTGAGGGCCCAGGCGCAGGCTCGGGAGCCCAGGTTACGACGTACATTTTCGGCTGTGGCCAGTACACAGTGGTGCCTTTTCGCCGCCTCAATGATGCGGCGGCTGGCTTTCATGGTTATACCCAGGGGTTTTTCCACCATCACGTGAAGGCCTCCCTCAAGCAGGGTGACGGCTATTGTGTGATGAAGGAAATGGGGCAGGCAAATATCTGCCGCTTCGGCAACTCCGGAACGCGCCAGGGTTTCCACGTCGCTGAATATCCGGGGTTCAACGCCCTGAATGGCGGTGATTTCAGCGGCCCGTTTACGGGCCGCTTCGGCCGAGATATCGCAGACGGCCGAATAGATCAAATCCGGACAGCCATGTTGAACCAGTTCACGCAGTCCGTTCACGTGCGCGTTGGAAATCCACCCGCATCCCACCAGGGCCAGTTGGAGAGGCTTAGTCATGACTGAATTCCTTTCGCACTTGGTCTACACATTGTTGTATTGCCGGCACAGGATTATTGATATCCCCCTCGTACTCCAATACCCAATAGCCACTGAACCCGATTTTTTTTATCGTATCACTAAAGCTTCGTAATTTCAGATTGCCGGTTCCCACGACGACGTCTTGGGGGGTTCCGGCACGGTCAAAAATAAAATCTTTGATATGAAGACCGTACAGGCGATGACTGAAACGCTCACTCATCTCGATCGGGTCTTCGTGAGAATGAAGTGCCCAGGCCGTGTCCAGGCATAGACCAATGCGTGGACTCGTCATCCGGAATACAATATCCAGCATGGTCGCTGATCCCAACCAATGTCGTCCGCCGTGATTATGAATGGCCAGATGAATGTCATAGCGGTCGGCCAGCTTTTCGGCGACACGGAAACAATCGGGCATCCGGTCCGGATTAAAGTCAACACTCATGAACCGGGCTCCCGCACGCTTGGCGAATTCAAAATACGGAGCTTCTTTTTTCTCGTCGCCGGCAAGCGTCTGCACGCCGATACTGACGATGCGCACACCGCTTTTTTGGTATATTGAGATGACTTTATCAAATGCCGATTCGTTGGTAAAATCCGCATGAACCCCGCATAGTTCGACGGCCGATATCCCGCAGGCTTTAATGCGATTGATGACTTCTTGATCGGTTGGGAAGCCTCTGAAACAATAACTTTGAACACCCAGTTCTTCTACCATCAGTTTTGTCATAACATACACCTCCATGTTTTGACGAGCATGGTAACTTTATTTGGAGGCGGCAACAATATCTAGAATTGTAAATGAGATATCTGATATTGCAAAGGGGTGTGCCTTATATTGCGTGGGAGAAGGGGGGTGCGATAGCGGAAACTCAGATCGACGATAGCTCGTTCATCATTCGCATTATTCGAATTTGATCCGGTCGAAATTCCCGCGCAGGTGAAAATTTAATGATTTTAATTTGGATGATGAGATGTATTGCCGGGCGCTTCCGTTGCCGCTGTCATCGTTCTGATAGGCGTATTCATACATGCATAGTGATACCCGCCATTCGACGCCGGGTTTGGGCAATAACGGCTGGTCTTCACGACTGGTGAAACAGGATAAAGGGATAGCCATTTCCAATGTCCAGCCCTGGTCTTCATCCATCACATTGATGGTTCCTTCCAGCCGGACCGCGGTTTTTGCGTCTGAATTCCAGAGGTCGGGGGCCGTGATGCACAACATATCCGGCCTGTCCATCCATAGAATTTTGTCGCGGCTGGCGGGTGTGTTTCAGCGGTTGTCAATGGTGTGTCAGAGGTTCAATAAGATGGCAGCATTGTCCCATAGGATGGCTTGTTTTTCGCTTTGGGTAAGGGGCGTCCGCATGAATTTCGCGCGGGCGGTTTTTTGATTCACCCAGGGCGAATCAGTGCCGAACAGAAACCGGTCCGCGCCATGCCGTCGGATAATCCGCAGGATTTGCTCCAGGGGACAGTATCCCAGCGTAAATGACGTGTCCATCCAGAGCGACAGACCGACCAGGTGGCGTTCCACGTCGTCCCAATGCTTCCACCCGCCGAGATGCGCGGCTATAATTTTCAGCCCCGGGAATCGCTTGACCACGTTTGCCAGCCGCGCGGGGGTACATCGGGCCGGCGCCGGCAGGTTGATGTTGTTGCCCGCATGCACTGCCAGGATCAATCCGGATTCGGTCAGGGCCTCATAGAGAGGAAACAAAGCTTCTTCATCAATGAAAAACGACTGATGGTCCGGATGTAATTTCACGCCGCGGATGCCGCCGTCCGTCAACCGTCGGATCTGGTCCTGGAAATCGGGCGTTCGCGGATAAAGGCTTCCAAAGGGAATAATGCCGGGCGCACGCAAACCCAGCGCGTGGCGGTTAATACCAGCCACCTGGTCCGGACGCATGCTCACCGGCAGGTTGACCGCATGGGTGATGCCTGCCGCGTTCATTGATCGGGTCAGACCGGATAAGGTTCCATCGGCGGCCAGCCGGGTGTCGGAGTCCCGCTCCATGTTGGCGACGGCCTTGGGGGCCACCGCATCAGGAAAGATATGCACATGGGTGTCAATAATCGATCCCTGAAAACCGTGTCGGATCATGGGGTTCTCCATTTAGCGGGATGCACCGCGCTCGTAAGCGGGCTGTCCTTGCTCGCGTATATACCCGTATAACGCTTCGCGCGGCGTATCCGTGGAGGCCCGCGCGGGACCAAGGTAAACGAGCATTCATTATAAACGTTGGTTGGCGACGGCGCCGCGTTAAGAAGGGTAGTCGGATTCGGAAGGCTGTTCAACTGCTTCAATCAGCTTTTTGATCAGATCCATGGCCGTCAAGCCTTCGGAATCAGCGGCGAAATTGGTGTACATCCGGTGCCGCAGGACTGGAATCGATGCGTGAATGATGTCGTTACAGCTGACATGAATCCGGCCTTCCAGGACGGCGAGGGCCTTGGCGGCCAGAATCAGGTATTGCCCGGCGCGCGGTCCTGCGCCGATGGATACATATTCCTTGATGAAATCCGGCGAGCCTTCGTACTTCGGACGGGTGGCCCGCACCAGGCGAATGGCGTATTTAATGACGTGTTCCGATACCGGAACTTTGCGGACCACCTGTTGTAACTGGATCACCTGGTCTTTGCCGAGCACCTTCTCAGGCTTGGCCTTATGGGTTACGGTCGTCGTGCTGACAATCTGTTCTTCTTCATGTTCCTGCGGGTAATCCACCCAGATATTGAACATGAAGCGGTCCATCTGGGCTTCCGGCAGGGGGTAGGTGCCTTCCTGCTCAATCGGGTTCTGGGTGGCCAGCACGAAAAACGGCTCATCCAGGGTGTATGTAGTGGCGCCCACGGTCACGCGTTTTTCCTGCATGGCCTCCAGCAGTGCCGCCTGAGTTTTAGGCGGCGTTCGGTTGATTTCATCCGCCAGCAGGAGATTACAGAAAATAGGGCCGCGCATGAAGCGAAACTCTTTGTCGTTGGTGGTCTTGTTGGTTTCAAGGATTTCCGTGCCGGTAATGTCCGTCGGCATGAGGTCCGGTGTGAATTGAATCCGCTTGAAATTCATGTCAAGCACTTTGGCGATCGTGCTTACCATTAAGGTTTTTCCCATGCCGGGCAGGCCGATGAGCAAAGCGTGTCCGCCGGCGATCATGCACATGAGCACCTGATTCAACACGTCCAGCTGGCCGATGATGACCTTGCCGACTTCCTGCCGGATGGTATCCATGTTTGTGCGCATTTGTTCCACCAGCGCCAGATCGGCATCCGTGGCTGGGGTGACGCCGGGGGCTGAGGCGGCCGGCGCCGCTGCGCGGTCTTCGGGTTCAGGGCCGGCCGTTGCTGCGGGGGCTTCGGGTTCGGGACCGGCCGTTGGCGCGTGGTCTTCGGGTTCGGGACCGGCTGTTACTGCGGGAACAGCCTCGCCATCCAGCTTAAACAGCAGATGCAGCTGGCCAATTTGAATAACATCTCCGTCATTCAGCGCTGATGTGTGCACCGGGGCATTATTAAGCAGGGTTCCGTTGGTGCTGTTTAAATCGGAAAGGGTCCACTGTTCGTCTTGCTGAGTTATCCGCGCATGATGTCCTGATGCCAAGGCATCATCGATAACCATATCACAATCGTCGCGGCGTCCGATGACGAGGTTGGGGTTCAATGGCTCCAGGGATTTGCCGGCATTGGGACCATCTGAAAATATAATTTTTGCCATATGATACTACTCCTTTGCTGTCAGGCTGAATAATTTCTGCGCAATATAGAAATCATTATTAACCATCAATTAGCGTTGTTGGTCTGAGAAGATTGAATAGAACTTGTCTTTTTAGCCTGAATTATTCATAAAAGCCATACTTTTGTGAATAATTCACTTCAGGCCAATCGTTTATGACGATTGACCTGAAGACGTCATGATTGTCCGCCACGGCGGACAATCATAAGTGGCTTCCGCCGCAAGCGGATCCGCCTCTGGCGGAAACCCCTTATCGCCCTGCATTTGCAGGGCGATGACGGCCCTGTGGGTGGATTATTCGCGATTGATCGCGAATAATCCAGGTTAGCGAACAGGGCGTTTTTTCGTCAGTTTAATATTTCCCAGATCCTTGATATCGTCCGTGATGCGAATGCCGTTTAGAACGGGAGTGAACATGTGGCGCAATAATCCTTTTTTGTCACCGGGCGCCACTTCGGTTCGAATGATTTCACGCGTTTGAACCAATTGCCACCCTGCTGATCCCGCATCCTCGAGAAGCGCCAGTTTGATACTGCGCACCTGGATGTCCGAATGCACAACGGCCATCTGATCGGTGATCGGTCTTGTGCGCACTTCCTGCAGCACACAGCGCGCTTTACCGCGCGTGCCGGTGGTTCCGATGCACCGATGAATACGCTTGGTGTCGAAAAAAGGGATGGATTTCATAATGATGGCTTTAATGAACTGACGGTCTTTATCAGTCAGCGTATCCGGATCCATGGCGAGTGTTAAGCCCTCGACAAATTGATCCGGAAAAACAACCATCAAGTCGTATTTGGCCACGGGGAGCCCCTTGAAATTGAATTCGAATCCGTCGGCACTGATTGTGCCCTGGTAAACATGCAGGGAGTTGTCGTTGGGGATCGCAAACACATGTAAAATGGGCTTGGAACTATCGATCAGGCGAGCATGCATTCCGCCGCCGGCCGCAGGATCCGGCGCTGTGTACAAACGGGTGGATTGCCGGGTTTGCGTGTATTGACCCGCTATCACGCCGGCGACGGCGGCCAGCCAGAAGCATAAAATCATTCCCCGTAAAAGTTTCATCGTATTTCTTTCAGTGCGAGTTTTTTCTGTCTGTAAACAACGTTTAGATATCCTACCGGATTTGAGGTTGATTTTCAACCGGTGTCTTGCCCGAGACGGCAATTATCATTCATTGGAATTGCTGTTCCCGACATCCATTTCCCGCATATCATTGTTCGGCGTCTTCTGTCGGCGCCGTTTCGACAATCATGGTCTTATTCGTCGCGAACAGATCAGCAAGAATGCCTGATTTGACTTTTTCGGACGATGTCCAGGCCTTCATTTCGGCTTCTTTGCCCAGGGTCAGCTGGTTTCTGTTTTCAGGCAATAATTGGGTTTTGGCTTCTTCGGCCAGCGGGTGATTCGGCAGGCGCTTAATAATCACCCGCGCCAGATCGAGGGCGTCGTCGTTCTGCCCCAGCAATACCAGGCATCGAAATTCAAGTTTCATGGCTTCCGGAAGATAGTTGGTCAAATCCACCGATTTTCGATAGCCGGATAAAATCTTCAATGCCCGCTGATAATGTTTCAGGGCCATGAAATAGCGCGCCTCCGCCAGCGGGTAATCGCCGGATAATTTCGAGAGCGGAAGTTCCCTTTCCCATTGATCCAAAGTCTGTCGAGCTTCGGTCAGCGCTTCCTGTTGGATCAGGCTTTGAACCGTTGCATAAAAAGCCGCCTCATGCACGGCCATGATCTTCCAGTTGTTACTGCCGCTCTGACGGGTTTCCTGGGCCTTGCCGTACAGGCGCCGGGCTTGTTCCATGTTTCCGCTGAGGCGTTCCACGTCGCCCATGCGGATCATGGCCAGGGCCGATTGACTGGACGCGCCGGCTGAATTCATGAACTGCATTGCGGCAATCCGGGCTTTTTTTAGATCATTGACGTCATAAAGATAATATTCTACCCGCGCGGCTTTCCAGTATCCAGCGCGCCCCGGATCCCGTTCTTCCTTTTCCAGGCGATCAAGCCAGGTGCGCGCGGCGGCTTGATTGGTCTGGCGAAGGGCATCGAAAAAGATGTCTTCCAAGGACCCGCGCAGCGCGGAGGGCAATTTTAGGATGTCGGGACGGGACCGCTCGAAAATATCCGTCAACAACGGGATTGTCAGCGGCGATTCGGCAACAGCGAGCAGTCCTGTCCATAACGATGCACTCCAGGTTTTGCAGGGCCGTTGCGACCCTGTCGGTACGGCCCGGCACATGTTCAGAAATGCCTGACTGTACAGCAGGCGCGTTTCCGCATTGGTCACGAACAGCAGGGGCGGGTCATTATCGGGGTCCATGGATTTTGGAAAAAAGGTACGCGTGCATTTGGAGGCATGATGTCCCCGTGATACCGTCAGGGTTATTTTTTGATTGCCTTTCCCGGCATACAGCCAAACCGCCTCTTTGCCTTTGACCTTCTGGTGATTGCCGAAATCCCATTCGCAGGTTGTGTCAGCCTGAGACGCGTCGTCGCCAATGACATGAAATCGGAAAAGACAAACCGGGTCCTCGTAGGAGCGGATAAACGATTCCCAGGTGAATGAGAACAGCGCCACCGGCCACTTGCGGGACTCCGCCTTGACCAGCACAGCCGTGCCGGAATGGACAAAGTCCTCGGCTTCCAGGGGATTTACCGTCGGTCTCTTTTTTCCCGGCGCCTTCGGGTCATCTGTCATTGGGGTGCCCGGAAGATGCCAGCCTAATTGGGATTCCCGTCCGATCCATCCGTGGGAAAAATGGAAATAATCCACCTTATGCAGGCCGGGCGTTATATTGACCCATTTGCCGTGCTCACCGCGTTGGCCACCCAACCGGTTATGACGGCCCGGCCAGCTGTGAATCAGCTTTCCGTCAATGAAAAATTCCGAGCCGTCACACGAGAGGGTGTAGAAATACGTCTTGCCCGGTTTCGGCGAACTGAACCAGCCGGTGTAGTACGAGGAGGTGTTTTCATCGCGACCGACGGGAAGAATGGAATGAAAAATGCGATCCACCACCGCGAAATAAATATCCTTGCCGACCGGCGCGTGATTGGCCAGCGCGTGCGCCTGTTTGAGTCCGGCATTGCCGTTGCAAACATACAAAAGCAGGCTGGGACGAAAGGCCGAGACGAATTTCAGCCCTGCACTTGATGGCTGAATGTAAATGAAGACGCTATCCGTTGCCGGGGGTTCGAACACGAGGGCCAGTCCTTCGTTTGGATTATGCCAGAGCGTCTCGGACTTCAGCGGTTTGCCCGTTGAATCCACTACTGTCGGTTTGAATTTGGACCGTGGTAAAATACCGCCATCCGGCACCACGGCAATGATGCCGGCAACGGCCTCCCGGGGGCGGTTGCTGATGCTCATCTCAAAGCGTAAATCTGCTGTTGCCAGATGCCAGGGGATGGCGGCGGAAAAAGCGATCGGCGCCATCCATGCCAGGACCATGGTCAGGAGACCCCGTCCCATTCCTGGTCTGGCGCAGGCCGGTATTGACTGAACGGTTTTCATTAAATGACTGCAGGTCCTGTTAAGGAATTTTAATCGTAATCATATACTTCATCTTTTTTACTATGTCTTCTCTTTGGCAATTATTATGAACATTCTGTTAATTCTGTCGAAAATCAAATTCGATCTTTTCTTTTGACAGAATGAATCCTCTGGATCCATAGGATCCAACGGATCCGAGGACAAAATGAACAGAATCAAAATTCATTTTTATTGCCGTATCATAAAAGTTAAAGATTACGAGTAAAAGTTGCCGCCCTTGGCGGACTAATGGAATGCAATCCGCATTCCGTAATTCGCAATTGATTCACGGGCCGGCGCTCAATGTCTTGAAATATTCCGACACCAGTTCACGGTAATTGGCCGGCGCTTCATCCCGGGCGCCAGCCAGTTGATCGTCCTCCAGGGTCGGCGCCGCTGCGTTCCAGTCCACTTCGGTTATGACATCGGCGCCGATTTCCGTCTGCGTTTTTTTCAGGGCCGCAACGGCCAGCCGCTGAAATTCCCGCACTTGCCGGATCGATGATCCATTCGCGATGGCTGTTTCCGCCTGCTGCATATGGCGGATAGCTTCATCCAGGGAACCGGTGCGGACGTGGGAAAGCTGGGCCCGGGCGTAAATTGCCTGCGCGTTGCGCCGCAGCATAGCCTGCAGACCCAGTTCGGAGCCTTGGGTGATTTTGGAATCACGACGGGGACCTGATCCGGCCATGCCGAGTTCGTCGCCATAACCGGATTGTTTGCCGCCGCCGGTTGCCTTGGCTTCGGCATGGCCGTCTTCCTGCACCTGCCCCGACTGTGACGTGTCTTGTGTCATGCGCTTTTCCATCTGGTCGTCGCCCGCGTTGATTTTTCCGGAGGCGGCAGCGGTTTCCCCGTCGGACATGCCCTGGCGTCCGATATTGGAGCGGCCATCCTGTTCCTTATGATCGGGCGCCTCATTGCCGGATTTGCCCTTGGCGGAATAGTTGACGGTTTCACCTTCGGCAACACCCCAGCCCGCCGGAAAATCGGCGGTGCCCTGGTTGGTGGCTGAATCGTCCGACTCTTCCTTGATCTCTTCCTCCTGTTCGAGCAGTTCGCCGATGATGTCTTCCATTTCGCTGGCCATGGGGATGATGGGGTATTTGGGCATTGCCTGCAGATCAAAGTTTTCCGTGTTGCGCTTGACGGCGTCCGGCTCGGCGACCAGCCACATTTCCATGTCATCTATGCGTTTCTTGGTATCTTTCATGGCTTCGATCCCGTCCAGATAGAAGTCTTCTTTCTGCAGTCCCAGTTCCGTGGCGAGTTTTTCTTCGGAGCCTTCAGCCTGCGTGAAATCTTCATACACCTGGAAAACGTCTTCCACCAGATCATTGCCGACCGGAAGCTCGGGAAAAATCTGCAGGTCCGTGGCAATCTTCAGGAGGGAGTCTTCCGTATTCTTGTCAATGGCGTTCAATTCGTCCGCCAGTTCCTCTTCCAGGGCGTCAGTTTCCTTGTTGTCCTTGTCTTTCTGCCGGTTTATTTCGCGGACGGCATCCAGCACCTTGGCCTGGACTTTCGCCAGCTTGTCCAGCTTTTTGCTTGCTGTTTGCAGGGCGTTGCGGAACTCGGCCATGTTTTTCTCGGTGTTTCCCACCCGCCACTCGTCCAGCAGTTGCTGGAATTCTTTCAGCGCCGTCAGCGCTTTCGTTTGCAGGGGCATGGCTTGGGCGGCTGCCTTGTTCTGCAGCTGTTCCGCCGCCCGGAACATGTTGGCCGATATCTTTCTGGTTACCACCCCGTCCGCGATGCGGGCCAGCAGATTGCTGAATTCCTTGTCGTTGGCGGATTGGGTTTGCGATTCGCTCCGACACGATTGAACAAACGTGCCGGTGTCGGTTGCCAGCCGGTCCTGTTTCTGAACCAGGGCCTTACCGAGCAAGTCCGGCTTGGTAACGCCGGCTTTGGTGGTGGTCAGCGTGGTCGCCTGCCCCTTGACCAGGGCGTCAAGCAGGGCCATCAGCCCGGTGACTTCGCGATGACGTTTGACCTTGTCAATGCCGTCATTCACCCGTGTCAGGATGCGCAGGATGCGGGTTTCCAGTATGAGGGCCCGCTGGGATAAGGCCGGTTTTTTGCCCGGCTCGACCTGGGGGATGCGCTCCAGCACGTCAATCACTTCCCGCATGGCGCCCCGGTACAGCGCGCGGACCGATTCGGTGAGCGCCCCCAGCGGCTTGCGGGGATGGGCGATCAATTGGCCGGCCAGTTTCAGGATAGCGGTCTGAATCTTGGCGGCATTCTGCCACTGGGCCGCATCGGCTGTCGCCAGCGAGGTGTTCAGGCTGGCGGTTTTTTCCAAATTAGTTTTTTGCAGTTCCACCAGCCGATTCAGGCTGGCGGCAGTCTGGCCGGTGGCGGTTTTCTTTTTAGACAGGATTTCACTGGCGCTGTTCCAGGCAAAGATGATGGGGGAGGACTGGGCGCGGTTGGGTTCGCCGGCAGTGCAGTTGTCCAGCGCGACGATCTGGAACATGGCCGGTTCGTTGGTGTTGAACAGCGCCGTGTCGCCGATCCAGTTTGTCGCGAATTCCCGGGCATGCTGGGTCACTGGCCATTCCTTTATTACCACCGGTTGAGCCTGATGCCGCGTGTCGGAGTTGATTTTTTCCAGGCGCACAGAGGCAATGCCGAAATCATCCATGATTTCAAATTGAATGCGGGGCGCGGCGCCCGGTAGGAGAATTGTTTTGGCCGTGGGCGCCACAACGCGGATCGTCGGTAGCTTATCCGGCAATAATTCATATTTAAGCGTGGCTTCCGCTTTCGTGTTGTTCGAATCCACGGCAGAGATAAGGAGCGGGGTCCTGGTCATTACGGCCAGCTGGCCTTTCCAGGTATTTCCGCTGTCTGCGGACGTCATCAACACCGGTTCCGCGTTGGTCGGGATCAGCGCGGCGGACTGGAGTTGGCGGTTGCATTGCAACACAGTGGTCATGAGTGAACCCTGGGGCACGGGGACTGTGTCGAACAGGCCGTCAAACGAGCGCGTTTCCAGGCGCGTGTAGGCCGGTGGGATAATCGTCACGCCCAGCCGGTCGAAGGCCAGCGGAGCCAGGACCCGGATGGCGTAGCGTTCCGAAGCAACGTCGCCGGCGTGGAACCGATAGTCAAAGGCGGTGGTGACCTTGGGGAGATGAAACGAAAACGTCTCCTGCCCGACGCCGGTGAGCCGACCGAGTTTCATGACGCGCTTTTTATCATCCGCCGGCCATAAGCTCAGGAATACTTTCTGTCCTTTTTTGCCGGACGTTTCACAGGACAATAGCACGGATTCGCCGATCAGCACGGCGGCATGGCCGGGCGTTACGCGTTCAATCGTGGCCAGGGTCACCGGCGGGCGCAGGGAGAACGGATTCATGATCCGGGCCAGAGCGTTGCTCCAGGCGGCGCCGGTCCAGGCGCCGGGCGTGATCAGGAGCAGGACGGCAATACACAGCAGGAGCCCCCCCCGGAGCAATTCCCGGCGATTGCGCATGGTTCCGATATCCACGGTGTGCCATTTTGGGACGCCCTGTTCCACATACGCCGCTTTCAGTGGGTTGTCGAAGTCGTGGGATGCAAACTGGATCACGTTAATCAGGTGATTATCCAGCACGGGGAAGGCGCGTTCGACGCAGGCCGCCACTCCCTGGATAGACCTTTTTTTTCGCAGTAAGGCCAGCACCTGCCAGAGCCCGACTCCCATGAGCACCACAATAATCCCGAATGAAATGAAACGTCCGATGTGTCCGTACCGCAGGAAAAGATCCGAAAAGGCCAGCAGCCAGAGGCCGGCCAGCGCCGCCGCCATCCACAGGAGACACTGAACCTCCGCCTGCCATCGGTTCAGTGTTTCTCCGATGCGTTTCAATTCCTTGTGCAGTCCCAAGGGCGACATTATTTCATCCTCCTAGCCTAATCAATTCATCTGCCACTAAGGCCACGCCATCGGCGTGGCAAGCACGAAGCTTGCCCCGCAAGGCGGGGGCACAAATCGTTTTCATGCCATAGGCAGATCCGCCTAAGGCGGAACTGAGAATAACTAAGGTCGTAATATATCTGATATTTCTGTCTTTTTTTGTTAAATCAACCAAGTAACAATATCTTTTATTTTCGATCTTCTTCGTGTCTTGGAGCCTTAGTGGCGAATAATCCAGGCTAGGCCAGTTGCAAAACAGGGAATCGTTAATTAAGACGTTCCAGGACGACATCATCCACGAAAAGAGAGTATTCTCCGCCCTTGGCCACGCCACTGTGAATCGTGTCAATGGCAACAATATGGATAACCAGAAATTGAACTTTGTTAAATGATTCCCGGGCCAGGGATGACATTTTTTTATTCGGGAATGTCTGGGATGCGCGGGTCCAGGTCGAGCCGATACCGCCCATGACACCCGCTTTTTGGGAGCCAAAAAACACCTGGTTGAACTTGTAACATTTTCGCAATTTACTGA
>CAYQNY010000013.1:0-11775 GCA_964418925.1 uncultured Verrucomicrobiota bacterium
CATCCGGATTACTCTGCGGGACTTTGTTTGCCGGGACAAGGAATGACCCGGCCAAAGCGGGATTCATTGCGGGCATCCGGGAAGAAAATTTTCACGTGAAAGATATGCTTGCTTCCCTGATGGAAGGAATGCTGTTTGAACTGTACGGCTTTGGCGAAACGATAGGTAACGGACATTATCGGGCAATAAGCGGTGCCGGCAATGCCATGAGGAAAAACCCGGTGCTCGGAAGGATAGCGGCATCCTTATTCAACCGGCCGGTCAGAATCAGCCGGTCGGAGGAAGAAGCGGCGCTCGGCGCTGCCCTGCTTGCGGCGCGCGCCTGCAAAAAATCGTTCAATATCAAGAAAGCGCTGGCCGGCATCGGTGCTGAAAAGACACACCGGCCCGTGCCAAAAGAAACCGTTGTGTACCGGAAACTCTACGCGCAGTACAAGACATGGATAAACAAAACCTGATTTCCATTTACCGTCAGATGCTGGGCATCCGACTCTTTGAAGAACGGGTGCGCGCGGAATTCATGCGCGGCACCGTCAAGGGCATGATTCACATGTATATCGGCCAGGAAGCGGTCGCGGGTTAAGAGGTTGTTGGGAAAAGCACGCGTTGCCCAACAATATTTTGCTTCCGCCGGACAAGCCGACAAGTAGCGTGTCCATAAAACAAACAATATCTTCTGACCGGCGCAATTTGTTGCCGGTAAAAAAATCTCTCTTTTCAACTCTGCGTTCTCTGCGTCCTCCAGCGAAGCGGGTGGTAAAATCTTCTTTCTTCTCCATTTAGTTGCGGTTATACCGACTCCAGGTCAATCAGTAGCTGAATCAGGACGAAATCCCATGCCGGCAAACAGGTTCAGATACTTGATTGCCACAACAAAATCACTTGGTAGATGCGCTTGCAGTGTCAGGGGAGCTTTGGTGTTTGGATGCGTGCATCCCAGGCTTTCGACATGGAGCGCCAGCCGGTCGAGCAACGGCCGCTCCGCTCCATCCTTGAATTTGTAGCGCGGCTTGATTGCCGAAAGCTTGAGTCCGCCGGCCGAACCATACAACGGATCGGCCAGCACGGGACAGCCAGTGTGTGCCAGGTGCACCCGGATTTGATGCGGCTTGCCGGTACTGGGTGTCACTTCCAGCATGCTGTAGCCTCGCCAGCGTTCCAGAACGCGCAGTCGCGTTCGCGCCAGGGCGCGCTTACCGCTGCCGATTTTCATGGCGCCTGGCCGCTCCGGGTCGGGTTCCAGGGGGGTGGCTATCTCCATCTCATTCTCCGGCGGCGCGTGGACGACAAGCACCCGGTAATGCGTGCTGCCTTCGCCGGTTTTCCATTGCTTTTTCAGGGCCATGAGAACTGGTTTGGTCTTGGCACAAAGCACGATACCGCTGGTCTCCACGTCAATCAGGTGGGCGTTGATGATGCCGGAGTACTGATGTTGGCGGATCAGGTTGACCAGGGCGAGTTTATCCTTTTCCCTGGGGTCCGGTGCCATGATCAAACCGCTGGGCTTGTCGAACGCGATCAGGTCATCATCTTCGAATAATACCGATGGTAATGGATTAGGTTGGTTTTTCATACAGGTTGTATTGTGGCGTTTCCCGTGCCCGATCCGCGGATCACGGGCGCCAGAGGTACATGAGCTGAGGGCCTTCAACGTTCATCCAGCCGGGCAGGCTGACATTAATCGGCGGACTGCGCAATTGCGCCAGCCATCGCGCCAAGTCGGCGCGCTCATCGTAACGAATAACCTTGATGGTAGGCTGTCCCAGGAGTTGGGCGGTCTTGGCCATGGCGTCAGACCAGTAGCCCAGTTGGTCAATCATGTGACGTTGTTGGGCGTCCATGGCCGTGAATACACGGCCATCGCACATTTCCTGCAGAGCCGCGTCTTTGATAGGGCGGCTTTGCTTAACAATATTCACGAAAAACTGATGCAGGCTGTCCACCATTGCCTGGAGCATGGCCACTTGCTCCGGATTGACTTCCTGAAAGGGGTTCAACAGGTCCTTATTTTTTCCGGACTTGACCGTGACATCACGTACGCCGATTTTATCGCTGAGTCCCTTCCAGTTAAGCGTTTGGATGATCACGGAAATGGACCCGATAAATGCCGTGGGTTCCGCGATGATCCAATCGGAAGCCATGGCAATGAAATAGCCGCCCGATGCCGCCACGCCATGTATCAGAACAACGACTTTGCGCCCCTTGGCGCTGGCCCGGAACGTGTTCAACGCCTGGTAAATTTCATCCGTCGGCGTGATACTGCCGCCGGGAGAGTCAACCTCCAGAATAATGGCTTTCACCGCGCTGTCGTTCTGGGCGGCGCGAATCTGGCGGAGGATGGATTCCACCCGATCCATACTGAGCCGCAAGAATCCCCCCTCGTTTTCCCGCATGATAACGCCGGTCACCGGGATGCGGACCGCCTTGACAGATCCGTGCCCGTATGACCATATTTCCTTCAGTTTGGGATATTCATCCTCGGCTTCCAACCGGCTATGGACGGATCCGCTTCCCATGATGGCTAATCCGAGCACAAGCCCGCAATTCACCATCATGCTGACACCAAGGACCAGTCCCATCAAAACGATGGTAATCCAGAATCCCGTGTGCGAACATCTTGTTTGTGTATTCATGACAATCCGTTGATATTCAAAATATATCGGTCAGCCCTGTGTGGCAAGCTCTTTTATCCGGTAATGCGCTTTTGGACTTGATGCAATGGAGGCCATAGCGTATGGTGAAATCCTTCTTCTGTTGAAGGTATGTTAGGCCAGTTCAGGTTCGATAGAAAGGAATAGGCAAAGAAGATGGGAATGAAATTATCCGTTCAAAGCAATCCGCCACCGGGGCAGGAATCTGACCGGGCTGTCGGCCATGACACCCTGGATTTTGTAAAACGCAATATCCGCACAGTTGCGATCGCCGCGGGATTGGTGATTATTGTGGTCCTGATCGTGACGGCCTATTTTAATAAACAGCGCCGGAATGCGGAAACGGCATCACAAATGCTGGGAGTGGCTCAATCCCAGAAACAGTTGGAGGAACTGCTGGCGCAATATCCGTCTTCCTCGGCGGCGCCCATTGCCTTGCTGGCTCTGGCCACCAGTCAGTTTACTTCCGGGGCTTATGATCAAGCTTTCCTTGTTTATGGCCGCTTTGTCAGCAAATATCCCCAGCATTCCATGGTGTCGTCGGCGGTATTGGGTAAGGTGATGTGCCAGGAGGCGCAGGGCGATACCGAACAGGCATTGAAGGGGTTTGATTCATTCGTGGCGGCGCATCCGGACCATTTTCTCCTGCCGCAGGCACTAATGGGCAAGGCTCGCTGTCTGCAACAGCTCCATCGTCCGGCGGAAGCCAGGGCCGTGTATGAAGATTTTATCGCCGCGCATCCCGATAGCGAATGGAAAAACCAGATGGAAATGTCGTTGCGTTTCATGGAACGTGAACAACGCGCGTCTAGTCAGTCGGCAGTAGGCAATCAGCAGTGAGCAGCTTGACTTGCCTGCTTGTCCGCCATAGGTTGAACATCTTTTGCCACAGATTACCTGGATATTTCCGGTTTTTATCAGTGTCATCCGTGCTATCCGCGGTTAATATTTATATGCCGCATGTGAGCTTGTCCGTTTTTTGACGGAATCTGCCTTCTGTTTTTGCTGAAGCTACGCCGGGCAAGTTGGCGGATCATACCTTTGACTGGGATTACGCTAAAAGTCATGGCGTTAGCCGTTTAATTCATGAAAAAATCTCGACCTGCTTCCATCGGATTCGTCAGCCTCGGATGCGCCAAAAATCTGGTGGATTCGGAAGTCATGGCTACGCGTCTGCAATCGGCGGGATGGCGGCTGGCCCAGGCGCCGGAACAGGCGGATATCGTCCTCGTCAATACCTGTGCCTTTATTCAGGATGCCAAGCAGGAGTCCCTGCAAGCGATATTGGAAGCTTGTGAGTGGAAAAAAAAGGGGCCCTGCCGCGCCGTTTTGGTGGCCGGCTGTCTGGCCCAGCGGTATCGGAACGAACTGCCGACGACTATGCCGGAGGTGGACGCGTGGGTCGGACTGGACGAAGTAAAACAAATTGAACGGGTGGTGCGCCGTCTGGAAAACGGCGAACGGGGGATTGTTAAAATTTCCCGGTCGGCGTGCGCGATCATCGAACCGCCGCCCCAGCGCATTCTGTTTACCGGCGCCCCCTTTGCGTATCTTAAAATTGCGGAAGGGTGCCATCATCATTGCCGGTTCTGTGCCATTCCCAGTATTCGCGGACGTTATCGTTCGCGTTCCATGAAACGTATCGTGGCTGAGGCGGAATCGCTCCTGGCCGGCGGTATTCGGGAATTGAACCTTATTGCCCAGGATACCACCTCCTACGGTCGGGATCTCGGATCGAAAACCGATTTACCAAACCTGTTGCGGGCCCTGGGCGCGATCAACGGCCGGTTCTGGATTCGTCTGTTGTATGGTTATCCCGCCCTTGTAACCGATGCCCTGCTGGAAGCCATGGGTGCGGTGTCCCAGGTCTGTCATTACCTGGATATCCCGATTCAACACAGCCATCCGGAACTTCTGCGTGCCATGGGGCGGCCGTCATTACCCGGCGGCGCGCGTCATCTTTTGCGTCGAATTCGCAATGCTATGCCGGATATTGCTCTGCGCACTACCTGCCTGGTCGGTTTCCCGGGTGAAACCCGCTGTCATTTTGATCACTTAATGGGTTTTATTAAGGAAGCGCAGTTTGATCACGTGGGGGTTTTTGTCTATTCACGGGAGGAGGGGACCCCGGCCTTCCGGCTCCCGTCGCCCGTTTCGCGACACATTGCGGAACGCCGCCGGGACCGATTGATGCGTCTGCAACAGCGGGTGGTGTTTCAGAAAGCCCGGGACCGTGTCGGAAGTACTGCTGAAATTTTGATTGAAAAACACGCTGTCTGCAAGCATAATACACGGATTGGTCGCGGTGGCGCCTGGGTTGGACGATCCGGCGCAGAAGCTCCGGAAGTGGACGGGCAGGTGTTTGTTAAAACGCGGGATTCAGCCGTCAGGCCGGGCCTCTTCATGGCGGCCCGTTATGTCGCCGCCGCGGGCTATGATATGCAGGCCGTGCCGGCTGGCAGTCTGGCGGGCTGATAGCCTCCAGACTGCGAGTCTTGATTATTTTTCACAAAGGCGCAAAGGCACGCAGAAGCAGACTTCTGCAAAATGCGCCGCGTGAGGTCACGCGGCCTACAAATTCCTTGTTTTTTGTAGGCCCACTCACCGAGTGGGCGCGATTTTAGACCATTTCGCAGAAGTCTAAGGCACGCAGAAGATAACGGGAAAATGGTCAAAAAAAACTGATCTCTGAGGCTCTGGTCTCTGAAACATGGTGCCCCTGCCTTGCGGGGCACGCTTAATGTTTACCACGCGAAACGCATGGTTTACCACGCGAAACGCATGGTTTACCACGCGAAACGCGTGGTTTATCACGCCGATGGCGTGGTCTTAGTGGCACATAAAAAAACATACTGGGCTTATGAACCCCTCCAACATATTAACACTCTGCAGGCTGGCAATGGCGCTGGTCATGCCCTTCTTTCTGACGTTCCCCATACCCTTCGGGAAATCCATCGGGTTACTGATCTTCCTGCTGGCCGCCTTGACCGATTACTGGGACGGTTGGCTGGCGCACAGCAAATACGGGGTCACTGTCTTTGGACAGTTGATGGATCCCCTGGCCGACAAAGTGCTTATAAGCGCCGCGTTCATTTGTTTTGTGACCTGGAATCAGATTGTACCGGCCTGGATTGTCGTGATCATCATCGCCCGCGAATTCATGGTCACCGGCCTGCGTCTCCTGGGGGCCAGTCAGGGAAAAATTATTTCAGCGGGTCGGTGGGGCAAGCATAAAACGATTTGGCAGATCATCGTCATTGCCATGATCATATCCGGCCAGGCCCTGCGGCAGGATATTTTGCCGCTCTTTCTCAGCGGGGATGTTTTGCATGCTTTCCTGACAGGGTATTATAACCCGTTATTCCGTATGATAACAGTGGGTATTGCCGGGTTGGTGGCGCTGTTGACGGTAGTGTCCGGCACTGTCTATTTCTGGCGCTGTAAAGAGTGGGTGATGAAAGATGCCTAGTCAAGATTGGGATATCAAGCCCCGGGGAATGGCCTGCGCTCAGTGCCAGGCGCCTTTTACGGATAAACAGACCTATGTCTCCCAGCTCATGTTTGGGGCTGAAGGCTATGTGCGCCGGGATTATTGTTTCGCGTGCTGGGCCAGGGAGGAAAACAGGGATGCCGCGATCAGTGTTTGGAAAGGCGTATTTCATCCGCCGCCACCGCCGCCCGAGGAGCCCTTGAAAAAGGAAACGGCCGAGTCGCTGTTGCGCGGTTTGATGGAAACCAACGATCCTACCCGCAAAAATGTGATCTTTATCCTCGCCGTCATGCTGGAGCGCCGACGTCTCCTGGTGGAACGGGACGCCCAAATCCGCGACGACGGCACGACTTTGCGCGTCTATGAACATCGGCAGACCGGCGACACGTTCATGGTCACCGATCCCAACCTCGATCTGAATCAGTTGGAACAGGTTCAGGAAGAAGTCATGGCCATGCTGGGCGGAAAGACGGAAAGTCCTCCCACAGCTTCATCAACAAATAACATTCAACCATCAACATTCAATGTTCAATGATGATAGCGGAGTCCAATCCTCGCTATTCGTGAAGATTATAATGCGGGATATGGATATCATTCCGCAATCCGCATTCCGCAATTCGCATTTGGTGCGGCTATGCTGGATTTGAAAATAACGGGGGGACAAATCCTGGACGGCACGGGATCGCCGGCGATTCGCGCCGATATCGGGATTGTCGGCGATCGCATTACCGCAATCGGTGATTTGTCCCGCGCGGAGGCCCAGGCGATGATCCCCGCCAAGGGCCGGATTGTCTGCCCAGGATTTATTGATGTCCATTCCCATTCCGATGCCTACCTGCTGATTGAACCGTCTGCTCCCAGTAAAATCTACCAGGGTATCACGACGGAGGTGGTGGGAAACTGCGGCGCCTCGGCGGCGCCGCTGGCCGATCCTGCCTACCTACCGTCGGATTGGCAGGATCAGAATTACCCGGGCGCCTGGCGGACGGTGGCGGACTACCTGCAGCTGCTGGAACAGGTGCGGCCGGCGCCCAATGTCGCCCTGTTGATTGGCCACGGAAAACTGCGCAGTTGGGTCATGGGTTATGATGCCCGTCCTGCAACGCCTGCTGAAATCCGGGCGATGGGCCGCCTGCTGGAGGAAAGCCTGGCGGCCGGCGGCTGGGGGCTCAGCACCGGCCTGATCTATGCGCCAGGCAAGTGGGCCGCGCGGAATGAACTGGAGGCGCTGGCCGGCATCGTGGCCAAGTATGACGGCGTTTATACCTCCCATATGCGCAGTGAGGGTCGGTCCCTGCTGGCAGCCATTGAAGAAATAATAGCCATCGGTCGAGTCTCCGGCGCGCGGGTGGAAATTTCACATCTGAAAACATCAGGGCCAGAACATTGGCCGTTGGTGGATTCTGCCTTGTCCCTCGTTCGCCGGGCGCGGGCCGCAGGGATTGTTGTGGCCGCCGACCGTTATCCCTATATTGCTGCCTGCACCGATCTGGATATCGTCCTGCCGGAATGGGCCGCGCGGGGCGGCAAGGATGCGATTCTCCAACGGTTGCGTGATCCCGTTGATCGAAGCCGGCTGCGCCGGACGCTCTTTGTTTCTCGGTCACCGGATGCCGTAGTGATCGCGTCCACGCGTTTGGAACAATGCCGGGGCAAACCACTGACCGAAGCAGCGCAGGTGTTGGATATGGATCCGGCCGCAGCGGTTCTGCATCTGCTGGAAGTGGATGAACTCAAGACCAGCGCGTTTTTTCTTGGCATGAGCGAGCCAAATATGTGGCGCATTCTGGCTGAACCCTGGGTTATGCTGGGGACGGATGCTTCCCTGCGTTCCCCGACCGGCCCCTTGAGCCGTGACTATCCCCATCCCCGCGCTTATGGCAGTTTTCCGCTGTTTCTAAGAGCCGCGCGGGATGGGAAAACCGTGTCCTTGCCGGAGGCCGTACGGAAAATGACGTCGCTCCCCGCGGAACATTTCCGTTTGCAGGGCAGGGGAGTCCTGGCCGTTAATCACATGGCCGATGTGGTGGTATTCAATCCGGCAACCGTTGCCGACTTGGCAACCTTTGCGACACCGCATCAGCTGGCCCGGGGCATCGAGCGGGTTATTGTCAACGGAGTTGTCACGCTGGCGCCGGAGGGACTGACTGGCCTTCGCGCCGGCCGGGTCCTTCGGCGCTGAAATCAACGCAATTTGGCTTCAAAACACCCGCACGGCGAAAATGGCAGAATACCGCTGGCAAAAGGCAACGCCTGTGGTATTATTATGACCTTTATAACTCGAGTTTTATGCGCACAGCGTGCAAAATTCGGGTGATAAGCTTGTAAACACTAAATCATTACCATGATCTATCGACCGCAACAACGAGATATGTGGGATCCTTCAGTCTTCTGGTATGATGGCACATACTATGCGATCATGATGGCAACAGAAGACCGGAGCAGTGGAAAGGCAACCTGCGGTTTCATAGCCACTTCCAAGGACGGGGTGCATTGGAAGGACGGCTGGGTGGCAGTAAGGGAACTGGAATATGATAAAGGGAATACATTCTACAAAGCCTTTATCGGCAGGGTGGGCGATCGTTTTATAATGAACCATGGGGTCTTGCAGGCATCCGGTCAGCAGAACATACTGCGATTCTACGAATCACAGAACCTGCGGACATGGAAATACCTTTACAGCACTACTCCTGATGCCAGATGGTATGCGATTGATGGACGCTGGGATCACATGTACGTTTTGCCCAAAGATGAAGATAACCCTTCCGCCGGTTACTGGGGATATCCGGTGGCAACCCCGAAAGCCGGTCTTGCCAGGGGCTTGGGAATGGCCGAGTCTGATGATGGTCGTGAGTGGCGGACACTTCCTCCACCTCAAGTCGAATGGACAGACGTGCCGCCGTATGACCTTGAAATTGGCGGATGTGAACGGGTGGAGGACAAATACATCATAATCGGAGGATATGGCGATTACCTCAGCGATGGCTATTCCGTGTATACCTTGATTAGCGAGAAACCGTGTGGACCATTCCGGCCAGACAAAGAGGCCTACCGTCTTTGCGGCACTTCGTCAAAGGCAGCAGGAAATATCATGACATCCCTGGCTGCCTGGTGTCATGGTAAAGATAATGAAAAGCTCATAAGCAATTATGTATCCTATGAAGTGGCCAAGCCGGGAACAATGATGCTTCCGTTGCGCAAGCCTGTCTTTGATGATGGTCATCTGCGTTTAGGCTGGTGGCAGGGTAATGAGTCGCTTAAGGGTATGGCAATTGAGCTGGGCGTGCCTGAGATCACTGTTGAGGCTGAAGAAAAACCTTATCAGATTGTCTGGTTTGGTGCGGAATTTGATCTTGATGCCGGCATTGTTATTGAAGGATCGCTTCTGGCCCAATATCCACGGGAGCGTGCGTCACTGGGTTTTGCCTTTGAAGAAGCAGGGGCCAGGTCAATGGAAATACGCCTGGGGATCGGGAATCCTGACCAGCGGCAAACACACATAGGCCGATACAATAATGTCACTGGTTTTACTGCCCAAGACATAACCGGCCGGGGTTGCGCAACAGTGACCGGTATTGACTGTGATAAACCCCATGCCTTTCGCCTGCTTGTTCGTTATAATCTGTTTGAGCTTTATATTGACGATCTTTTAGTTCAGACTTATGTATTTCAGCCAAACAGCGGACGCATAGGTCTTATTGCCTGTAATGTGCGCGCAGTGTTTAAGAACCTTGTTTTTTACAAAATGATTTAAAATTGCGCCCACTCGGGGAGTGGACCTGCGAAAAACAAAGAATTTGGAGATTGTCGTGAATGTAAAATTAATGGCCATAACGGATAAGGCGGAAGCCTTGATTGAATACGCTGCGCGGGTATGTTACCAGAGCACGGAACGGTGCCGGTCCGGCAATACTGAAAAATTCCTTCAACACCTGATTGCCCAGGGCCATGAATCGCCGCTGGAACACGCCTATGCCACTTTCCATATTTCCGGATGCTCCCGCGCCATGACGCATCAATTAGTGCGTCATCGCCTGATGTCGGTATCCCAGCAAAGCCAGCGTTATGTTTCGGAATCCAACTTTGATTACGTTGTCCCGCCATCGGTGGTAGCAAAGGATCAAAAAGAGTATCGGGCCGACATGGAAACCGTCCGGGCCATGTATGCCAAGTGGAAGGACCGGGGACTGATAAATGAGGATGCCCGCTTTGTATTGCCGAATGCCTGCAAGACCGATATCGTCATATCCGCCAATTTTCGGGAATTCCGGCATATTTTCAAGGTACGTTGCGCGCGTCAGGCCCAATGGGAAATTCGGCAGGCCTGTTGCAAAATGTTGAAAATACTGGCCAATAAAGTCCCGCATGTCTTTAAGGATTTATTGCCCCTGGCGGTTGTAATGGATACGGATTGATTTGATTCTTAACCTGACAGGATGCTATAAGAGAAATTTAGTCGCGACTGAAGGCCGCCTTTGGAAAGGGAAAAATTATGAATGAAACGAATCAGACGGTCAGCCTGGTTGTCGTGGGGTCACTGGCGCTGGATACGGTGACCACGCCGGCGGCTATGCATCAGGATGTTCTGGGAGGCTCGGTCAGTTATGCCTGCGCCGCCGCCTCCTTTTTTACCCAGGCGGGCATGGTCGGCGTCGCGGGAACCGATTTTCCGGAATCCGGTGTGGCGCAGTTTCGGAAATTCGGCATTGACCTGCAGGGACTGCATAAGGTTGAAGGTAAAACATTCCGTTGGTCCGGCGAGTATGAAAAGAACATGAACAACCGGCGCACGCTCTCCACCGATTTGAACGTATTTGCTGATTTTTCTCCACAATTACCAAAGGCTTATCGCAAAAGTCCCTTTTTGTTCCTGGCGAACATCGCGCCAACGCTCCAGCTTCAGGTGCTGGCGCAGATTCGCAAGCCCCGTTTTGTCGCCGCCGACACGATGGACATGTGGATTCAGACCGCGCCGGAGCCTTTGCGACGGTTGATTTCGAAAATTGACTTATTACTGATCAACGATTCGGAAGCCCGACTGTTGACTGGCGAGGAACATCTGGTCAAGGCGGCCCGGCAGGTACTGCGATGGGGGCCGCGTTACGTGATTATCAAGAAGGGCGAGCATGGCAGTATGCTGGTTTCCAAATCAGGACTGGTAATGATTCCGGCGTATCCGGTGGATGACGTCCATGATCCCACCGGCGCCGGCGATGCGTTTGCCGGCGGGTTTATGGGGTGCCTGGCCGCGTCCGGAAAATTGACGCAGGCGGCCGTTCGTCGGGCCATGGCCGTGGGGACTGTGGTGGCCTCATTTACGGTCGAAGCGTTCAGTCTGGACCGCCTGGCGGTGATCACGCGCGCCAATATTGATGACCGGATCACTGCCTTCCGGGAAATGATCAGGTTGTGAGGGAACGAGACAGTAGCCTGAAGACTGAAGGTTTTGGATATAGATACACAGGTGTTTTTATTGAATTTATCTTTCGAATAGCTAACGTCTCATCGGTCTAAGTGCTGAACTCTGGTTTAAATGCGGGAGTAATTCAGTGGTAGAATGTCAGCTTCCCAAGCTGAACGTCGCGGGTTCGAGCCCCGTCTCCCGCTCCAAATTCCAGTGAGTTAATGTCCTTC
>CAYQNY010000013.1:11875-31401 GCA_964418925.1 uncultured Verrucomicrobiota bacterium
TGGCGCCCGTCGTTATTTGGAACGTCAAAGAGCTTCCCAATCCCGCCGCAGGGCGGGATAAAGCTGAACGTTTACCCCGCTGAAGACGCGGGGTCGCGGGTTCGAGCCCCGTCTCCCGCTCCAAATTCCAGTGAGTTAATGTCCTTCTACGTCTATATATTATATTCCAAGGCATTGCATCAATACTACGTTGGGATAGCAAACCATCCTGGCAGGCGGTATAAGCAGCATCTTCGGGGACAAAGTCAATGGACATCACGGGCGACGGATTGGATTCGTGTCCATCGGGTACGGGTTGAAACTATGGCGGAAGCCCGTACACTGGAAAAACGGATCAAGGCCTGTGGCGCCCGTCGTTATTTGGAACGTCAAAGAGCTTCCCAATCCCGCCGCAGGGCGTGATAAACCACGCTTTCGGGCGTGATAAACCACGCTTTCGGGCGTGATAAACCTGAACGCTTGCCCCGCTGAAAGCGGGGTCGGGGAGGGGCAAGCCCCCCCCCTATCCATCTCCCTCTTTTTACCTTCCTGACATGTTAACCACGAAATACCAGTCCCCGCCGGGTGCGGTGGGGGTTGACGCATTGGTTTCATGCCTCCATTTTTTTGTATCATCTGTTTTGCGCCAATTCGGCCTAAAAATAAATTTAAAAAAGATGTTGACAGAATACAGGGAGGTATGCGATTCTCTAATGATCAAACGATAAACCTATGGTTTTTGAGCGGATAAATCATGAGTTGTTCGCTGAAAGATATTGCGCTTGCCGCACAGGTTTCCACCACGGCCGTCAGCAAGGTGCTGAATGACGCGCCGATCCGCGTCAGCGTACGGAAACGAGCTGAAATCCGTGCGCTGGCGCGTACAATGAATTACCAGCCGAATTGGCTCGGCCGCGCTCTGAATCAACGCCGTTCCCGGACAATCGGTATTGTTGTGCCGGATATGAGCACCTTGTTCTATCCGGAATTGATCCAGAATATGGAAGTCAATCTCTTTGCCCGCGGATATCAGACGCTGATCTGCAACAGCCAGGATAATCCTGAAGAAGAACGGTCCCAAATCTCCCATCTGATGAGTCGCTGGGTGGATGGATTACTGCTGGCGCCGACAACCGGCGCCAGCAACTTGCCGCTGTTACGCTCGATCCGAGCCAAAAACAAGCCCCTGATCTGTATTGACCGCTATTATCCAAAGGAACCGTTTGATTACGTGACCACCGATGGGAAAACCGGCGGCCGGCAGGGAATTCAAATTTTAGCACGGATGGGCGCATCTTGTCTTTATTATCTGGGCGATAAGCATAGGAATCAGGCGCTGGATGATCGTTTGAACGGCGCGCGCGATGCGGCCGCGCGGCAGGGTTTGACGTTTAAACCGGTGTTGTGCGCCCATGAGCGGAAGGCGATTCGGAAGCGATGCTGTGCTTTGATGCAACATAAGTCGGACGGTTTCGGGCTGTTCATGGAATCCAATCGCATGCTCATGGGAGTTCTGGATGCGGCGCGGGCAGGCCGGATAGTCGTGCCCCGGGACATGCCGATGGTTGGCTTTGATCCATTCCGGGCTGAAATCAATACGGCGGATGATATCGCCTCACTGCGTGTGCTGGAAAAACCGTTGCAATATCTCAAGCAGGATATCAAGGCCCTGGCTGACCGGACGATAGAATGTCTTATGGAGCGGATCAATGGAAAAGAAAAAAAACAGTTTCGAATCACTGTTGCGGCAACATGGCAGGGCAGCTTGAAAGGCTGAAAATTATGAGGATTAAACACATCCTGGTTACGGGGGCGAGCGGAAAAGTCGGACGCTCATTACTGCCGGAATTGTGTAAAAAAGGCTATCATATCCGGGCGCTGGAATATGAGGATGAAGTGGTCTGTCCCGGCGTCGAGGTAATCCAGGGTGATTTACGTGATCCGGCTCTTGCCCGGCGGATCATCGCGGACATGGATGCCGTGATTCATCTCGCCAATTGTAAAGAAAACCGTGAATTATTTATGGATACCAATATCAAGGGAACATTCTACCTGCTGGATGAATGCAAGCGCCGGGGGAATATCAAGCAGTTCATTCAGGCGGGATCCGATGCGCGCGTGGGAATTTATTATTATCCGCATCCGTTTCCGATTGATGAAACCATGCCGCACCAGGCTTACCCCGGATATTACGCGTTTTCCAAGGTGCTGGAAGAAACAATGTGCGAACAATATGTAATCCAGTACCATCTGCCGATAACGATCCTGCGGTTTTCCTGGGTGCTTGATGAGGATGATATCCTGGCACATATGACCCTGCGAGGGCCGAATTTCGGAGTGCCGGTATGGAAGGAGCTGGCTAAAACGCCGCAACAAAAGGCTTTTTTCAGAAAGAAACTGGATGGGGTGGCCAAACTGGTGCATCCAGGAGGAAAACCGGCCATCCGGCACGTGGTTGGCATCAAAGACGTTGTCCATGGTATCATGGTTTCCATCGGCAAGGCCGCGTCTGCCGGTCATGCGTTTACCATTACCGGTCCGGCGCCTTTCAGCTATGAGTATGCGGCGAACTATATCTCCCGGAAACTCAACCTGCCGGTGGTTGCCTTTAAATGTCCGGAATATCATGACTTTACTCATACGATTACCAGGGCCCGGTCCATCCTTGGCTATGATCCGCAATATGATATTACGCGGATTATTGATGATGCCATTGCGTTTCGGCGGGCAGGACGCAAACGATCAGCCCTGAAATATGTCGGATAGGAGGATTGCTGATGCAAAAAGTACGATATGGGATTATCGGGATGGGTTTTTTCGGTGAGAAACATGCCGAAGTGCTGTCGGATCTGCCTGGCGTGGAATTGACGGCCGTGTGTACGCGCCGGCCGGACCGACTCAAGGAAATTGCCGAGCGCTTTAAGGTTCCCAAAGCCTACCCGGATTATCGGCAATTGCTGGCGGATCCGGAAATAGACGCGGTCAGTATTGTCACGCACCTCAACGCCCATCGGCAGATTGCGATTGAGGCGCTTAAGGCGGGTAAACATGTTTTGCTGGAAAAGCCCATGGCGGGAACCGTGGCTGACTGCGACGCGATTATCCAGGCCGCCGGCCGGGCCAAAGGTGTCTTTATGGTCGGCCATATCTGCCGATTCGACAGTCGCGTGGCGCAAGCCAAACAGGCGGTGGAGGAGGGGCGGATTGGCGCCATTGTTTCCATGCATGCCGCGCGGAATCTGCCGGCCGCCATCGGCGCCGGCGTGCTCGATAAAATTTCGCCGCTGATCGGGGATGGAATTCACGATGCGGATATCATGCTGTGGCTGACGCGCAGTCGTGTGAAGACGGTTTATGCGCAGAATGTGCGGGTCCGTAATTTCAAGCATGCGGATATCGGCTGGGCCTTATGCCGGTTTGATAACGACGCCGTCGGTGTCATTGAAACAATCTGGTGTCTGCCCGATTCAACGCCATTCAGTATTGATGCCCGTATGGAAATCATCGGGACCAAGGGTGCGATCTATATTGACTGCGGCAACGCCGGTTTGACGATTAACGATGACCAGGGCATTCACAAGCCGGATACGGTCTATTGGCCCCTCCTGTTTGACAAGCGGACCGGGGTGTTGCGCGTGGAATTGAGTTATTTTGTGGAGTGTGCCGCCGCCGGCAGGATTCCTGATATCATTACTGCGGAGGAGTCGCGCGCGGCAGTCGCGGTTATGTGCGCCGCGGAAGAATCGGCTTCCACGGGTCGGGTGGTAGCGATGCAGAATTGATGGAAAGCTGAAACACGAATTCAGGAACGAAGGGATAGGTCATGATTTTTGATCATATCGGTTTGATTGCGACGGAAAAAAAAGCGGATGAAAACTGGGTGGAAGCTACGCGGGTCTGGGTCACAGACCCCAAAACTCACCCCTTTCATATTGAATGGTTGAGATTTGAGCCGGATACGCCCGTGAAAAACGGCGTACGCGAAAAAGCGCACGTGGCATATCGCGTGGATGATCTGAAAAAAGCGGCCGGCGGATTGAAAGTGCTGTTGCCGCCGTTTGAGGTGGGCGGGTTTGTGCGCGTTGGTTTTTATGAAACCACGGACGGCGCTGTGATTGAGCTGATGCAGTATCTAAAAGGCGCTGACGCCTGGTTTGATAAACAGTAATGATTTTCGCATTTTGCAGAAATTATAAAATAACCATAATCAAAGGAGATTGAACAGATGACTAAGCAATCCAAAAAAATGGTGGTGGGACAGATCGGGTGCGGCGCTTTTGCCATGGGTCAACATGGACCCAATGCGTGTCGGAATCAGCATATCGGCCGGATCAAATGGGCCTGCGATGTATCGGAACAACGGGCGCGGACATATGCGGACAAATTCAAGGCCGAACAGACCACGACGGATTACCGGGAGGTGACCACGGATCCGGAAGTAGATGTAATTTTGATCGCGACAACACACGACGGGCGGGTGCCTATCATTGAAAGCGCGGCCGAACACGGCAAGCATATTTTCTGTGAAAAGCCGATGGCAATGCATGACGAGGAGAGTTATGCCATCATCCGCGCGGTGCGGCGGAGCGGCATTAAATTCTGCGTGGACTACATGCGCCGCCAAGCGCCGGCAGTGATGGCATTGAAACGGGAATGGCTTAAACACCAGGCCCGGCCGAAGCATCAACCCTGGCGCTATATTGAGTGTCAGCACGACAAGCTGGTGGAAGAGACGGCCACCGATTTCCTGGTGCGGGTGCAGGATGAAAGCGCCAGTTATCGGATGGTGCATCTTGACCCGTACAGGGGAGGCGGGCTGATCGTGGGCGAGGCGGGGCACTGGCTGGATCTGGCCTGCTGGCTGTTTGACAACGATCGTCCGGTGCAGATACAGGCGTGGGGATCAACGCGGATGCGCTACGGCATTTATCTGGCTTTCCAGAGCGGCAATGCCGCCACGATCCTGATGACCCCCAATGGGACGTTTGATTATCCCAAGGAAATGTACGAAATCACGCATAACGGGGCGTTATTCCGGATGGAATTCTTTGTTGAAAATCAGTATTATGGCCGCCCCGGGCCCGATAAGGAACTGTTTACGTTGGAACGCGATTCCCATCCCAAGGTGGGCCGCGAGGGTGGTTTACAGGGATACCAGAAGAAGCGACTGGCCGATAAAAAGAAGTCGGCCAATGCCAAAGTGGGTTGGAATGAGTTACTGGTGGATCACGGTTATCAAAATATGTTTGACGGGTTTGTGAATGCGATTATCAAAAACACTCCCATTCCCTGTGATGCCCTGGCTGGTTATCGGACAACCATGCTGTCTGAACTGGCCATGCGGTCCATTGAACTCAATCAGCCCCTGCCAGTCCCGGCGGAAAAATGGGATTATTATGTGCATGTGCAGGATGTATAGTCATCATTAATAATGAATTCACCCCGCAATGATATCCTGGCCGCTTTGCAGGGCGGACGTCCCGATCGTGTCGTCTGGGGTGAAATGGATAGCAACAATCGGCTTAAGCAGGCGCTGGCAGTGGAAATCCCGCTGAAGTTGAGCGGGAAACGCGCGCCTTGATTTAGGATTTACATCCACTGGGGGGCTACATTATATCAAGCAGTAATTCGCTGGTGGACGACATTAATTTGGAAAACCTGCGGGCAATGAGCCGGTGCGTGCAGGATTATTCAGCTTTCATTAGGCGGCTTCGCCGCAACTTTGCCGTTCTTCCGAACGGCCACTACACAACCCATGCCATGAGAACGAATGGTGTAGCGGCAGTTCGCCAGAACTGCACATGATTGTCCGCCGAAGGCGGATCCGCCTCCCGCCGTCGCCAAGGCTATGGCGGGCAGGCTGGCGGAAAATTCCTATACCTTGAATTAGTCGATACTGAAGCAACAGGACGTCAGCACCCAAAGAAGATAGGAAATAAATATGCCAACAACGCGTGCCGGCCGGTTTTTAAATGTGTGCCTGTTTTATACCCAGGACAAGACGCGCATGCGTTTTATGATTGATGCGGCGCATACAGCGGGATTACGGGTAAGTTATTTGGTGTCAGCATCGACTTTGCGTGTGCCTGCCGCCGTAACTGAATTATGTGAGCTCAAGGCCCAGTTTAAGGACGAGATCGTGCTCTGGCTGGATCCCGATCATCAGATGGTGACGGAAGCGGGGATCAAAGATAAAATCACGTTTTTCGTGTATTGTTCGCGACTGATCGCGAATAATCCAGGCTAGAGGTCAACCGATATTTTGTTTAACGATTTGGGCCAGGTCTTCGGCTATGCGGCGGGTAAGGGCTTGGTCCATGCTTTCGACCATGACACGGCAAATGGCTTGCGTGCCGGAATAGCGCACCAGGACCCGGCCGCGGCCGGACAGTTTTGCCTGGGCGTGTTGCAGAGCGCCTTGCAGCGGCGCAATGGTCTCCAACGGAGGCTTGGCATTGACCGCCACGTTGATCATCAATTGGGGCGCCAGCTGCATGATGCCGGCCAGCTCGGACAGTTTTTTTTCCGAGTCCTGGAGGATTGCCAGTAACTGCAACGCTGAAATGATGCCGTCCCCGGTGGTGTGGAAATTCAGGAAAATGATATGGCCGGATTCCTCGCCGCCCAGAACGGCCTCCTTTTCCCGCATCAATTTCAACACATAGCGGTCGCCCACGGCCGCTTCCGCGAGCCCGATGTTAAGTTGTTTCATTGTTTCGCGGAACCCGTAGTTACTCATGGCGGTGGTAATGACCAGGTTGTTCCTCAGCATGCCGCAATCCTTCATAGCCTTGGCGCAGACAGCGATAATATGATCACCGGTCAGCCGCTGTCCTTTTTCATCAATGACGATGAGCCGGTCGCCGTCGCCATCGAATGCCAGGCCGACATCAGCGCCGGTCGCCTGCACCTTGCGGGCAAGGTTCTCCGGATACAGGGCGCCGCAATGGTCATTGATATTCATTCCGTCAGGATGATCGTGAAGGGTTGTGACCTCGGCGCCCAGTTCCGTGAATATGATCGGCGCGACCTTGTAGGTGGCGCCGTTGGCGCAGTCCAGCACGATTTTCAATCCGTCCAGCGTCATGTTGTCAGGAAACGTGTTTTTGCAGAAGACAATATACCGGCCGATGGCATCGTCAATGCGGAAGGCTTTGCCGATTTCAGCGGCGGTTGGGCGGATATCATGGATTTTTTTGGTGGTGATCAGGCTCTCGATTTCGTCTTCGACATCGTCGTGTATCTTGAACCCGTCCCGGGAAAAGATCTTGATGCCATTGTCCTGATATGGATTGTGGGAGGCGGAAATAACCATGCCGGCATCGGCGCGCATGTTATGGGTGATAAAGGCAATGCCGGGGGTGGGCATGGGACCGACCAGCAGGACGTCCACGCCCATGGAGCAGATGCCGGCTGTCAGGGCGGTCTCGATCATATACCCGCTGACGCGAGTGTCCTTGCCGATGACAATGCGATGGCGGTTATGATGCCGTTTGCAGACATGGGCGGTGGCCCGGCCGATAGCCAGAGCCATTTCGGCCGTCATCGGCTTTATGTTGGCCACCCCGCGCACGCCATCAGTTCCGAATAATTTTCCCATGATCAGGCTCCTTGAAATTACACCACCTTGTTCCAGAGCGCGCTGGCAGTATCCACAATGGATTGCAGCCAGGCGGTACCGTTGGCCCGCGCTTCCGGGCTCAGGCTTTTTACGGCATTCAGGTAGTCTGTTCTAGCCGGTATCCGGGATAAGGCCTCCAGAAGATTATCCCGTTTTTCAGTATCGCCTTCAATATCTTTAAGCCGTATCAGCTGTTCATGGATCATAGGCCATTGTTCAATGAGCGCTTTCTGCTGAACAAACGGCTGGGCATCGAGGTTCACCTTGACCGGGGCCGATTGGGCGAGTTCAAGCGACCGTGCCATTTTTCCGGCCAATTGGTGCAGGCGTTGAACCCGCTCGTTCAAAATAGTCTGAATCCGTTCCAGAGCTCCGGCCAAACATGCTGTTTGAAACCCATCGGCGCTGAGGAAACTGGAGCGTACATGCTGATACCAGGCGCGCAAGGCATTGACGTTGCCGATATACGCCAGATTATTGCTGACAATCCGGTTGATGGACTGATAAGCGCCGGACTGATAATGGGATGCTGTCTTACGGGACTGGACGGAAGGAACGAATAATCCACTGGCGCGAATGTCGGAACGCACGATTAATCCAGCGGGCACGATGGCGCCAAACGCCACCTGCGCCGGGCCGACCAGGCCGCCCTGGCCTCCCAAAAACACCGGTGGTTGGTCAAGCATGACGCCGTGGGACACGTTGCCGATGAGGGATGGCGTGGCCTTATCCTGATGCGGCGTATAGTTAAAGTGGATATAGGAAGAACCGACTTCACTATGATTTTGCCGGCTGGTGCCGCCGGCGATCAACGCGTCGCAGAAATTAATCAGACTCCCCAGGATTGCATAGGGGAAAAGAATCGTTTGCTTCAATCCGACGGTATGAGCGCCGCTGGATTCTTCTTCGAGGAGCGTCCCGGAGCGGATATGGGCGCCACTGCCCATGCGTGATTGGTTCAGACATGTGGTCTCGGAAAAATATCCGCCGGCCAGCATCACCTGCATGCCCAACTGGCAATTATCGAGGGTAACGGGCAGTTCGGCACCCAGGACGCATCCCGGGCCGATGGATGTCCGGGAACCCGTAATCCGGCAACCGGGATGAATAATAACCCCGGCCGCAATCCGGTCAACATCCACGGAAGGATCAATGGTAACGGATGCCGGGTTGGTCAATTGCACTCCCCGCTGGAGCAGCAAGCGAACAGAAGTTGTGAAGTTATCAGACATATTTACGCACGACGGAATTCATGGCGGCTTCCTGTTGTTCCATGCTGGCGATCATTTTGAACTGCACATGGGCGCGATCCAGATTCTGATGTGGCCGATGCGTTTTGAAATAGACGTCTCCCTGAAGATAATCCGTTAAAAACCGGATTCCGATCGTAAAGGTAATTACCCGGCCGGAAGCGACCAAATGATCTGTTTCAATGGGTATCAGGAACGACCGGGCTTCCTCCAGGTACCCCTTAGTCAGCGAGTCAAACAGGGCAATATCCAAAGCCACTTTATTAAGATCCTTTTCGTCTTCTTCCGCGGTGCGGGGCATGGTACGCACCATATCACCAAAATCATAAAGAACGCAGCCCGACATGACGGTATCCAGGTCAATCACGCAGATGCCATGTCCCGTCCGGTTGTCGATCATAACATTGTTGATTTTTGTATCGTTATGCGTAATACGTTCCGGCATTTGGCCGATTTCGATCAGACGGGTAATCATGGCAGCCAGCGGTTGATGGGCCAGGCAAAAGTCAATCTCTTTACGGACTGCTGCGCAACGGTTATGGGTATCTTTATTGATCGCATCTTCCAGGGTTTGAAAACGCCGGGATGTATGGTGAAAGTATGGGATCGTGTCATGGAGCCGTCCACCGGGAAGATCGGCCAACTTGGCCTGAAAATTCCCGAAAGCCCGGGCCGCTTCATAAGCCTGAAGGGGATGGGTGCAGATGTCCACTGTTTTTGCGTTCCTGACAAACACATACATCCGCCAGAAATTGCCATCAGGATCATGATAATAGGAAGCGCCATTCCGCGTAGGAATAACGGTCAGGATTTCCTGGTCCGGATTAGCATGCGGAATTCCGTGAAATTTCTTCTGCAGATGGACGGTCACCCTGAGGATATTATCCATCAACTGGGGCGGATTCTTAAAAATGACATGGTTGATTCGCTGTTGAATAGTGGCCACGGGTGTTCCATTCACCTGCCATTTAACAAGATAGGTATCGTTGATGTGACCGGTACCATAGGGAGTCGCATCTACCCAAGTACCGGGGATTTGGAATTGTTCCCCGGTGGATTTTAATATCTTTTTTGCATGAAGCATTAGATTTTCCGGCATTAATCATTGGAAAATGAGATCACTGAAAGCGGTTACATTACAAGTTCTCTTTCATCGATACAAGCTGGAAGATCAGCGAATTCTTCCATAACAGGTCAGAGTTGCCCCCTGTAACTGACCCGGTTACATTTTTCCTGATTTCAGGGTTGACAGGCAAATCGTGATGGGGCATTATTAATGCCGTTTAATACAAAGGACCCAAACAAAGGACCCTGTATGTTCAACCGACTGTTTGATCTGTTTTCCAATGATATTGGCATTGATCTGGGTACGGCCAATAGCTTGGTTTATGTCAAGGACCGTGGCATTGTCCTGCGGGAACCGTCGGTGGTCGCGATTCAGACGGGAACGACCCGGGTGCTGGCAGTCGGCGAGGAAGCCAAACGGATGTTGGGACGGACCCCCGGTAACATTACCGCCATTCGTCCCATGAAGGACGGGGTCATAGCGGATTTTGAAATTACGGAGGCGATGTTACGGTATTTTATCCGGAAAGTGCAGAATCACCGCATGATGGTTAAGCCCCGGATTATTATTTCAGTACCCAGCGGTATTACGGAGGTGGAGAAGCGGGCGGTCAAGGATTCCGCGATTCATGCGGGCGCTCGCGAAGTATATTTGATTGAAGAACCCATGGCCGCGGCAATCGGTGTGGGGCTCCCTGTTCAGGAGCCTGCCGGCAATATGATCGTGGATGTCGGGGGAGGCACCACGGAAGTGGCCCTGATTTCACTGGCCGGAATTGTTTTCAGCCGTAGTGTGCGGGTGGGTGGTGACGAGATGGATGAGGCCATCATCCAGTACATGAAGCGAGCATATAATTTGATGATTGGCGAAAGAACGGCAGAGCAAATCAAGATCAGCATCGGATCCGCGTTTCCTTTATCCGAAGAAACCAGCATTGAGGTGAAAGGCCGTGATCTGGTGGCCGGTTTGCCCAAGACCATGACGCTGACCACCGAAGAGGTGCGTGAAGCCCTGCACGATCCGGTTTCGACGATTGTCGAAGCCATCCGGTTCACGCTGGAACGCTGTCCGCCGGAATTATCGGCGGACCTGGTGGATCGCGGTTTGGTTGTGGCCGGCGGCGGCGCCCTCTTGAAAGGTTTGGATAAGCTTATTGCCGAACAGACCGGTCTGCCGGTGCATATCGCCGACGATCCCTTGAGTGCCGTGGCTGAAGGCACGGGCATGGTTCTGCACGAGCTCAAGTTCCTGCGCAAAGTTGCCAGCATGCCGTTCTAAGGCGGGGCTTTGCGTCTGCGAGTCGTCATCTTTGCTTCATCTGCTGTATTGTCTCCCTCATTGTCACTACCTGCAGTTCTCGACGCCCAGAGCGGCGTCTCAAACCGCCCGCCTGCAACGCTGTAGCACTGCCGGCAGGCCGCTACACCCATGTGTTGTAGTGGTCTGCCCGTTCTAAACAGAATTAAAATTAATTTTTGTCGTCATAATGTAAAAGTTAAAGATTATGAATCTCAAACGGAATATTGGCAGTTTAGCAGCAGTGGGGGTATTACTGCTCGTATTGTTGAATTTACCGCCTGCCGCCAGTTCACGTATCACGGGGGGAGTCCGGGATGCCTTGACGCCCGTGGCGGTTTTCCTGTCCCATACCTTTTCCTTTGGCCTGCGGATGTTTCAGGATAGCGGGGACCTGGCCGCGGCCAACAGCCAAATGGCTGTTGAGATCGGGCGATTACGAAATGAAATCCGTCAACTTAAATCGCTGGAACATGAGAATACGGAATTAAGACATTTGCTCGGATTGGAGACCCGTTCCGGATTTCGCTTGCTGGCGGCCCAGGTAACGGATCGCGCGATCGGCGGCTGGTGGGAAATGGCCCGGCTCGACCAGGGAGCCGCTAATGGCGTGGCGCTGGATTTACCGGTTATCTCGAATGAAGGATTGGTTGGGCGCATTGTTGATGTGTCGGCATACACCTCCGATATTATATTGCTGGTGGACCCGAATTCAAAAGTGTCGGCAAGCTGTCCCGTATGGATGCGTTCGGTATTGTGCGCGGACAGGGCGTTTCGTTGTGGGGAGATCCTTTATGCCGGATGGATTTTATTGTGAAAGAGGCTGACCTTCTGCCGGGTGATGAGGTGGTCACCTCCGGACTGGGCGGTGTTTATCCGGCCGGGTTGTTGATCGGCTACGTGGAAAAGGCATATCTGGATCGCTCCGGGCTATATCAGTACGCGGATATTGTTCCGGCGGCGGATCTGCGGTCTTTGGAATTTGTATTTATTGTTGTCCGGAACCGGTCTGCCAGTCACCGGCAAACGGAGCCGGTCGGGAAGAAGCAGGAGCGCCAGCGATGATGAATCTTATTCTCATGGGGTTGGTGCTGATTGGCGCTGTGATTATTGAAATGGTATGTCCGGTGTCGTCTCTGCTGGGGCAGGCTAAACCGCCCCTGGTCATGAGCCTGGTATTGTATTACGCCTTGAAACGTCCCCTGGCATTGATGCTGGGCGCGGCCTTGTTGGGCGGAGTCTTGAATGACAGCATTAACGTGCTTCCGCTGGGGTATTCGTCGCTGTGTCTGGCGGTTGTCGGCATGTTGGCCAGGTCCTATCGGGACGTGGTTTTCAGCGGTCGATGGATTACACATATATTTTTCGGCGCTCTGGCCGGTATCGGCATGACATTGGCCTTGTATGGATTGCTATGGATAACCGATGACGGAGGGCGGGAAATGTCCGGAGCCTGGGTGATCCTGAAAGTGCTGGGCGTTGGCATCTATGGCATGGTGCTGGTCCCCATGGTATTTCGCGCCATGGAATGGCTGGACCGTATGGTAGGCAACATGGAAACGGCGGTATCCGAATGAGTTCGATGCATCTTGGAGAGTATGAACGCCGGCGTTTGCGGGTTGTCTGGCTGGTTATGATGGTCGCGCTGGGACTGCTGGCACTGCTATTATGGCGCATCCAAGTAGGGCAGGGGGAGCGGTATCAGACTAGTTTGGAACGGCAATCCATACGGCGTGTCCTGATTCCAGGACCCCGGGGCCGGATTTTTGACCGGCATGGAGTTTGCCTGGCCGATAATCGTCCGAATTACTGCATTGCCCTGTATCTGGAAGAACTGCGGCGTCCCGGCAGGCGAGGGGTTACTGCCGATGATGCGTGGAAGCTGGTTCAGCGTGTTGCGGCGGTGATTGATCTCGAGCCGCGTCTGACACGCACCCAGGTCAAAAATCATCTATATACCCGTAAGGCGTTGCCGTTGATCGCATGGCGTAATGTGGATGCAAAGACCCTGGCCAGACTTTCCGAAGCCAGTCTTCATCTGCCTGCCGTGGAGGTGTTGGTGGATGCCGACCGTGTTTATCCGCAGGGTTCGAATGCCAGTCATGTTCTGGGATACGTCGGCAGAATGGAACCGAAGTACCAGGACAATCGTTATCATTCGTATTGGCCCGATATGGCGGGTAAGAGAAGTATTGAACGACAGTATGACGATTTACTCCGGGGCGAGGCCGGCGGACGATTGGTGCGGGTGGATGTTTCCGGGTTCAAGCATAATGAAATCGGCTTTCGTGAGCCGGTTCCCGGCGGTGACCTGATACTGACCCTGGATATGGCCATACAGCGCAGTGCTGAAAAAGCTGTGGCCGATACTGTTGGCGCCGTTATCGTGGTTGATCCGCGTAATGGCGACGTGCTGGCACTGGCCAGTTCGCCTGGATTTGATCCCAATGAATTTTCTCCCTCGATATCGGTGAAGACATGGACTCGGGCGCTGAAAGACAGCCGCAAACCTTTGCTTAATCGCGCGACGGGCGGCTTATATGCTCCCGGAAGCATATTCAAGCCCTTGGTGGCCCTGGCCGCTCTGGAATGCGGTCAAGCGGATACCCAAACCCGCTTTAATTGTACGGGGCATTACAAGGTGGGTGGGCGTCGTTTTTCGTGTTTCAAGGGCGAAGCCCATGGTTGGCTGGACATGCGTGAGGCCTTGGAATTATCGTGTAATGTATTTTTTTATCAACTGGGGCTTCAATGCGGCTTGGATCCGATTTATCACCTGGCCCTGGCGATGGGACTGGGGCACAAAACCGGGATTGATCTGGATTACGAAGCGGCGGGACTATTGCCGGGGAAAGCCTGGAAACGAATCACTCGCGGCGAAGCCTGGTGGGATGGCGATACATGCAATATGGCTGTTGGGCAGGGAGCCCTTATGGTAACCCCGCTCCAGATGGTTATGGTCACGGCCGCCATTGCCAATGGAGGTATCCTGTATCAGCCCCGGCTGGTCATGAGCATACGTTCCCGTAACTCGACTGAATTTCAAGCAGTGCCTCCCGTGCGGGTGCGGGAATTGCGCTGGTTGCCGGCCCATCTGGCGCTGGTGAAAGAAGGTATGCGGGCGGTGATTCAAAGTCCATCCGGCACCGGCCATTCAGCCTGCATTCCCGATGTCATCATGGCGGGCAAGACAGGCACTGCAGAATACGGACGCAAAGGAGCGGGGCATTGCCACGGCTGGATGGTGCTGTTTGCTCCGTATGATCAGCCCCGCTTGGCGGTAACCATGGTCATGGATGATGCAATTTCCGGCGGGATATCCGTTGGTCCGCGCATGCGTCAGCTCATGAGTGAGATATTAATGCCATGGGGAGGTGGCAACGGATGAGGACGCTATGGTTGCTCCATTCGTGGAAACGCATGAACTGGGTCCTGATGACCGCCACGACATTGCTCCTGGCCATCGGCATCCTTTTTGTGTTCAGCGCCGATTCTCGGACCGGCAATCCGGCCGTCGGCCCGCTCTATCAGAAACAGCTGGTGTGGATGGGTATCGGCCTGATCTGTTATTTTGGAGTGGCCCTGACGGATTATCATCAGTGGATTCGCATCGCCTGGTTGCTTTACGGAATAGCTTTGGTTCTGCTGGTGCTGGTATTCGTGCCGCATGTCGGCGTGAAAATTTTCGGTGCAAACCGCTGGATCCAGGTCGCCGGCTTGTGGATATTTCAGCCGGCCGAAATAATGAAACTGGCCGTGGCGCTCATTCTGGCCAGGCTTTTCGGATGGCCGGGAAGGCCGGTGCATCATGGGCGGTTTGTGTTGTACGGATTGGTGCTAGTACTCACGCCCATGGCCTTGATTGTCAAACAGCCGGATCTGGGAACGGCCATAATTTTTCTGCCGATGCTGGTTGTAGTTATGTTTGTGGCCGGGGTGCCGGGACGGATCATCGGGACGCTGGTGGTGTCGGGAGCGCTGGCAGTACTCATGATCATGGCCGTGATCGTGATTCCGCCGAAACTGGGCTGGAACGAAGCCCGCCAGGAACGGCTGGTCCGGCTGGTGGGATTGACGCTGTATCAGCGGGACCGGGTACTGGTGTTTCTGGACAGCGACAGAGATCCGCTGGGCGCGGGATGGAATAAGGCGCAATCGCAGATTGCCATCGGATCCGGTCGGTTCTGGGGGAAGGGGTACATGCAGGGCACTCAGAATATTCTCGGTTTTTTGCCGAGAACCGTGGCCCCCAATGATTTTATTTTTTCGGTCATTGCCGAGGAAAAAGGATTTATGGGGTCGCTAACCGTATTGCTGCTGTTTGCGCTTATGATTCATGCGGGACTGCGTGCGGCGGCGGTAGCCGCGGACAAAATGGGACGCCTCTTGTGCGTAGGCATCATTACGATTCTGTTTTGTCATGTATTTGTGAATATTGCCATGACTATCGGCGTTCTGCCGATCACCGGCCTGCCCTTGCCGCTGATTAGTTATGGCGGAACGTTTATGGTTGGTACGATGACGGCGCTGGGCATGATGCAAAGCGTCTATATTCGGGGAGATTGGAGATAACAGATTGAGTGAAAGGAAACAGTCTATGTTTGGACTTAGGAAAAAGAAGAATCAACGCCGAAATGAAATCATCATCAACGTGGAGAGTCTGGAAACTCGTGTTGCCGTCCTGGAAAGCGACGAACTGAAAGATTTTAAGATAGAACTTCCGTCGGAACAGCGGATTGTCGGCAGTGTCTATAATGGGATGGTTCAAAACCTGGAGGATGGCTTGCAGGCCGCCTTCGTAGATATCGGCATGAAAAAAAATGCCTTCATCCATTACTGGGACATGTTTCCGGAGGATTTATCCCGGCTGGAGGCGTTGGATGGGGAGCATATCCGTTCGATTTCGCGGCGGCGTCAATTCAACAAGGAGGAAATCAGGCGCCATTTCCCGGTCGGTTCCAAAATTGTGATCCAGATTTCCAAAGGACCGATCGGCACCAAAGGCCCCCGCGCCACGGCCAGCCTGAGTATTCCCAGTCGTTATTTCGTGCTCATGCCGGGAAGCAAGCTCCGGGGCATTTCGCGCAAGATCGAGGACGAGCATGAACGCAAGCGCCTGAAAAAAATCCTCACCCGACTTCCGGTGCCGGAGGGCTGTGGCCTGATTATCCGGACGGCTGGCGCCGGTATCAGCGGCTCCAATTTCATCCAGGATATCCGTTCCCTGCTGGCCACCTGGGAGCAAATTCAACAGGGTATTCGTGACCAGCCGGCGCCCAGTTGTTTGTATCAGGAACCGGACCTTGTCGAGCGAACCGTGCGGGATTCGGTAACCGAAGATATTGACAATATCATCATTGATTCGCCGATAGAATACGAGCGCATTAAAAACATTCTGGCCAAGATTTCCCGGCGCGTGCGCAGCCGAGTCAAACTGTACGACGGTGCCAAACCGATTTTTGAGCATTACGCCGTGGATCAGCACTTGGAAAATGCGTTTCGCCGTAAAGTGGTATTGAAATCCGGCGGCTGTATCGTGTTTGATGAAACCGAGGCCATGATCGCGGTGGACGTGAATACCGGTCAGCACAAAGGCGCCAGTTCGCAGGACGAAGCCATTTTACACGTGAATACCGAGGCGGTTCAGGAGATCGCCCGCCATCTGCGCCTGCGCAATATCGGGGGGCTGATCGTCATTGACTTGATTGACATGCGCCACAAGCGACATCGCAATACAGTCTATTATGCGCTGAAAGAGGCCTTAAAAAAGGACAAGGCGCGCACCAATGTATTGCCCATATCCTCGCTGGGGCTCCTGGAAATGACGCGCCAGCGGGTGGACGAAAGCCTGGAGTCTACCATGTACGTGGATTGCCTGTATTGCCATGGCCGCGGCATTGTGAAATCCCCGTTGAGTATGAGCGTTGAAATTCAGCGCCATCTGCTGGCGATCATGCGCACGCATCAGCAGGAAGCCAAACAAGGTCTTTCCCTGCGCATCACCGTGCATCCGACGATTCTGAACCGCCTGCGTGAGGAAGACGAAGGGTTGCTGTTGAAGATGCAGGAGCAGTTTAAAGGGCGCCTGAGTTTCCGCGCGGACGCCGCTCAGCATATGGAAGAAATCTCCATCGTGAATGCGGATACCGGAAAGGACCTGTATTCGAACGTCGGGACCCGGTAACTTTGAGGCTTGGTTTACCCGGAACGACATGGTACAAAATTCGCTGTTACGGAAATACTTGCATCCAATTGTATTTTTCAATGCTTATTGTCGGTATTCATGGGTAAACGTGTAAAAACATCGGCCCGGATTAAACATGCACGGTGTTGGGGCATGCGCGGACTGATCGTCGTGTGGCTCGTGTTCTGGGGCGGCATGTCGTTGGGGGTGGAGCAAGCCCCGGTGGCCTCGCCGTCCACACCGCTGTTGTTCAGCATATCCGACTTGAAAGACGCCCAATCCCTGGCCCTGAAACTCCGCCAGGCCGACGACCCCGTATCGCGCTATCTTGCGGAACAGTGTTGCGTGCGCACCAAGCAGCTGCTTAATGCCTACCGGGGCACGGATGCGCCCGATCCTGTCCTGCGCCGGATGATTATCCGCGATATGAATCGCCTGATGCTCCGCGAGGCGATTTACGATCAGAAAAGGTTTGCCAATGTTCCACTGTCTGAAAATACGAAGAAACTTATCGAGGAGATAGCCACAACCGACGCGATTCTGCTCAACCGTATGCTGCTGGAGGATACATTTCCCGACGAGTTGATCCGGGTCAGCGCTTTGCCGCTTGACGTGCAGGCGGATAGTCTGGAACTGGACAGCAAAAAGCGTTTACTGGTAGCTTCGGGACACGTGTACATTCGTAAGGATTTGGAGAACTTACGGAGCGATCATGCCGTGGTCAATCTCCAGACCATGGATATCGTTGCCGACGGTAATGTGACCTTTGAGCGCGGCAGTGATGTATGGGTGGGAAAGAAATTACGGTATAATTTTCAAACTCGTCAGGGCGATTTCGGCGGATTCACGGCCTACCTGAAGCCCTTCTATGTCCATGCGAAAAAGTCCTACCAGACATCGGAACAGGGGTATGTGCTCGAAAATGTAAGGCTGACCCCCTGTAAAGAAGAGCATCCCAAGGCATTCATACGCGCTCAGAAAGTTTGGATTGTTCCCGGTCATCATATACGCGGACGTCACGTGGTGTTATACGTCGGTGGCATTCCGGTGATGTATGCGCCTTACTGGTCCCAGAATATAGGTGATCCCAATTTTATTTCCATAGTGCCCGGTTACAATCGCCGCATGTGGGCCTATCTGCTGACGGCCTTCAATTACCGCATCAACAAAAAAGTCGAGGCGGCCAGTCATGTGGATATCCGCCTGCGTCGCGGTGTTGGTTTGGGGCAGGACATCATGTGGTCGGCCGGCGGCAACGTCAAGGAACTTTCCACGGAACGTTATATGAACCCGACCCCGGATGAGCCCTGGGCTTTCATGGGCCGCCATTTCTGGGAGGATCCGGAAAAGCAGACAGAAATGAGCGCTGATGAAGATCCCTGGTTCGGTGATGCTATCGTGTACTATGCTAATGACAGATGGCCGGACGAGGGGAAGACTCAGGAATATCCGATCAATGAAGACCGGTACCGGATGCGGCTGTATCACAGCCAGAGCATTGGGGAGCACGATTATTTTCTGGCGCAACTGAACTACCTGAGCGATCCAAAAATCATCGAGCAGTACTTCCGCGAAGAATACAAATCCTCGCCCGAGCCGGATAACTATATTGTCATGGGCCACCGCACCGACTATTACACGCTGACGATGGAATTGGAACGGCGGCTCAACGATTTTTATACCAGCGTAGACCGCCTGCCCCTCCTGACCCTCGATCTTTCCCGGCAGGAAATCGGGGAGAGTCCGTTTTATTACCAGGGAGAAACCGCGGCCGGCTATTTTTCCAAGGAATGGGAAAGCGCCATAACCAATAAGCAGGACTACGGGGCGTTCCGTTTCGACACCGACCACATGGTGTATTACCCGAACAAACTCTTTGGTTTTCTTACGTTCATACCGCGGGCCGGCTACCGGGGGACCTGGTATTCGGCCACCAAGCAGGATTATACCAACCTGGTTGTCAATCCCGTGCTCGATACCAACGGCGTGCCCGTAATTTCCAATAGCGTACCCGTCACCACGGTGACGACCAACATCCTTATGGAGCGCATGGGCGCCAAGTACCGGAATATGTATCAGTTAGGCCTGGAAACATCTTTCAAGGCCTTTAAGGTCTGGGAAACCTATCCC
>CAYQNY010000014.1:0-31235 GCA_964418925.1 uncultured Verrucomicrobiota bacterium
AATACGTCAATGACTTCGATGTCGGGATGCCGGCGAAGCATCTCGTGGTAATCCGTGTACCAGGGTGTCTGGTATTTATCGGCCTTGGCGCGCGCCTTGTCCGCGAGGATATCTGTCACGGCAACCAACTTGGCCTGAACCGATTCATGGTGGAGCGCGGCCAGATGTTTTTCCGCAATCCGTCCACAACCAACCACGCCAAATTTAAGCTTAGCGGACATGGGTATCCTTCGTTTCCATGGCATGCTCGACCTTATCCTTGACCGCCGCTGCCATTTTCGACGCTCGCAGGTAAAGCCCGATCCCGAGCCAGACCAGCAATAACAAGCTAACGGCCAATGCGATTTGCCAGATACTTTGTTTCAGCCCCAGTTGAAGGGCGCTGCTGCCGATCAAGGTGCATGGAATCGCTTCCGGCAAATTACCGATCACTGTGCCTAGTAGAAAATCAAGATGTCGGACCGGGGTCAACCCTAATATGATGTTCAAAAAGATGCCTCCAACGGGTAATTGCCTGGTCAGTATGACCGTCAGGATGCCGCGCCGCCCCATAAACATGTTAAGTTGCCCCAGCCGGGGCCAATGGCGCAGAACAAGTTCCTGCCCTCCCCAGCGAACAAATAAAAACATGAGATAAGAGCCGATAAGCGCGCCCAGCTGTGTCCAGAGCAGGCCCTCCCAGAATCCGAATACCATACCGCCAATGGAGCAGAGAAGTAGTCGCGAACATCCCGCGCCCACGAGAATAGCCACGCCCAGTGTGAAAATCAGGGGCGCCAGAAAACCCAGGCGGGACAGTTGCGCGTTGATTTCGTGAATATGGGTCAGTGATTGGCGCAGGGGCGAAGCATAGATCGCCCAGAAAAGACCCAGTATCACCAGCAACAGCACAACGGCCTTGAGGACAGGCCGAAGCCATGCCGCAGAAGGGGAGGATTCCAACGCTTTCAGGGGATCGTTAGAAAATATCTGGCTGGGCGATTTCATTAAGGCACGACTTCTCCGCGGCAACGATTCCCGCGTATGGAACGGGATTTAAACCATCGCATAGCCAAACAGTCCACAAGTCCCCGCCATAGACGGTTGCCGACTCCATACTTGGATTGGCCGCGGGTACGGGGGCGATGGTTGACCGGGATTTCCGTGACGCGGTACCCCTGCAGACGCAGCAGGGTCGGCAGAAAACGGTGCATGCCGTTGAAGACAGGGATTTCGCGCAATGCCTGGCGCCGCAACGCCCGGAAGGTACAGCCGGCGTCGGTAATATAGTCGCCGGTAACGGCGTTGCGAAACAGGTTGGCAATTCTTGACGACAGGCGCTTAAGCCAACTGTCTTCCCGTTTTTGGCGCACGCCGCAGACGGCGCCCGTGTCGGGGGTTAAGGCATTCAACAGGGCCGGAATATCCGCCGGATCGTTCTGCAGGTCCGCGTCCATGGTGATGATGATCGGGCCCCGAGCGTTTTCGAAACCCGTAGCTTCGCTGGCGCTTTCCCCTGAATTGACGGTATGGCTAAGCACTTTCAGGAACGCGTGGTGGTGTTGAAGATTTCGAAGCACGGTCAGGCTGTTGTCAGTGCTTTTATCGTCCACGCAAAGCACTTCCCATGCCTGCGGCAGTGGTTCCAGTATCTGGGATAATTCGCGGAGCAACGGTTCCAGATTTTCTGCTTCATTGAAAACCGGGATAACCACGCTTAAATCCACCGGCAAACTGGCGTTGATTTTATTTAGTGTCATAGCGTGTCTTTCGCGGGCTATTATTTTTCTGGGCGTCTGTTGGCATATCGCTCCCGAATGGCCGCGCAGACGGTGTCCACTTCTGCCTGGGTGATGCCGGGAAACATGGGCAGGGAAAGCATGGTCCGGCAGGCCTGTTCCGCCCGGGGATAATGGTCTGCGCCTTCCTGCAGGTAAGTATATGCCGGCAAGGTGTTCAAGGCATAAGGATAATGAATGCCGGTTCCAATGCCGCGTTCCTTCAGGAAGGTACGGAGACTGTCCCGATCGGGAATGAGAATGACGAACACGTGATAGACCGGCTCGGTGCCCGGCAACGGTCGGGGCAGTGTTACAGCCGGCAGACCGGCCAGGCCTTCATGATACCAGGCCGCGGCCTGGCGGCGAAGCCGGTTCCATTCATGGACGTGGGGCAGGCTCACGCGCAGCAGCGCGGCCTGGAGGGCGTCCAGCCGGCTGTTGATGCCTTCAAATTCATGAATATATTTGCTCTCGCGTCCATGGTTGGAAAACATCCTGATTTTTTTCATCAGGTCCGGATGCCGGGCCGTCACGGCGCCGCCGTCGCCGAACCCGCCTAGATTTTTTGAGGGGAAGAAACTAAAGATGCCGGCGTCTCCGATGGTCCCCACCCAACGGTCCCCGTGGCGGGCGCCCTGGGCTTGGGCGCAATCTTCCACGAGGAACAGGTTATGGCGCCGGGCGATGGCGGCCAGCGCGTCCATATCTGCTGGCAGGCCGTATAAATGAACCGGGAGAAGCGCCTTGGTTTTCGGCGTGATTTTCTTTTCCAATTCGGCCGGGTCCAGGTTGAACGTTCCGGGCTGAAGATCGCAAAACACGACCCGCGCGCCGGTTAGCGTTATGGCTTCGGCTGTGGCAATGGCTGTATGAACGGTGGTGATCACTTCGTCGCCGGGTCCGATCCCCAGGCACTTTACCGTTGCAAACAGCCCGGATGTGGCGCAGGCGACGCCGCAGACTTCGGCGACGCCCAGCCCGGCGGCCATTGCTTGCTCGAACTGTTTAACCTCCGGTCCGCCGATGAAATGGCCGCTGTCAATGACGCGTATGGCCGCCTCATGCAGCGCCGGACGAATCGGATCGTGCAGTCGATTTAAATCCACAAATGGAATCATGGCGGATATTTGTCTTGAGTTAAATCAGGCCGCGCTAGGCGCGGCCTGATTTAATGTATAGGAATTTTCGCGTCAACGATAAAATTGTCAAGCGACCATCCACGTCAGTAGCCAAGTGGTTCCCACGCCTAAGCGTGGTAAACTTGCTTGCCACGCGGCTCGCGTGGCCCCGCAGCGGGGCGACGGGGTTATCCCGATGAAAATCGGGTTGACGTGGCAATCATGTGCGGTTCTGTCGAACTGCCGCTACACTATCCAATCCCATGACATTGGTTGTGTAGGGGCCGTTCGTGAGAACGGCAGTTGCCCCGCCTGGCGCAACCTAGTTTAAATATATTGTAATATTATAACAACTCTGTCAAAAAGTTTCATCCAACAGGTTCTTCTTATATCGGCAATCCAATGTTTCGTCAATCAAGTTTCCTGTCATGTCCGGGGAAATTCAGCTTGTATTTTGGAGGAAGAGTTGATAAACACTGTCGCATGTACTTGTAAAAGATAGGACAGGAGTGAAAGACTATGACCAATCCGTATCATAAATTTGTCTCGGAATATGCGCGACTATTGAATGAAGGCACCAGGTATCCCCTGGGAAATATTCCTTGTGACCCGCACGCGACTCTGCCGAAGGATGCGCCCCGGGTACTAGTTTTTTCGCCCCATCCGGATGATGAAGGTATCGTCGGAGCCTTGCCTTTGCGTTTGCTGCGGGAAATGAAGATGAATGTGATCAACGTGGCGGTGACGCTGGGAAGCCGGAAGGACCGGCAGATGGAACGATTGGCGGAGTTGCGCCGTGCCTGCGATTACCTGGGGTTCGGCCTGGTTCAAACCGGCGAGCGGGGGCTAGAAAAAATAAACTTGACCACCCGGAAACAAAGTCCCGCGGCGTGGGAGGAGGCCGTCAAAGTGATTATCGGCATCATGGAACAACACCAGCCGCGTGTCATTGTTATGCCGCACGCCAAGGATGGGAATAGTACGCATATCGGCAGCCATCTTCTGGTCAATGATGCCTTGAAGCGATTGGATTCCGCGTTCTGCTGCTGGGTCTGTGAAACCGAGTTCTGGACGCCATTGCCAAATCCCAATTTAATGCTTGAATCCAGTGTTGCTGACGTGGCGGACCTGGTTGCTGCCATTTCCTTTCACGCCGGGGAAGTGCAGAGAAATCCTTATCACCTGCGCCTGCCGGCTTGGATGCAGGATAATGTCCGCCGGGGCGGCGAATTGGTGGGTGGCCAGGGTGTTGCCGCGCCGACATTCGTGTTTGCCACGCTCTACCGGCTGAGAAAATGGATTCATCACAAATATGTTGAAACCGTCAAGAACGGGAAGCTCGTTTCATGCAATGATTCCCTGGACAACCTGTTCGGTTGATCCCGCCATAGGGTATTGCAAATAATTAATCTACGATGACCACCTCGCGTTCCGTCTATCGTCAGTTTTTGACTTATTTTGCCCCCTTGGCGCTTCAATCTATCTCGCAATCCCTGACCTATCCGCTTGTGACCATGGTTGCTTCCCGGGGATCCGGTGGCCCGCTCAACATAGCCGGCTTGGCGCAATCCATGTCGGTGATGATGGTTCTCTTGACGCTGGGTTTCGGATTGATCACAACGGGAATGGTGTTTGGAAAGACGCGGGAAGGCTTTGCGCGCTGCGTCCGTATCAATAATGTCATCATCCTGGCTATAATAGTTGTCTATGGGATTCTGATGCTGCCGCCGGTGTCTCACTTTTTGTTTGGCACGCTGCTGGGATTGCCGTCCTTGATAGAAAAGCCGGCCACTGTCACCTTTATTGCCTCGCTTCCTCTGACGGTGTTGTTCATGCTGAGAAATCCCTATCAGATCGTGCTCTTAAATTGCAAGGCTACAGGACGGGCGTTCGGCGCCACTCTGGGGCGGATTATACTGACGTTGATATTATCGCCGGTGTTTTGTGCGCTGAATGCCGTTGGCCCGGTTTGGGCGGTCGTGTGCTTGACACTTCCGGTTGCAGTGGAGGTGATGATATCGCGGATGTTGGCCCTGCCTTTCATGAACAGGATAGAGCAAAGCGCGGAGCGTACCCCGGACTATATGGAAATTCTTATGTTTTCATTGACGCTGTCGGTGGGAGCGCTGTTTCTTTCGATTTCGGGCTTCATGGTGGGGGCCTTTATCGCGCGCGCGCCCAATCCTGAGCATATGCTGCCGGTTTTTTATCTTGCCCTGGGCATCGTCAATCCTGTGGCGTTTGGCGCCGCACGTCTCCAGGCCCTGACTCTGACCTATTATGGGCAGTCAGCCCGCATCAATCGTCAGTTGATCAGGTTTGTGCTGATGGCGGGGATGGTGATGGGGTTTTTGCCTTTGGCGTTGCTGTTGCCGGGACTGATTGACTGGTATTACATCACGCTTCAAAATTTGGATCCCGGCGATTTGCCGCTGGTTCGCGGCACGGCGTGGATGCTAGTGTTATTTCCGTTGGCGGTGGCACTGCGCGCTTACAGTGAGGGGAAAGCGGCCTGGTTTAAGAAACCCGTGACCGTTTTGGCTGGTCAGGCCGTCTTTCTCTCGGTTGTGGCGGTTGTAGCGTTTTTTGCCCTGAACATCGGTTTGCCCGGTAATTTATTAGGCGCTTTAGCCATTTTTCTCGCTAATCTGGCCGCGGCCGGTATCATGCTGTTTTCCATCCGTTGTGAACAGCGCGGCAATCTGCCGGTCCCCTCCATGAATATGGAAAAGTAACGATCTGGATGAATGCCGTGATGTTGATCCGGCGTCCTGTCGCATAACAGGTTTGACCGTCCATGGTGGCGTGGCTGTTGGCAACTCCGTCCCATACGGTTTGATGGAATATAATCTGTTCCCTTACTGGTGTAGTTATTTGCTTTTATGGCCTGCAGTGGTGTGCCTTTGAAGATGATTCGCAGAGAGGAGATGGTATGCTAAAATCGGTCAAGCAACTGCCAATTGCCGGAGAAGTCTTCAGCGTGAATGGCAGTACTGCTTTTCTCATCCGGCCAGGAAAAGTCGCCGCCAGTAACGAGACACCATGGGTTTGGTACGCCCCGACGCTTTCCGACTTGCCGGGCCCGGAAGAGAAGTGGATGTTTCAGGAGTTTATCAATGCCGGCATTGCCGTGGCCGGGATCGACGTCGGTGAATCGTTTGGCAATCCTATGGGCCGAGCTCTCTTTTCCGCCTTTTACAAGGAACTGGTCTTGCAACGGGGCCTCTCAAGTAAGCCTTGTCTGCTGGCGAGAAGCCGCGGCGGGTTGATGCTCTATAACTGGGCAGTCGAGCACCCTTCATGCGTGGCCTGCGTGGCGGGCATCTATCCGGTATGTAATCCTTGCAGTTACCCTGGCATTAAAGCTGCCTGTGACGCATACGGCATGAGCGAACAACAATTCAAAGCTGAATTGGCTGAGCATAATCCGATTGACCGCATAGAGCCCCTGGCCAAAGCGCATGTCCCCATCTATCACATACATGGGAATAGCGATACCGTGGTGCCGATCGAAAAAAACTCTGGTGAATTGGCGCAACGATATCGACAGTTGGGCGGAGTAATGACACTTAACGTTATCAAGGGGCAAGGTCACAACTATTGGTTGGGCTGGTTTCAATGTCAGGAACTTGTTGATTTTGTTATTGCTCAAGCGTGCCAAGGCCAGTCAACAAAGTCGGATGCAGGCAACAACAAGTAGCTGTGCTTAATCCGTGTCATTGCGACTGTCGAAAAACGCTGTAAAGAACGGCCACGACAAAGCCCTTCGACAGGCCCGTTCGACAAGCTCAGGGTCCCGAGCACGGTCGAGGGGCTCAGGGCCTTGAGCGAAGTCGAAACGGCGTGGCCCTTCAGAAGACACATAACACGGGCGTTATTGGTTATGGAGGGACGCGTCCCGCCCAACGCGGGACAAGCTTCGTTTACCACGCGTTTCGCGTGGTCGCGTCCGAATTAGTTTTTCGACAGTCGCATTCGGCGGTGGGATACGTTTGATGGTCAAGTTCTGTTCAGGGCGGCGGCGGGATGGTTTTTTTCTTGAGACGGGCTTTTTTTCCGGCCACTTCATAGCCGTCAAGGAAACCGTCGCCGTCGGAATCGGGATTCAGCGGATCGGTTTTCCAGCGTGTAATTTCATCATAGTCGGATACGCCGTCTTCATCCGCATCCGGCGCCACCGTGAGCGTGACCTTGATTTCCCCGCGCTGGCCCAGGGGCAGCGACACGTTGTTGGCGAACAGGAGCGGGCCGGCGCCCTGGGCAATCACGCTGGATTCTTTGCCGACCTGGACGATTTGAGCAAAAAGATATGAGTTAGTGTGATAGTGGATTTTCATGAGCAGGGCATTAGCCGGCGCGCTGAGCCCCAGGTGGTCCTTTGTGATTTTCGGGTTGCCCTTGGGTCCATACGTGCCGTTCGCGTCGCTCCACTTGCCTTTGGCCACACAGTGAACGATTTGTCCGCGTTTGACGATAATGCCGGCGTCCTGCCAGTGCGATTTATCGGCTTGAACAAAAAAAACAATTTCAAGCGGCTTCTCAGGACGCACCACGGAAGCGGTGCGACAGCCGGCAATGCCCAGTCCGACAAGAAAAGTCAGGCAGAAAATAAATACGGAATGCCCCGTCGCCGCCTTCGGCGGCAAGGGGCCACTTAGTCCCGCATTGTGGGACTGACGTGGCGGAATGCGGAATGCGGAATTAATTCTGGTTTTGAATTTCATCGTTCAATCTTTTCTTGGCGTCTCCGTGCCTTTGCGCGAGGTAAAAGCTTTGTAGCCTGTTCGTATCACAATTCGCATTCTGTCACGTCTGCAGCCAAGCAATCACTAACCCTGTTACGGGGCTACACGGTTGCCGCCGAAGGCGGCAACGGAGCAATCCGCATTTAGGGGCGGCCTGGCCGCGCCGGGCTATCCGTTCTTTTTCTCAAACTCTTGCATGAAAATCACCAGCGCGTCAATGCCTTCCATGGGGAAGGCGTTATAAACGGATGCGCGGATGCCGCCCACGGAACGATGCCCCTTCAGGCCTTTTAGGTTTGCCTGGGACGCTGCCTTGACAAACTGTTCCTCCAGGGCCTCGCTGGGGAGACGGAAGGTGATGTTCATGTCGGAGCGGTATTCACGGACCGCGGTTCCCTTGTAGAAGTTGCCGGCGTCAATGGCCGCATAAATTTTGTGTGCTTTTTCAACATTCCGCTGATAGACGGTGGCCACTCCTTGTTTGAGGAGCCAGCGGGAAACAAGCATCATGATATAGATACTGAAGCATGGCGGTGTATTGTAGAGCGAATTTTTCTTGATATATGTCGTGTATTTCAGGATGGCGGGAATTTTGTCGGAGGCCCGCTCGGCCAGGTCCTTGCGAATAACGACCAGGGCAATTCCTGAAGGGCCCAGGTTTTTCTGGGCGCCGGCGTAAATCAAACTGAATTGATTGATATCAAACGGGCGCGAAAGAATATCCGAGGACATATCGGCCACCAGCGGCGCCTCGGTTTTTGGAAACGTCTTCCATTGGGCGCCGGAAATCGTTTCGTTCGACGTGAGATGCACGTAGGCAGCGCCGGGTGTGAGCTTGAGTTCCTGCTCAGAGGGCACACGGGTTGGAATATCCTTGGCACAGTCCGCGGCCACATTCACCTGCCCGATCAGTTTGGCTTCCTTGACGGCCTTGCCGGCCCAGGCGCCGGAATTGACGTAATCCGCCGTCTGGCCCGCGTTCAGCAGGTTCATGGGCGCCATGGCGAACTGCATGCTGGCGCCGCCGGCAATGAAAAGCACGGCATAATCGTCGGAACAGTTGAGCAGTTTTTTGAAGTTGGCCGCCGCTTCCGCGTGGACGGCGTCATATTCCTTGCCGCGGTGACTGCTCTCCATGATGGACATGCCCGAGCTTTTGAAATCCAGGAGTTCGACTTGAGCTTCTTGAAGCACCTCTAACGGCAGAACGGCCGGACCGGCATTGAAGTTGAATACGCGTGCCATAATAACTATCCTCCTTAAATAAACGTGATATGATTTCTGCGAAATATAGAAATCATTATTAATAATCAACTTACGTTGATTATTTTTTTGACATATCCTCCGCTTCCGGCAAGATGCAATTATGCCATAGGTAAATCCGCTGTGGCGGATCGTGCCTTGGGTAGACCTGCCTCTGGCGGGAAATATGTCATTTTTAACTGACTGACTTCTGGTCTCTGATCTCTGGCCTTTGACTGGGATACGCAACCTGATCCAGACAAGAACCATATCGATTTCAGGTCGCCACTGCAAGCGGATAGCAGGTTGCTGATGCAGCCAGAGACTAAACCGGCAGCCGGGGCTAAATGGCCCCATACCGGTGCAGGCCGGTCAATACTTCCTGCTCTTCGGAAATATCCTGCTGGCTAATCAGACAAATGCCTTGCGCGCTGCCCAGTTGGTCAGTCAGAGCGTCCAGCGTTTTAAAAGAGCCGAAAATCTGAATCAATTTTCCGGCTTTCCGGATTTTGCGATAGACTTGCGGCCAGTGAGCCATATCTGGCTGACCGGCGCCGGGAATCCATTGTATGCCTTTCAATTCAGAAATAGAGAGCAGGGAATCCAGATGCGGCAACTGCCCGGGTCCGTCAAGGTGATAAAACGCGTGGTCGAGCCGTTGGCAGGACGCTTGGAGTTCCGGTTTGACGAACTCGTCAAACATGGCCGGGCTGATCATGTAGGCGAAATCGCATTGGAGCATATAAAATGGAGTTTCAGACAACATCCCGTCCCAGGCGGAATAGCCGAGGTTGACGGGCTGGAGCATGGTATTGAATTCATTAAAATAGCTCCACCACGCCTCATGAGCTTCCGAGGTCAGGCGTTTCACTTCATCGGGGTGATCGTAAAGGTCCAGGAGCAGTTTTTCGCTGGGGCGAAATGATGATAAAATATCCAGATTTCCGCCCAAGTCAGTCATGCCCATTTGCACCTGTCCCTGCCAGTGTTTCAGGCCAGCGCGATAAATATCACTAATACGCTGGAACCATGGGTTCTCCGGATCATAATGGAACCTGATGTCGCCAATTTCCTGTTCCTGTGCGGGTTGAAACCAGACCGTGCCTGCCGGGATGTCATTCTTCAGAGTGGCGCCCATGAATGCCGCGAGCACACCGGCTCCGAAATTGGGCCACACAGCGGGAAAGGCATCTCCCAAAAACCGGTAACAGGACAAAACGTAATCCCAACGAGCGATAATTGCCTCGGTGGAAACGGATTCATCGTAGAAAGAAATGAAAGGCCGGCTGGGAATCGGGGGTTCCGGCTGGCCGGGAGGACGTCCGGTTAAAGTGACGTGGATGAGAGGCCGATCCAATTTACCATCCCACCAGGCGCGGGCGTCGGTTTTGATCTTTTCACACTGGGCGGAATCGAATTCAATGTTCATGAGGTTGATTCCTGGTCGGGTAAATGCATATTAAGATATATTCATGTGCTGGAAAGTCAATCTTTTCCGAAGTGATGTGGCTATCCCGTTATCCTGATAGTGCGTGAAACATGCTTCACTTTTTTGCGGCAACAATGTATAGTAAGGTTCATGCGGTTTATTCTTTATAATGTACGGTACTGCACGGGAAGTGGCGGGCATTTGCACCTGCCGTGGAGTGGATACTTGCGGCGGACTTCGAATAATCTGAAGCAAATTACGGCGTTCATCCAATCTTTCCATCCGGATATCGTGGGGTTGTTGGAGGTTGATGCCGGTTCCTATCGCTCCAGGAAAAAAAACCAGGCGGCGGTTATTGCCAAAACGCTGGGACATTATCATGTCTATGAGTCTAAGTACGCCAAGCCGTCGCTGGCAAGATCATTGCCGGTCTTTAACAAGCAGGTTAACGCCTTTCTCAGCAGTGATGTGATTCATGGGGAAAAATTCCATTATTTTAACCAGGGGATCAAGCGTCTGGTCATTCAGCTGGAATTGCGGCACTTAACGGTGTTCCTCGTGCATTTATCGGTCCGGTTCCGGACGCGCCATCATCAGTTGAGCGACCTGTATTCGCTGGTCAAGGATGTTTCCAAGCCCTGTATTGTGGCCGGGGATTTTAACGCGTTCTGGGGCAACCGGGAAATAAAGCTGTTTCTGGCGGCCACGGGGCTGATTAATGCGTGTGCGGATGGAAAAGCGTCGTTTCCCAGCTGGGCGCCCAAACGCCAGTTGGATTTCATTCTTCACAACGACGGGATTCAGATCAGGGATTTCCAGGTTCCCCGGGTTTTGTTGTCAGATCATCTCCCGCTCGTTTGCGACTTCGATATCATATCCTGAAAATAGTCCCCAGGCGTCTTCCGAGCAGGGAATTCGCGGCCAGAATGGTGATCAGCAGGAATACCATGGCCTAGACCCCCAGCGCGGAAGCAATGAACCGGCCTTCACCCAGAAGCTGGAAGAGTTCATACAGGGCCTTGGTAATGGGGTAGTACATCTGCTTCTGAGCCAGCATCAGGGAATCCGAAACTTCCAGCATGGTGAAGCTGAATGCCAGTAATCCGCCGGCTGGTGGGTCCTTTTGCCCCGGTATAATCAGCGCCGGGAGGAAGTGCCGTTAGCGCGGCCATGGCTTCCGGGCAGACATCCAGTCCGCCGGCCCGGTGAATGGCTTCCCAGGCGGCCGTTAGTTCGTCATGGGTGTCCAGGCACATGGCCCGGATCAGAACACGAATGACACTGAATAACGATCCGGTCCATTCCGGATGATATGTGAAGCGATCGGACTGTTCGTAAGGCATTACTTGGGAGTCCGACATGTGCCGCAGATGTTCAGGACGGTACATGTCGCGGCGGATCGGGAGACGCCGCAGAGCATAACGGATCGGTCCGCCAGGTTCGCCCACGCGGCGTTCCTGCTCCGGCGGGTTTCGTCCCGGAACGGTCAGTCCGAAGGCCACATTCTGTGCCACTGTCATATGCGGCCATAACGCGTAGTTTTGAAACACCATGCCCGTATTGCGCTCATGCGGCGGACGTTCGTTGACTCGCTTTCCGTCAAAGAACACCTGGCCCAGATCGGGTTCGCAGAAGCCGGCGATTATGCGCAGGAGAGTAGTTTTTGCCGCATCCGGACGGACCCACCAGGAAAAACAACTCGCTGTCCTCGATGGCCAGCGACACGGAATCCACTGCCGTGATGGAGCCAAATCGTTTAGTCACACTCTCAAGGGTGATGTTCATTCTTCATCGCCGTCCGTTTTTTCTGAATGAGCATCTGGGCAATCATGATGCACTGATTGGTGGACCAGTAGAGTACCAGGGCCGACGGCATGTTATAAAACATTACCAGCATCATGGCGGGCATAAATAACAGCATGATCTTTTGCTGATTGGGATCGGTGGTGGGCATCAGCTTCTGTTGCCAGGCCATTGTCACTGCCATGAAAATGGGCAGAATATTCAGCGGAATCGGCAGGACACCCGCCAATAATCGCTCCGGCTCGCTCAGATCGTGGATCCAGAGAAACGGGGCGAAGCGGAGTTCGATGGCGCTGCGTAGCACAACAAATAAGGCCACGAACACCGGGATTTGAATTATCATCGGTAGACAGCCGCTCATCGGATTGACCTTATGTTTCCGGTACAGGCCCAGAGTTTCCTCCTGCATCTTTTTCGGGTTATCCTTATACTTCGCCCGGATGTCCGTCATCAGGGGCTGGAGTTCCTGCATCCGTTTCATGCTTTCAGTGCTCTTGTGCGTCAGCGGCCAGAAAATGATCCGGATTAAAATAGTGAGCAGGATGATCGCAATGCCGTAGTTGGGAACCAGATTGTAGGTGAAGTTAAGAACCATGAGCAGGAATTTACACACGGGCTTCCACCAGCCGAAATCCATCACTTCGTCCTGGTGCAGCCCCAGTTCCTTCAGTATGGAGTATTTCTTGGGCCCCGCGTAATAGTGGGTTACGCGCGTCAGTGCTTCGCCGGGCGCCAGCGTCTTTTCCGAGAACTGCACCGTGGCGGACGCACTGGCGATTTCGGCTTTCGTCGGTGCCAGGCTCGGATCTTTTCGCTCGCCGGGGGTTAAAATCCGTTTCGCGCGGACGCGATAGGCGGCGGCGCCGCCGTCCGGCGCCAGGATCTGGACGAAAAATTTGCTCTTGGCAGCCACCCAGTCCACCGGTATCTCAACTTTTTTGCTGATGTATTCCGGCGCCCCGGATAGACCGCGCTCCTTCATGTCGTGCTTGAATAACTTGATTAGTTTGCCGGCCCAGTAGGTGACCCCTTCGCCGGCGGAAGCGGGCAGGGCATCCACGCCCAGGTAATTGAGCCGCATGGTAAGGGTTTCGCCGGTCATGTACATTGGCCCGATCTGGAGTTCATGGTCATGCAGGATGATAGCTTGGCGGCTTTTATTCTGAAACGTATCCTCGATTTTCAGGCGATAATCAGTGCCGCAGGTCAGAATGCGAGTCAGATGCAGTCCTTCCGGAGTGGCTTTGCTGATGCGCAGGCTTGTTTCCGTGTCGCGCTCGATGTTAAAATTATCTTTGGATGAAAACCCGGGCAATCCGGCATAAGCCAGCGCCGGAAAATCGGAAAAATTCAACACCACCGGACCGCTGTTTCGGGCTACCGAACGCCGGTAATTTTTGAGTTCGACGGCGACAATACCGCCTCCCCAGGATGACACCGTTACGGTGGTTTCATTGTTGGCGAGGACCAGACGCCGTTCGGGTTTTGATGGCATGGGTGTTGCCGGGGTCTCGGGGGCGCTGACAATGGCCGGCGCCGACGTGGATTCCGGCGCCGGTGACTTGGCGGATTCCGATGGCAGATTGGAGACGGCCAGAGGTGCCATCGCCGTTTTTTCAGGCCTGGTGGGCGCTGATGGGAACAGCTTGCCGGCCAGATAGGGCCAGGCCAGCAATAGCGCAAACAGAATGCCCACGATCATCAGATCTTGTTTTTTCATAATGTCCTGCGGTCGTCCAGTATTTCCCGGTTAAATAAATGCGTATGCTAACAGGATTCCAGCGGCCAACACAAATGATTTCTGCAAAATGCAGAAATCATCACGGCACAGGATCCACGCCTCCGGGATTAAACGGATGACATTTGGCCAGCCTGCGCATGCCCAGACCCACTCCCCGGATACAGCCGTGCCTCTGAATGGACTCCAGACAATACGACGAGCAGGAAGGATAAAACCGGCAACAATTCCCCAGAAATGGAGAAATTAAAAATTGATAACATCGAATAAGTATCATCAGCGCGTATTTCATGAGCACATCTTTCCTTCCCTTGCAGAAAGCAGTCCGGCCTTGTCGGCCAGCTTGAGCAGGTCCTGTTCCAAGTCCTTCCAGGTTGCCTGGAAAATTACCCGTCTGGCGATCAAAATAATATCAACCTTACCGTGCAACCGGTGCCGGTTCAGGCGAAAAACTTCCCGTAAACGGCGCTTGGCCCGGTTGCGCGCCACGGCGTTGCCCGTTTTTTTGCTGGCTACAACGCCCAACCGCAATGCCGCATCCTCTCCCCCGCGCAGCCACAGTATCATGGTGCGTCCCACGTAGCGGCGGCGCTGGGCGTAAGTTTCCTGAAACAACGCTGACCGCGTCAGCCGCTGACTTCGCGACAAGCGGCGGTTCACTGGATCATGTGGGTTCAATGTATAGAAATTCAAGTCGGCACGGCCTGTCATTCCGAGCGTAGCGAAGAATCCCGGGCCAGCCTCGGACAGGCTCATTGGATATCAGCGCATCTGAGATCCATTTGGCAAGCTCAGGGCAGGCTCTTTCCGCTGTCCGTCCTTTGGCGGAACCCGCCTCTGGCTGGCGCTTTGCTCAGGATAACAGCATACTGTGATATATCTGATGCCAAATTCGATTACTCCAAGTTCATGCATATGAATTTTAAAATAAACATGATTACTTGTAGTGGTGGCTCTCAGAGCCGCCTTGAAGCCGCGCTGAAAGCAGCTTCCATAGAAGAAAAAATTATCCTGTCCGACAGCAACGACTCCAGATCATACCGTCAGCTTAGCGCGGCCTTTCCGGCGTCGGCGGGAAAGTACTTTACGTCCATCGGCCGTGGCCATGTGAGCGCGAAACCCGTGTTTACGTTTACGTTTTTTTACTGAAGGTTGATATGTGCGCTTCATGAATTTGATTTCCTTTCTGATACTGGAACGGGGTGCGGCATGCCTTGCCCGTTAATTAATGTCGCCCTGAATGGAAAATCCAGAATAAATCCAAAAATCGAATTGAAACATTGCAAGTTCTTCGATTGAAAATTTATTGAAGCATAAATCAGGAGCGTGTTCAAGAAAGATTAAAGCAACATTCTATTATGGCCGCGCCGCCCGCCGGACACGTGGTCGTGGGGGTCTGGTGCCATAATGAGAATTGCTGAACAGACTTGGAAAGCCATTGACCGGTCTGGATGTTATTGCTAGTCTTATCGGCAGCCAAACCTGTTGAAATTTTACAGCAGGTTGTCGCAAAGTGTACCAAGTGGATCCATCGTTTGCGTTCTCCCTGCCTGAGGCGGACCAGCCTCTGGCATGATGCGAACTTTGTGTTCAATGAATAGAAATTTCCCGCCCGCGGCGGGTCTACCTATGGCACGATCCGCCAGAGACGGATCAGCCTATGGCTGACAATCATGTGCAGTTCTGCCCCGCCAGGCGGGGCCTAATTTAATGAATCTTGGTATGGAACCAGCCTTTCCAGTTTCTCAATCCGTGTCTTGGTATCAAGCGCCGTTTGTATGGCTCAAACGGCTGTACCAATGGGTTCTGCATTGGGCCGATACTCCCTACGGGGTACCGGCGCTGTTTATACTGGCTTTTGCCGAATCGTCGTTCTTTCCCATCCCGCCGGATGTGTTGTTGATCGCCCTGGCGCTCTCAAAGCCCCGCCAGAGTCTGCGGTATGCCGCAGTTTGTTCCGTTGGTTCAGTTCTTGGCGGCATGCTTGGTTACGGCATCGGTTATTTTTTCCAGGAAACCGTGGGGCAGCCGATCATTAATTTCTATCATGCCCAGGCGGCTTTCGCCAAAGTACAGGGGTTTTATCAGCAAAATGCTTTTTTCTATATCCTGGCGGCGGCCTTTACCCCGATCCCTTATAAGGTGTTTACCATTGCCGGCGGGATCTGTCAGATCGGATTCTGGCAGGATATGGTACTGGGTTCGCTGATTGGCCGATCCCTGCGTTTTTTCCTGGTGGCCGGGTTGTTCTATTTCTTCGGTCCGCCGATCAAGCAATTCATTGACCGTTATTTTGAATTATTGACCGTGTTATTCGGGATTCTGCTGATAGGCGGTTTCCTGGCCATCAAATATCTCCATTAAGTTTTTGCCGGGCCAGAACTTCTCCATAATAAGAGCACATCGTGCGCAACGCTCGATAAGTGTTACGGATTAAAACACTCATGACTCTTGGCTGTAGCCGAAATTAGGGATACCCGCGTATCACTGGCCCATCACACCAGGGCCGGATTACCAGCGAATGCCGCCGCGTAGACCGATCAGGGATGTTGCGTTGGCCGGTTCAAAGAATTCATAAATCCCATCGTTGGCCAGCACGTACTCATGTTCGGATTCATCTATGTTCCAATACTGAAAAAATGACTCTATCATCAGGCCGGCCGACTGTGTCATAGGACGGTTCACGAATATACTCAGTTGAGTTCCATAGCCGGAATGTTGGCGCAGGTCAATTGTCTCGTTATCGGTCAGCGGGAAATCGGTATTGTGATTGAGCCCGCCCCAGAACCAATCCAGTTCGCCGCGGGCGCCCAGCGTCCAGGTGGTGCCGAAAGTTTTGCTGATTTCCAGGCCGAGCGGACTGTATAAATACACGGTCTGACGGTCGTAACCGTAAGCGCTGGCGGCTCCGAGATTGTCATGCCAGTACCGGAGACCGATGCCGACAAACGGTGTGACCGGATTCAAGCGATAGCCTAGTGAGGTCCGCAGGTAAAATAGCTGGTTGGGTGTGTTCAGTTTCACCGGCTCGCCCTCCATGGTCTGCCCGTCGTAGCGTAGGGTTCCGGCCGTCAGGGAGGATCTGATGTTCCAGACTACGTTGCTCTGGAAAACAGCCGTGAAGGAAGCAAAGCCGCCCGCCAGAAAACCGTCTTCTTGCATTAAGCCGGGTTCACGGTAATGAAACGAGTTAAGTTCCGGACCGAGTTCCAGCGTGAAATCCATTCCGGCCGGGCTGGCGCAAGCTGCTGCGGCCAGTCCGAAAACGATTCCTGTCAGAAGATTTACGGCTTGAAACCGGCTTACCGTGGTATTGCTCCTGTTCTGTTCATGGCACGGAAGACGCAAAAGCCCCCCTCGTTCCAAGGGGGGGGCTTACTGCATCCGTGTCGGTTCGGGTTTTGTTTAGAAGTATGAGCGTATGCCGACTCGCAGGCCGATATCAGTGTTCTGGTCCCGCTCGTTATTGATGAAGACCTGTTTGCTGGCCAGGTCATAAAAAAGTTCTCCAGCCAGGGCAACGCTTTCCGAAAGAAAGAACTTCACGCCGCCGGCGCCTTCTATCAGGAGATGATCGCTTCTATGATAGTCGCCGAAATTAGCCGTCATACGGATGGCAATATAGGGCACAATTGCCGAGTCGAGGTCAAAGTTGATTTCTCCGTAGGGCCCCAGACCCCAGCCGAAATTATCTCCGTCATAACCCCAGCCCGTGATACCGCCGACCTGTATGTCGTCCAGGACAAAGTAGCCGAGGGAAAGCTGGCCTGCAGTGGCAACTTTGCCGTTGAAATTCTCAAAATCCAAAGATCCGTTCAGACCGATTTCTATGGTGTCCTGCTGGATCACTGTGCCGAATCCCGTGAGGGCGCTCAGCATCATGGCAATGACAATAATTTTTTTCATGGTATTTCCCTGTTTCTGTTTGCCTGTGGTGAAAAATATCGAGCTCTGTTTCGCCGTGTTATTTCATGATCAACTGTTTCATCATCTCCTCAACTAAAGGCCGTTTTCGCGAATCCGATCATCAACTTGTGATCCGACATGCCACGGAAAAATCCTTGACTTGATAATGTGATTTACACCATATTCCGGGTGTCCTGCCCGGTCAAGTATAAATTTCAATTTAGGGTCGTCCCTGAGAAGTGAAGATCAAGGTGTTGCTGCTCCTTCTACGGGTGGGGTGTTTTCTGTCTTCACTTCTCATGGGATACATGATTAATAACAAGAGGAAGAATTAGGGTATAGACTGAAAGGCGGTGCTAAGAAAGAATGAGCAAGTTCTCCTTTATCCAAATAACGGACCATCATATCATGGAAGCTCGTGACAGTTTGTGGCGCGGTTTTTGCACAGCCTATTCCTTTCAGAAGGTGATGAACCACATTGTGGAGAATCACGCCCACGACATAGATTTCATCATCTCGACCGGTGACATTGCCTTTAATGGGAACGACAAGATGTACGCCTGCATGGCGGAATTGCTTGGGTTGCGTCCGGGTTCTGAATTTCCGGGGCCGCAACTGCTTGGCATAAAAGGGCTTGAGGGAATTCCGATCTACCTCATGCCAGGCAACCATGACAGACCCGATGCGCTGGTTCGCGGTCTCTTCCCCGGCTCGCCCGTGCCGGAAACATTGGATTTTGCTTTCACGCACAAGGGTGTTCGCTTTGTGTGCGTGGACAGCACCTTTGCATACGGCGGCGAATCACTCACCAAGGCCTCCATGAATCTTATCCGCGAGAATGTTTCAGAAGACGATCCGTCCGTATTGCTCATGCATTTGAACCCTACACCAATACCGGGCTTTCTGTTCATGGATTCGCACGTTCCGGCGAACATGAATGAGGTATGGTCTATTCTACGAGGTAAGAACGTTCCAGCATTACTGTTTGCCCACATCCATTCAAACTACGAGGCAAAGGTCGAAGGCATACGATTACTGTCATTGGCTGGAACAGCGTTTCAAATCTCCGCATGGGATTCGAAGGTGTTCATCACCCTCGAAAACCTGTACTACCGTGTTTTTACATTTGATGACGGCGAACTCACGCATGAGACAATACAGATTGACATGGGGTGGGGATCAGTCTTTGAACAATAGGAGCTGTGAGGCAATTTGGGCAGTACGCCGTTAAGGGCTGTCACAATGTTTTTCCACATGCATGAGCATTAATGCCAGAGGGATAAGCCAGAATTGGGCCACCTGAACGATGTTATCGGGATAATCGCCCAGTCCATAGAAGTGGATGAACAGCAGGATTAACCCCATCGTTCCCGGGAGCAGGCGTTTCTCGAACGTTGGTTGCTTAACAATGTGTGTTGCCAGTTGAATGGCCAGAATCAGCCAGGCGGTCAGGTGTAGGAGCATACCGGTCCATCCGAATTCAAACAGCAGTTTCAGCCAGAATTGATGGCAGTGGGGGTAATGGAATTGGGATGTTGGGGGATCGGACGCGTAATACACAGCCTCAAAGTTCCGCTTGCCGTAGCCGTATCCCATCCCGGGGCGTTGTTGAATCAATGACCATGTATGTTTCCAGACCTTGTCCCGCTCGCTGAAATTGATCATGGATGTTTTTTCCACGAAACGGGGATTGAGGTGCTCGATATGGGTAATTACAAGACTCGCGATGACGGTCATGCCGGCCAGCCAGATTATTTTGCGCCGCCAGCCGGGTATCAGCAGACCGAAACAGGGAACTATCAGGGCGAACGCGATCTGAGGTCCCCGGGAAGCGATAATGACCTGATAGGCCAGACAGAGGATGATGCCCAACAGACAGGCCAGCGCCGGCCAGAATCGCCTGCGCCAGGTCCAGAAGAAATAAAACAGCACCAATGCTGAGGCTCCAGCCATCATGCTGGCCACGTTCGAATGATTGAGGATAAACGGCCGGAAGGTATGCGCCCTGGTCAGCAGGTCCGGCCCCAGATACCACCCCATCCGTGCCATATCATAAGCCAGTGTCAGTGTGATGGCCGTTGCGCTGTAAAGCAGAGCGGACTGAATTCGGGAACGGGTACAGAATATCACCGGGATGGCGAACATGGCGGCCATGAGTTCCACGATTCCGGTGAAATCGCGCGCAGACAGGCCGGGGTGAATCGAAAAGGGGATCATCAGTAGAAAATGGACAAGGACAATGATGAAGGCGATGCCCGCCGGCTGTTTCCAGGCGCCGATACCCCGCGATGCGTGGAATAACGCGAATATGAACGCGCCAAAAATCAGTGCATCCTGAATGAACGTAGCTGAATAGATCCAGACGATGATCGCAACCCCTGTCCAGAAAACCACGGATTCCCGGAGCAGAAGCCACCATAAGTTCAGGCGTTGGTATGACATGGCATTAATGTGTTCGCCGACCCATGAATTGAGCCAAAGCGATCAAAGGATCGGTGTATCCTGGCATGATTTGAACCGCTGTTATTGCTTCCTGTGTGAGTTGGGCTGCACGCTGTTTGGCGGTCTCCAATCCATGGACAGCCACATAGGTCATTTTTCCCCGCTGCCGATCTGTATGAGCGGTTTTGCCCAGTGCGTTGGCCGAGGAGGTTTCATTCAAAATATCGTCCGTAATTTGAAAAGCAAGTCCAACGTTTTCTCCGTAACGTGTCAGGGCATCCAGCGTGGATTGGGGTGCACCGGCGGTGATACCTCCCATCCGGACCGAGGCGCATAACAACAGCGCTGTTTTATGGCGATGAATATAGTCAACCCGCTCGGCGTTGATAGGGTGTCCTTCGGCTGCCAGGTCCTCGATTTGCCCGCCAATGACGCCTTGACTGCCAGCGGCGCGGGCTAGCTCCAAACCAAGCTGATGGGACGGATAATCCGTCGGCGCCTGGGTTTGAGACAGCCACTCGAAGGCCAGCGTTAAGAGCGCATCGCCGGCCAGAATGGCCGTGGCTTCTCCAAACACCACGTGACAGGTGGGCTTTCCGCGCCGCAAAGTGTCGTTGTCCATGGCGGGGAGGTCGTCATGAATCAGCGTGTAGGTGTGAAGCGCTTCAATGGCGATGGCGGGAAGCATGGCCGGTGCGGCATCGCCGCCGACGGCCTCGGCGGCGGCCAGACATAAGATTGGGCGCAGACGTTTACCGCCGGCGAACATGCTGTAGCGCATGGCCTTATGCAAGGTGGTGGGGCGGGTTGCTTCCGCCGGCATATGGGCATCTAAAGCCACATGGATGAGCTTTCTTTGACGTTCCAGATAGTCCGACAGGTTGAACATGCAGGATTTCCTGATGGGTTTACGCATTAATGAATATGGCCTATTCTAGCCATGCGGTTGCCGCCGCCAAGTCAATAATCAGGCTATTGAATTTATTCATGAATTCAATTATGATAATCACCAAGTTGTTTTTCTGAATAATTTTGGTTGCCACGTCGCCATGCAAGTGGCCACTTGGCGCCAAAGGCGCCGACGTGGCGGCCAGCGCCGCGTTAAGAATGATCGAGGTCCTATGCCAACATATGAATATGAATGCAAGCGGTGTCATAAAACCTTTGATGTGTTTCAGAATATCACGGCCAGGCCGCTGAAGCAATGTCCCGTCTGCAAGGGGAGTGTCAGGCGTTTGATTGGTCGTGGATCGGGAATTATTTTCAAGGGCTCTGGATTTTATCAAACGGATTATCGGAGTGACCATTATCAAAAACAGGCGCGGGAGGAAAAGAAGTCAGCCAGTGCTCCCGGACCTAAAAAGGGAGACGGGAAAGGCGCTTCGGCTTCCAAGGAGCAGAAAGGCGCGTCGGCCAAGGAGTGATGAGCGGTGATTATCTGTTCCCGATGCGGTTATGAGAACCAGCTGGGCCATATTTTCTGTACGCGTTGTCGGACCAAGCTGAATTTCAAAAAGCTGTCTGAGCAGGAATTGCTTAAGCCAAAAAAATCCTTTGGCCGGAAATGGCGGCACATTATGCTGGCCGTAGTTTTTATGATTGTGGCGGCAACCGTCCTGGCCTGCTGGCCTTTACCTATCGCAGCAAAGCGGGGGACATCAGTTGATTGGCAGCAGGCGCGCCGGAAAATAGCATTGATAGAGCAAGGCGGTATTGTTTCCCCGCAGATATTTTCCGAATCGGAACTGAATGCCTGCCTGGCGGCATTGGAAACCCGATGGAGATCAGGAACGTTTGAATTGCGGTCGGTTCATGTAAAACTGAAGCCCAATGCGGTTGTGCTTTTCGTGGTGGCGTCATGGGAACCGTTGTTGGCGGGGGGCATCAGGCTGGGACCGTTCCAGATAACTCATAGAATTATCGGCGTTCCGGAGATCGGAGCTACCGGCTTCCATTTTGCCGTTTCCCGGAGTATGATCGGCCATCTGCCATTGCCAGGGCCCTTGGGGTTGATGCTGGTTCCGCAGATTAAAGCGTATTTCAGGATGGTGCGACATAATTATCCAGTAGTGGACGCCCTCAAGCGGCTGGAAATGGCAAACGGAAAAATCATTGTGTATCTCAGGAAATAACCTATGCGTGGATCCGGGCAAAAGTGTCCTGCAGGAAAGAAGGCTAACTATGAGGCAAGCACGGAAGACATATCAGACGCTGGTTGGAGCCATTGCGACTGAAGTGTTGGACTATACGGCGGGGCAAGATATCGAGATGGATGCCTGTCTGGTTGACGCCGATTGTATCGGGTCCGCCGCGCATGTCACGATGCTCGCGCGCCTGCCGGGGCGTCCGCAATTATTCAGTTCGTCGAAGTGCGCAAAAGTCGTGGCGGAGTTAGTGCGTGTTATGCGCGGATTTCGGAAGGGCCGCTTGGCTATCCGGGTGGAGGACCAGGATATCCACATGGCCGTGGAAAGGATGGTGACGGAAAAACTGGGAGATTTGGGACGGAAGATGCACACCGGGCGCAGTCGGAATGACCAGGCGGCTGTGGATCTGCGACTGTACAGTAAAGAGCAGTTGTTGCAAACCATGGCAGAGACCCAGGCGTTAGCCGGCGTGCTGTTACAGCTGGCCAAGGTCAACGTGATGGTGCCCATGGTGGGGCGGACCCATATGCAGCCGGCGATGCCGAGTTCCGTGGGATTATGGGCGTCCGCTTATGCCGAGAGCTTGTTGGAGGATATGGTTCTGCTCCGGAGCGCCTATGCCTTGAATAATCAATGTCCCCTGGGTTCGGCGGCCGGGTATGGTGTGTCCTTGCCGATTGATCGGGCTTATGTGTCCCGCTTATTGGGCTTCAGCCGTCCTCTGCATAACGTGTTTCATGCCGGCAATACACGCGGCAAGATGGAGGCAATTGTCCTGTCGAGCCTGAGCCAGGTCATGATTTCACTTTCGCGTCTGGCCCAGGATCTGCTGTTGTTTACCATGCCGGAATTTAATTACATGTCATTACCGCCGGCCATGGGCACGGGCAGCAGTATCATGCCCCAGAAAAACAATCCGGATGTTTTGGAATTGGTCAGAGCCCGGGCGGCGAAAAGTATATCGCTTGCCGGTGAAGTCATGCATCTGGTCTGTGGGTTGCCGGGTGGGTATAACCGTGATCTTCAGGAAGCCAAGGGGCCGTTATTGAACGGTTTTTACATGGCCGGGTCCACATTACGGATCATGGTTCCCTTGATCCGCGGACTGCGGATGAACAGGGCCGCGCTGCTGGCGGGATTTTCACCGGGCGTGTTTGCCGCTGATGCTGCTTTAGAATTAGTAGGCCAGGGCGTCTCGTTCCGCGATGCCTACCGGCAGGTGAAACAGCGTCTTCCTGAGTTGGAGCGTATGGATCCACATCAGGTCATAGCGCGGAAACGCCATCTTGGCGCCTCGGCTGGATTGGATTTTCGCTTATTGGCGGAACGGATCAGGGTAGAACGTCGTTTTGTGCGGCAGGAAACCCGGCGCTACTATCGGACGATCTCACGGCTTCTGGGCGTGACCTATCCATTATAGATTCTACTTCATAGAATCTAAAGGGTGTTTTGCGGAGACTGACAACATTCCGCTGCAAAGAATCGAGTTTTATGTTATGAGTTTGGCTATTGAGATTAGAAATATGGCGGTTGAATTTCCCGCGAAAAGCGGTGTTATTCACGCCGTCCGTGATTTAAACTTGGTGGTGCCCGCGGGGCGGGTATATGGGTTTCTGGGACCCAATGGCGCCGGTAAAACCACTACCATGCATGTTCTATTGGGTTTTATTGAGCCCACATCCGGGGAAGCTCGGATTTTTGATGAGGATGTCCGGCATTCAATTGCCCGCCAGAGAATCGGTTATTTACCGGAACATCCGGATACTTATCGTTTTCTGACCGGCCGTGAATTACTGACAATATCCGGGCGTTTGTTTCTTATGAAAGGGAAAGCGTTGAAACTCCGGGTGCAGGAGTTGCTGGAGATGGTCAACCTGGTTCCGGCGGCGGATCGGCGGATTGCCACCTATTCCCGGGGGATGATGCAGCGTATCGGGTTGGCCCAGGCCTTGATTCATGATCCGGAGTTATTGATTCTGGATGAGCCGACCAGCGGATTTGATCCAATGGGCCGGATTGAAATCCGCAGAATTATTGCCGCGCTGCGGGAACGTGGCAAAACCATTTTCTTTTCTTCACATGAATTGTCTGAAGTCGAACGGATTTGTGATCAAGTGGGCATTCTTTCCGAGGGACACCTGATTGCCGAGGGTGCCGTATCGGAACTGGTGCAAGGCGGGGAGAGTCTGGAGCAGTATTTTTTGAGGATATTGTCATGATACGCATACTGACCATTGCCGAGGTGGTTTGGCTTGAGGTCCTGCGGCGGAAGGATATTTATGTTCTTTTTATTCTCCTGGCGGTGTTTTTACTGTCCCTTTTGACGCTGGATGTGTTTGGTTTGGGCGGTCTTGTAGGCTATGTGAAAGAAATTGGATTACTCCTTGCCTGGATTTTTGCGTGGATTCTGGCTGTGGCCGTCAGTGTGCGCCAGTTGCCTCAGGAAGAGACGCGGGGAACGATTTTCCCCCTGTTGGCCAAACCGGTTACACGCGGGAATGTCATCCTCGGCAAGTGGCTGGGCGCCTGGAGCATTGTCGCGGCGGCCACGTGCATGTTTTATCTACTGCTGGCGGGAATAGTATTCTGGCGCGGGGGAGACTTTGGGGCCGTCATTCTGGTCCAGGCGGTTATTTTGCATGTGGGCTTATTGGGCATGATCACCGCGTTGGGGATTCTGTTTTCCACGCGGCTGAATGGCGACGCGGCGGCTACGCTGACATTGGTGGTCACCTTGGCGGCATATCTTGTCCTGCCACGGGTTCCAAACCTGATCTTGAACGAGCATGGTATCCGAGGGACCTGCCTGCTGGCGTTGTATTATGCCCTGCCACATTTTGAATTGTTCGATTTACGCCGGCGCCTTGTACATGGCTGGGATCCGGTATCCGTGGCGACCGCGGGACAGGTTGTCCTTTATGGCTTGGTCATGACGGCGATGTTTCTTCTGTTGGCCTGGCTGGCATACCGGCGGAAACGATTTTCGAGAGGAATGCAGTTATGAGCATCGGCCGATTTGTCCGGGTTTTCAGAATATGGACGGTAGTGCTGATGCTGGAAATTGCCGCTTTTTCGCTGGCCTGCCGCCTTGCAGACACGGTGGATGTTGGTCAATCATCTCATGATTCGATGATCGAGACACTCCTTGGCGACAGCCGTCTGGCAATTAGCGCAGCCTTTTACCAGGAAGCCGACACCTTTTTTCACAAGGGAGTCGGGCATTATCAGCCGAAGGCCTTTGCCGATGGTTTTGTGAAACTGGCCCAGGAGATTACGCCCACCGGGCATGATCATTTGCAGGCTGAGAGCGTCTTGGAAATAGAGCCTTGGCTGTATTTGGCGACGCGCATGGATCCTCACAATGTGACCGCCTATGCAGTGGCTGCGTTCTGGCTGGCGGGTGAGGTGGGGCGTCCGGACCTGGCCGAGCAGGTGTTGGCAGAAGCCCGCCGGGCGAATCCGCGGGATTATCGTGTCTATCTGGAGACCGGTCGATTGGCCATCAAACGACTGAATCTGCGCCAAGCCGCTCGATTTCTGGAGATAGCCTTGAAACTCTGGCCCGGGCAACAGGATCCGGAGGATAGACAAACCCAGTTGGATCGGGCTGAAATTCTCATGTATCGGGGATTACTGTACGAAGACAAGGGCGAGTTGGCGCGAGCTCAGGAGATGTATCGCCAGGTGCTGGAGCTTTTTCCCGGCAGAATTACTATAAAAAAGCGGCTGAAATATCTTGAGGTTCATGGTCGTTCGCCATCGCCTCCGTTTAAGCTCTGGCAAAACATGTTGTTCCGTCATGCGGGAGTCTGTGATGGGGAGAACGAAGAAAATGAACACCGGTATTAATTGCCGATAGATTCTACTGCGTAGAATCTATTCTGAACCAAGGATGTCGACGCTATGTATCTTCGTTTTTTCAGGTTTAAAGAGGCGCCGTTTAATATCACACCGGACCCCCGTTTTCTTTTTTTTTCCCGGCATCATCGCGAAGCATTCGACCATGTCGTTTACGGCATTGAAAAACGCAAGGGGTTTATTGAATTGATCGGCGAAGTCGGCGCTGGAAAAACGACAATCTGCCGGGCCGTGCTGTCTAAACTGCCGCCGAACATTAAAACCGCCTTGGTGCTGAATCCATCGTTGACGGAAACACAGCTGCTTAGGGCGATTCTGAACGATTTTGGCCTGAGCGCGAAGGGGCGGGACCGATTAGCGTATATCGAAACGCTGAATCGTTTCCTTCTCGACCAACTCAGCCAGGGGAATAACGTGGCCGTACTTATTGACGAAGCCCAGGATCTGATGCCGGCGGTCCTGGAGCAAATCCGATTATTATCCAATCTGGAGACGGATCAACATAAACTTCTGCAGATTGTGCTCTGTGGCCAGCCGGAATTGAAACAGCGCCTGGCCGCGCCGCAACTGCGTCAGCTTCGCCAGCGGATCACCGTGCGTTGTCACCTTTTTCCTTTGACAGAGGAAGAGATGAAGCAATACATTAATTATCGCCTGAAGGTAGCCGGATGGGAAGGTGGAGAGCTGTTTCATCCTGATGTGTTTCAGGTTGTCTATAACTATGCTGGTGGAATTCCACGCCTGATTAATGCGGTGTGTGATGTCGCTCTGTTGGCAGGTTATGTGGCGGGTTCCCGGCAGATTGACAACCACTGCGTCAAAAAAGCCATTCAGCAATTGGAGGGGACGGCATGAGTCTGATTCAAGAAGCCTTAAAACGACAGCAGAAAGAGTATGGTAACGGGAAAACGCATGAGACACCGTCCTCGACGTTGTCTGAATCTCCCGTTACAGAAACCATACCGGTGACGGAACCCCCGGCGCCCAAGGTAGGACCCCTGACGCCCAAGGCGGAACCACCGGTATCTGTAACTATGCCGCCCCCTCCGCCATTATCCGCGAAATTATTCAAACCATGGATGATGATTGGCGGGATTGTAGCGATAGCCGTTGTTGTCCTGATGGTGGGCGGGATGACGGTAGCGTGGATATTGAAGATGGCCCGGAAAAAAGCGATCCCGGCATTAATGACACAGGTCCAAATGCCGGATTCAGGGGCTGGCATGCCGATGCCCGGGACCGAGCCGGATAGCGTACAAGGTGCCGAGCTGGTTGTCTCGCAACCGGCGCCGAAGTCTTCATTCCCCACAGCGGCATTGCCGCAACTCCCTTCATTACAGGACTCTGTTCCGTCAGTACCGTTGACGTCTGCTTCCAAGGATCCGTTGTCTTCCTTGCCGTCGGTTTCGGAAACAGCCGGCGGGGCAAATATCCCGGTGGTGAACAAGTCGCTGGAGAAAAAAGCGCCGCCGGTTCCGCTTCAGTGGCCCACCTTGAAATTAACCGGGCTTTTAAGCAGTTTAAATGCCGGGGAAGGCGCCGCGCGCATCAATAATCAAATGGTGTTTATTGGCGGGCAAATTGAAGGCGTAACGCTTATTAAGATTGGCTCAGACGGGATATATCTCAAATATGGAGATGAAACCAGGTTCCTGAAAGTGGGCGGAGTGTTGTACTAGCAGACTGGAGGCTTAGCCATAGGCTAAGCCTCCAGTCTGCTAGTGGGGTTCCATTTTTTTAATTTTATCGAGGGCGCTATCAAAGTCTTCCGATATTACCAGAAAACGGTGGCAGTTTTTTCCCGTCAAGTCCTCAATATCCATGGCGAGTTGAGTGTCGTAAGGATTCAAAATGCCAGCCAGTATATCGTCACCCATCAGATCAAAAATAATCACCCCGCGCTTGATCATGAATTCCACGGGTAGAAGCATGGTGACATTGGGTTGAAGCTCAAAATTCGAAAGTGAAACGATGGGTATCTTGCAGGTTGTGGCCACATGCGCCATAACGTCGTTGATGGCGGTAAAATTCCGGTCGTGAAGCACATGCAGTGTGGATACCGGCACTTCATTTTTCTTGCTGGAATTTTCCGAAAGATCGTGCACGATGTCAGCGTATTCCTTCTGAGTCAGTTTCTTGGCCTGCAGTAAATTCCAGGCAAAGGAAATTTCCCTGGCAATATTGGAGGAGCGCCGGGTCAGTGTGCTTTCGCTCTCGGCAACCATTGCCATGACTTTTTCCGGCTTGAGCTTTTCAATACGGGCCAGCGTCTCTTTGACATGGGGATCGTTCGGATCGAAGGACTTGATTTTTTTCAACAGGTCAGAGACGCCGTCTTCATCAGCTTCTTCAATGAACACATTGGCCAGGCGGAGAACATAGTCCTTGGCTCGTGTATGATCGCCTACTTTTTCATAGGCGTTGGCCAGTGTTTCCAGCGAGATATGGTCATTTGGCAAGGCTTCGAGAATTTTTTCGAATGCCGCAATGGCATTCCAAATCTCGGCTTCGGCATCGGATTTTGTTTTATGCGGTTGATTGGGCATAACATTGGCATTGACAGGACCGCCGAAAAGAGCACAATAAAAATCAAGTCGGCTGTCAAGGCCTGCCAAAAAAATTATTATTCTCTATTCTCAACAACTGAGCGGCATTATACGGAATGAGCAGCAAAGAAGCAAGGGTGGAAAGTGCCTTGACGGCAAATATCATTATGGGCGCTGAAATGATAGCGGGCAGGTGTTGCAAGATAATTTTGTCAAGGCGCCGGTGGACGCGAGGGAACCTGAGGTATTGAAGAAGCACGTGTGTAATCGGGGCAAACAGTAGCAGGCTGCAGGCTTAGCCACAGGTTAAGCCTACCGCCTGTTAGGAAGTTATTTTGATGGACAGGGAATCTTTTAGCGGAAAAATTGCCGAGATTCTTCTGCGGCGCGGCATGATCAGCCAGCCGGTTCTAAAGGAGGCGCTTCAAGCCGTTCAGGCCGACGGGCAGCGGTTAGAGGAATATTTGATTGAAAAACAGTTGGTTACGGATATCCACATGACGTTGGCAATAGCCGAGTACCTGGATATGGCGCCCATGGCGTTGGCTCATTTCACGCCTGACGAACAATTGCTGGCAATAATTCCGCGGGAAAGCATCAACCGTTATATGATCATTCCCATCGCGAAAGTCGGCAAGGTGTTGACCGTTGCCTTCAGCGATCCCTTTAATGTTAGCACGGTTGATGAGCTTCAGACTCAGACCGGGTTAACGGTGATGCCGGTTGTGTCCGCCGAAAAAGAAGTAAAAGATATTTTGCAGAAATTTTGTGAGCAGCCGTCGCAGGATCTGAAGGATGTTTTCAAGGATATGAGCGAAGGCGATGAAGTGGAAGTCGGGCACGAAAAGCAGGAGGAAGTCAGCCTCGACGAGATGCTGGAAAGCACGGAAAGCGCGCCCGTGATCCGGATGGTGAATTTCATTATGGTTGAAGCCTTGCGCCGGCGAGCCAGCGATATTCACATTGAACCCCAGGAAACAGTTTTACGCCTCCGTTATCGCATTGACGGTGATCTGTATGAGGTGCCCAGCCCGCCGAAAAATCTGCAGTCGGCGATCATTTCGCGCATAAAAATCATGTCGGATATGAATATTGCGGAACGTCGTATTCCTCAGGATGGACGGTTCAAAATCAAGGCGCTGGGCAGGGAAGTGGATGTCCGCGTGAACCTGTTGCCCCTGATTCACGGTGAAAAAATTGTAATGCGGCTTCTGGACAAGAGCAATCTGGCGCCCACCTTGGCGGCCTTGGGACTGGATCCGAAAGCCTACGAATCATTACTTTATGCGATCAGCCAGCCGCACGGCATTATCCTGGTCACGGGTCCGACCGGCAGCGGCAAAACGACGACGCTGTATTCCTGCTTGCAGGACCTGAATAAGCAGGATGTCAACATCGTGACGACGGAGGACCCGGTGGAATATCAGTTGGCAGGGATCAATCAGGTTCAGATCAACGATGAAGTGGGATTGACCTTTGCCAGCGCGTTGCGGGCCATTTTGCGCCAGGATCCCGATATTGTCATGGTGGGCGAAATCCGCGATCAGGAAACGGCGGCCATTGCGGTAAAAGCTGCACTGACCGGTCACCTCGTGCTGAGCACTCTGCATACCAACGATTCGGCGGGAGCGATTACCAGGTTACGGGATATGAACGTCGAGGCCTTTCTCCTGGCGTCTTCGGTAATCATGGCGCAGGCTCAGCGTCTGTACAAGAAGTTATGTCCGGTGTGCCATCGCCCGCGCGAACTTCCGCTTGAATACTTGCGTATGAATAACCTGGACCCGAAATCTTTTAAAGATGCTCAGCTTTTTGAGCCCGTGGGGTGTCCCAAGTGCGGCAGTACCGGTTTTAAGGGGCGCGGTTCCTTGATGGAAATTTTAATGGTGGATGATACCATTCGCCAGTTGATTCTGAAAAACGCCAACGCTGCCGCGCTTTCTGAAAAAGCAGTTGCCAATGGAATGATGACATTGAGAATGAGCGGACTTGAAAAAGTCAAGGAAGGCATTTCAAGCCTGGAAGAAATGTTAAGCGTGACCGGTGGAGAATAAAGAAGGAACATTCTGCCATGGTGGTTTTTAAATCAGGATCCATCCCCGTACCGCCGCCCGTGCCGACGAAATCAGCTACAACCAAAACCGCCGTGCCGCCGCCGATTAAAAGGAGCACCAACGTGCGGTTGCCGACTCAATCGGCGGTGAAGGTGAGTAAGGAGCATATCGGCGGGGCCCGGCGATTGAGAGCCAAGGAACTCCCCGCCTTTTCTCGTCAGCTTTCTGCCATGTTGCTGGCGGGGATGCCGTTGATTCAGGTTCTGGACGCGCTTGAAGACCAGACCAGCGATAAGAATTTCAAGATATTGATTGTTGGATTGAAGAATTACCTTCAGGCGGGAGCTTCATTTTCCGAGGCGTTGAGTCATTATCCGACTGTCTTTGATACTTCTCGACAGTTAAAAGTTCTCGGTAACCATTAAACTATCCGAAGACGATTTTTTG
>CAYQNY010000015.1:0-17535 GCA_964418925.1 uncultured Verrucomicrobiota bacterium
CAAACGGATCCGGTTGTGTAAAATCCACATCGGCATAAAAGGCGGAGTTGGCGCTGGCGGTGGTTACATAGAGGCGCGTTTGATCGGTGCCGTTGGAAACAGCCTCGACGTAAACAACATCCCCGCCATAAACACCCTTGGTTTGTGGCACTTCCACCTGGGCCACGATAGTTGCCGCGCTGGCGGTGATCAGAAATCCAACGCCCATAATGCGGAAGAACACTTGCGACCGAAATTTATTCATGGTGGTATTTCCTTTTGGGTTCACTACGTTTTAAAGCATGCATGCTCTGATTCTCCCGCCTTCGCCAAGGAGGGGCTATGGCAGACCACGCGAACCGCGTGGCAAGCAAGTTTATCCCGCTCAGAGCGGGATCTCTGACCTCTGTGGCTCTGATTTGCTGTCTCAGGGCGTATAGCCGGAATCTGCGGTGGCTTCGGCATAGCCGCTGGCCGAAAGCTTTACGTGCCACACCCCCGTGGACTCATCCAGGTAGATCGGATCGGCTTGGCCGTCCCCGTCGTAATCCGCCGCCGCCACGATCGTGCCGCTCCCGCCAAATCCGTCCAGCGTCGCCACAGCATACTGCTGACTGGACAGCTTCACCTGCCAGTCTCCCGTGGATTCCTGATAGATGGCCGGATCGGCAAAACCGTCGCCATCGAAGTCGCCTGACACCGGCGCATAACCCGTGCCGCCGAAACCCCACAAAGTACTGGTGATGTAACTGCTGGCCGACATCAGGACTGTCCAGTTGCCGTTAGTGTTGTTATAAACTGCCGCGTCGAACCGGTTATCGGAATCATAGTTCTCCTGCACCGTCGTGTAGCCTGTGCCGCCGAAGCCCGATGCCGACGCCAAGCCATAATTCAGGCTGGACATAGCCACTTGCCAGTCGCCGCTGGCCGTGCCGCAGATCGCCGGGTCGGTCAGACCGTCACCATCGTAATCACCGGTCACGGCCGCATAGTCCACGCCGCCAAAGTCCGTCAGCGTTACCACGGTATACCCACCTCCGGAAAGTTGCACGTACCAGGTACCCGTGATCGCCTGATATACTGCCGGGTCGGCCTTACCGTCGCCGTCAAAATCACCGTTAACGGCCTGATAGCCCGTGCCGCCGAAGGACAGAGTGACCAGGCCATAGCCCATGCTGGATAGCTTCACGTACCAGTTACCCGTGTCAGTCCGGTACAGAGCTGGATCGGCCTTGCTGTCGCCGTCATAGTCGCCGGTCATGATGAAATTCTGGCTTATGTTCGTGGGCACGATATTCTGGCCATACAACCCTTCACTGGTGCCTACCATGAGATCATCCCAGTACAAGACATTAATTTGTGTGCCATCCGGATAAGTTAAAGATGGTGAAGTCTGCCACGTAGTCCCTCCAGCCGGCAGGTAATACAACGAGTAACCCGCGGCAATGATCGGCAGATCATTGGTGTTGCTGTCTACACCCACGGTCATGACTGGACCACGGCCGGCTGGCTCCTGAGTGGACGTGGGAAGGCCTAACGTGGACACGGGTGTCCCGCTGCCGGACGCCGACCGGTAATAAACCTTTACGGCATAATTCGTGTCCTGGCCACTGGCATAAACGCCGCCGATGGAATCCGGAGCCAGACTACAGATACTGACCGCAGCCGGTAGATCGTGAGTTATTGTCGTCGAGGTCACGATGAATATCCCTCCGGTGCCCGTGGCCGAGTCATAAGCCACCGCCACTAAGACGCCGTTGGTCGTGAGCAGGACGTCATTCACATCAACATTGCTCATCCACTGCGACCAATTGGAGCCGCCATCACTACTAACCAACAGGCCGCCGTACGTAGCCTCCTGATCATAAAAGCCCGCAACCACAGTCTGACCCGATGCCACCAACGCCGAAAACTCCCCTAAATTTTGGAACCCATTGGTATTACCCTCGATATCCCATATCTTGGTCCAGTTCGTACCGCCATCCGTCGTCTTGTAAATCTTGTTATTTGCAGCGTACACCGTGTTGCCGCTCGTGTCGTCCTTGTCAATGGCAATGGAAGCATACGGCGACCCGTCATTCAGCGGGAAAATGCCATCAGGCGTCCAGTGCAGATTGGTCCAACTGCCGGTGCCGTGCCGCAAGCCGGATTTGGAAGCTGTCCACGCCACATCCTTGGCCGCGGTCATATCATAATCCTTAATCTGAACCGCCTCCAGACCCTGGTCAATCTCGAATATATTCAAGCAGGTATTGGTAGAAACGCCGACGCCTTGATCCGTTGTCATATAAGCAAACTGGTTATTGATGGGATCCGCTTTGACAGTACCATCGTTGGCATGGGTTGTCGGCGGACTTGAGTTATCCCGCGGAATGGTAGACCAGGAGCCGTCGGCACCATTGTTCGTGCTTATGGCCGTGCCGAAGAAGACCAGATAGTTGCCGGGGGTTATTTGGACAGTCTCAATATTGGGGCCGCCAGTTCCCGCGACACCCGTGTCAACCGCCGCACCCCACGAGCCGCCATCATCATCGGAATAGATGATCATCTTATTGCTCGTCGACGCACCGGCGATGAACAAACGGCCATCGGGACCGATGCCCAGCCGTTGGCCGGTCCAGGCGCTGGCCGCGGCAGGCAGGGCAATAGTTGAGAAAGTGGTTGCTGCTGTTAAGGCATTATACGCGGTGGAAGATTTCTGGATCCCGGGTAATCCCTCTTCCTCCATGATATAAACACAGTTATTGCTGGGATTGATGAGCATGACCGGCCCAACGCCCGCCAGCATATTCGTACTCCCGTAGGAAATCGGCGCGTTCGTGGTCAGAATTCCGTTTGTATTCAGCGTGCCGAAAAACAACATGTTACTGCCGCTCAGAGGGGTGCCCATACTGCCGATCGTCAGCAGGACCGAATTCTCGATCAACACCGTCGAGAAAGCCGCGGCGCTGATGTTGGTAATCAGCGAATTGGACGCCATGGTGCAGCTGAGCAGTCCCCCGTCAGCCGCGTCATCGGTCACGAACAGCCGGCCGGACTCCGGGTGACCTGCGATGCCATTCACGGTTCCACGATTGGCCTGCGCACTCAGATCAGGCACCACGTGAAAGGAAAAAATATTGGTGGCGAAAGGATTGGCGACGGTATGGTCCACATCAGCATAAAAAACCGAGTTGGCGCTTTCGGTGGAAACAAACAGGCGCACGATGTTCGTGGAACCAGCCGGTTCGATGACATCCATATTTTGAATCCGGCCGCCATAGATCGGTTGAATCTGCGGCAACTCATTAGTAGTCAAAGCCGCCCCGGCAAGGCCGGATAATGCCGCTACGCACACTGCCGTCAAGAGCCCTGTTTTGCACCGTGTTTCGGTTGTTTGCATGATACCTCCTATAATTAGACTTAGACTATAAATTTGCCGTTATTTTATCCTATATTGGATGAAATACAATCCTATTCTGGGCGCATTATAAATAATACTATCTAAAGGATTGCGCGATAATCAGTTATGTAATATAAAATAATATAAAAAAAGGAGGTATTATCAAATCTGAGATTCATAAATCGGTAGTCGGCATTATCACAATATGGTATTTGAAAATATCAGATTTGATAACATGATTTGTAATGGGGAATGGTAGGAGTATCCCGGCGCCAAACCATTGGTTTGATGCGCTCTTTTCACGGGCCGCTCGCTTCTGTTAATCTCTTTTTCCTCCCAGTGCCAACCATGGCATGAATTTATATCAGGTTACGTCTGCTTGTATGTCACTTTGAGTCGCAAGGCCCGGAATCTGATACAAATTCATGTAACCTCTACTCTGTGCCACCGCCTGACGGGGCAAGCGCCGTGTTCGCCACGCCTCGGGCGTAGTCTCCGTGATGAATTCTGCCCGTTCTTCAACCACCTATTCTTCTGCAGACCTTTTTTTAATGAAGGCGGCCGCATTCAGCGGCAACGGTTGCATACGGTAACCGGTCGGTATTGCAGCACAGGAAGGTCCGTGATCTAACCTGAATTATTCGCGAGAAGTCGCGAATAATCCACCCGCAGGGCCGTCATCACCCCGCAACTGCGGGGCGACAAGGGGTTAGCCACTTGTGATTGTCCGCCGTGGCGGGCAATCACGACGTCTTTAGGTCAATCATCCTAACAGATTGGCCTAAAGTGACTTATTCACGAATGGCAATATCTTCATGAATAAGTCAGGCTAAAGACCCGGAATGCCGCTATCCCTGCCGCCGGCTCAAGACCTGACGTTCGTAAGTTTTGATTTCTCTCATCCAACTGTCACCGACAGGAACGTTATACCGCAGGCAATACGCATCCCATACGGCGCCGAAGGGAAGGGTTTTTATTTCCTCCAACAGGGCCAGGCGCGAAGTGAAGTCACCCGCCTTTTCGAAATTCTGGAGCCGGACAGCAGGTTCCAGCATGGCGATCAGCAGGGCCTTAAGCGTACACCGGGTACCGATCACCCAGGCGGCCACGCGATTAATGCTGGCGTCAAAGAAGTCCAGCCCGATGTGAACGCGTTGCAGGTATTGTCCGCGAACGAGCTCCTCAGCCAGCGCCTTCAGTTCGTCGGTGAGCGTCACCACATGATCGCTGTCCCAGCGGATGCCCCGGCTGACATGCAGCATAATCTGGTCCACGTGCGTAAGGATGGCCGAGATCTTGTCCGCCGTGGATTCCGTGGGATGAAAATGGCCGGTATCCAGGCACAACAGCTTATTATGGGCCACGGCATAAGCCAGGTAAAAGTCATGGGAGCCAACCACAAAACTCTCGGAGCCAAGCCCGAACAGCTTGCCTTCCACCACGTCCAGGTTATGGGCGGGATTCAATCGTTCGGCGAAAATTTCATCCAGCGACTGCCGCAGTCGTTCGCGGGGCGTCTTACGATCGGCCGGCGTGTCCTTGGCGCCGTCGGGAATCCAGACATTGGTCATGCAGGCCGTGCCAAGTTTTTTGCCCATGGCGGCGCCGATGCGGCGGCAGGCGATGCCATGCCGCACCCAGAACTTCCGGATACCGGTATTAAGGCTGGAAAGCGTTGCCACAGTGGCGCGGGGATGCGCGAAGAAGCTACCGTTAAAATCAAGGCCCATGCGGCGGGCTTTGGCCCAGTCCATCCAAGCGGAAAAATGCCGCGGCTCCAGTGCGTCGCGGTCTACTCGCCGGCCGCCGGTTTCCGCGTAAATGGCATGCAGATTGACACGGTGCCGGCCGGGCAACAGGCTGAGGGCCTTATCCAGATCAGCCCGGATTTCATCGCCGTTGCGCGCCCGGCCCGGGTACTGGCCGGTCGGCATGATACCACCCAAGTCACTGCCGGGGGATTTCGTCTCGAAGCCCCGGATATCATCGCCCTGCCAGCAGTTGAGGGAAATAGGAATCGCGGCCAGGTGTTTCATGGCCGCTTCCGTATCCACGTCATAGCGTGCATAAACAGCACGCGCCAGCTTATAGGTCTTTTCAACAGGTGTTATGGATCTTGTCATAGGAACTCCTTTCATCAAGAATGCAATGAGTTCTGCAATATTCCTAACTATTTATCAAGCAACAATATATATTGACTGTTTTCTTGAATTATCCTCCACCTTCGCGTAGGATGTAAGTCGTTAAACACAAAACATCTACTCCGAAAATGGAGGATAAAAATGCAACAAATTCGTCTCCCACTTTTCTATAATCTCCAGCAAATCATTAGGAATTCGGACTTCCACCGCAAATATGATCTGCTCTTTCAGTCACTGGATCTATCCAGCGTTCGCGACATCAACACGGGCCATGGCCGCACTGGCTTCTCGCGCCACGCCATACTGCGAGCCTTTATCATTAAACACCTTGAAGGCATCAAGTCGGTTCCTCGATTAATCGAGTTTCTCGACGCTCACCCCGTACTTACCGAGATGTGTGGCTTCGACATGGGCAACCTGCCCGATGCTTCCCAGTTCTATAAGTTCCTGACCGACACGAACACCTCCACCATCGAAACCCTCCACCATGCCATCAATCAGAAACTCATTGATACTGGCGTGGTTTCGCTTTCCCATTTCATCATGGATTCTAAACCCGTCATGGCCGCCACCCGCCACAACAATTTCAAGAACCCTCGCCGCAATACTCGCAACAAACATAAAATCCCTGCCCCCATCCTGTTAATCCTGTCGTTATCCCCGGCTTTGCCTGCCCGGCTCTCCTGTTCCAGTCCTCTGAACTCTCATTTTGCAGAAGTCATAAATAGTATTCACAAACCAACCGTTTATGGAAGTCGGAAATTACGTTAGCCTGAAACTTATGCAAAGGAAAAGTCTTGTTGATTCTTGGCCGGTATTGACAGCCGGAGACAACTTTGACATATTCCTATAGTTTAAAGTTAAGTTGTATTGGAATTACCAATCATGAAACGTATTGTTGCCGCCCTATTGGCAGTGTTTTTTGTTGTCGGAGCGCTAATCGTCCCGACGCTTCACAGGATGCATTGTGCTGGACATCATACAGCGCATGAGGCCGCCAAGTGTTCAATCTGTCAATTTACCGGCACCCCGGTCATCGCGAATGCTGCGCATATTACGCCGACTGTCGTGTCCATCATTGTTGGCAACGTATCTCTTCCGCAACCGTTCATTAATTCCTCATCCTTACGCGGCGCCGTTCAGGCGCGCGCTCCTCCAAAAACCTGACATCTCACTTGCTCAGGTATCACGCGGTGCCGGCTTGTCTGCCTGTGCCGTCGTTCATTGACTGAACCCATTCAGTGAAGGAGGAAACTTTGAAGACCACACTCTATCGCTTGATTGCGATTCTGGCCATATTAGCGCCCCTCATCAGCTTCGCGGCCGACGAGGAGACATCAACCAATATACTTGCAGAACTCCGCCGGTTGCGTTCACGCCTAGAAGCTTTGGAAAAGGACCGGGCGGGCGGAAATCAACCGGCCCAGACAAACCGGCCCCTGCCGGCGACCCGTGCGGCGCCGGCCCTGGCGGATTCCCGTCTCGATGACTTGCGCCAAGCGGCGCGGGACGAGATCGACACTTATGCCGAGGAACCGGATGACCAAACGGGGTTCATCTCCAAGGCGCTGGGACTTCAAGCGCTGAATCCGGAAATAAGTGTCACCGGCGATATGCTCGGGTCGTACACCGATAGCGAGACCACGGACCAGAACTGGGACTTCTTGTTTCGGGGACTCGGACTGCACTTTGAGGCATACCTTGACCCATATACGCATTTCAAGGCGGCGGTCTCGGCTAACGAACATAATACCACCCTGGGCGAAGCGTACCTGACACGTTTCGGGATACTGCCGCAAGTTAATCTGACCTTGGGGAAATTCCGACAGCAGTTCGGGGTAGTGAACCGTTGGCATAAGCACGGCCTGGACCAGGTGGACTTTCCCCTGGCGCTGAGAATGATCTTCGGCAACGGCGGGCTGAACCAGACGGGCGGCTCAATCGAGTGGACGATGCCCAACTTTGCGGGGCTGTCCCACGCCACCATCGCGCAGATCACGGATGGCCAGAACAGCCATGTCTTTGGTCAAAACGCGGATAATATCCCCAGCGGCCTGTTGCGCTACAGGATGTACCGCGATATCTCGATTTCCACGTACGCGGAACTGGGGGTAAGTGCGCTGTATGGGCAGAACAACCGGTGGCCCATAGACACAATTTCGATGGATGACTCGCTGAACGCCTGGGTGTTCGGGATTGATTACTCGATGGTCTGGGAACCGACCGACCGTATGCGCTATCGCAACGTCACGTGGCGAACAGAGGCGTACGCGATGGACAAGGAAATTCTCGCTCCCAATGATTCGGGCCAAGACGCGCTCACTCCCTGGGGCGCGTACAGCTACCTGGAAAGCAAGATATCCCGCACGCTGGTCGTGGGTGCACGCGTTGACTACTATCATCCCGATGTTAAACCGTACGCGGCCGCCGGCACAACAACGTTATCGCCGCTTGCCGTTACAGAGGACGGGGCGCGCGTATGGCAGGTCTGTCCGTACCTGACCTGGTATCCAAGCCCATTTGTGCATTTCCGCCTGGAGTACGACCATGCCAATGCCCGGGGACTGGATGTTGCGGAGAACGTATTGTGGCTACAGTGTGTCTTTGCGGCCGGGCCGCACAAGCATGACCGATACTAGTATAATGATTTCTGCATTTTGCAGAAATCATGTTGAGATGACCAAAGGAGGACTTGAAATGCAAACACATCGAATGCTTGCGAGTGTTGTTTTAGTGACAGCCATGTGCCTGCAAGGGCTGGCTGCTGAGAAGCCGTTGCGCGTGGTGACGACCCTTCCGGACTATGCCGTAATTGCCAAGGCCATCGGCGGCAACCGGGTTGTTGTCCAGGCTATCGTGCAAGGAGAGCAGGATGCCCATTACATTCGGCCGAAACCGTCCTTTGTGGACATGGTTCGCCAAGCCGATGTTCTGATTGATACGGGACTGGACCTGGAAATGTGGCTGCCGACGGTCGTGGACAAGTCGGGCAACGTGCGCGTACGCAGTGGACAACCCGGCTACGTTGCGGCGGCCAGGGACATCCAGCTTTTAGAGAAGCCCAAAGTGATATCGCGAATCGAGGGTGGTGTTCATTTATATGGCAATCCGCACCTCACCTCCGGCCCGCTCAACATGCGCATAGTGGCGCGCAACATTGCCGCCGGACTGATCAAGAATGATCCAGCCGGCCGGTCAGAGTACCAGCAACGGCGCGATGCGTTTATTCGTAACTTGGACGAAAAACTCTTTGGAAAAACCCTGGTCGCTCTGTTGGGTGGAGACACCCTGGCCGATCTCGTGACCAAAGGGCGGCTGATTCCGTTTCTTAAAGAGCAAACCTACGCGGACAAGCCGCTGATTGATTCCCTGGGCGGATGGATGCAGAAGATGCTTCCGTTGCGCGGCGTTCCGATCGTAACCTATCACAAGAACTGGGTCTACTTCGTGCAGACCTTCGGACTCGAAGAGGCGGGCACGATTGAGCCCAAACCGGGGATTCCACCTGCGCCCAGGCATGTTCTCGGTCTCACCAAAATGATGCGTGAACGAGGCATTAAGATCATTCTCGCGGCCAACTACTTTGATGAGCACAAGATACGGACCGTCGCCGAGCGGGTTGGAGCCGAGCCCGTTATCGTGCCTATTTACGTTGGCGGTGCACAAGGGGCGGAGGACTATTTCCAGCTTGTCGATCTGTGGGTGGACTCGATCCTGGCGGCGGCCAAGAAGCAGGGATTACTCGCCGCGTAAGGGCTCGTTAATAAATAACATTTACAACTCCAGTCCTTACCCACCCCTAACCCCTCCGGAGGAGGGGAAAGAATATGGCTCCCCTCCTTGGAGGGGCCGGGGGTGGGTTGCCATGTCCGGGAAAAACATGATTGCATCACTTGTAAAGATTATTGATTAACAGGCGCTAAGATCACGCGGCCGGCAACGATGTGAAAACCAAGGACTTGAGATATGAGTGAGGTTGTCAATTTCTTTACGATGCAGATATGCTTTCTGGCCGTGGTCCTTATCCTGCACACGTACATCGGCATGCATATCATCAAACGGGGGATCATCTTCTGCGATCTGGTGCTGGATCAGTTGGCCGCATTTGGGGTAATCGCCGGTGTCGGTCTTGGCATCCGGTACGGCACGCCGGCTTCCTATCTCATATCAATGGGAGCTGTTCTGATCGGTTGTTTCCTGCTGGCTGTGATTAAGCCCCGCAATAAGTTAATCCCTGATGAAGCTGTCATCGGCATCATGTACGGAATGGCGCTGGTGGCGTCGCTCCTGCTTGCGGACAAACTGCCGGGAGGGGGTATGCACCTGCGCAAGACGCTCGTGGGATCCATGTTATGGGTCTCGTGGCCGCTGGTAGGGGTGACTGTCGGTGTCTATGCGCTCCTCCTGCTGTTTCATTACCGATGCAGGAAAAACATCATCCGGTTCACGGATTCTTTGGATCTGGTTCCCGGAAGGACGTTTTGGGATTTCCTTTTCTTCCTCTCGCAAGGAATCATAACGATTCTTATCATTCCAGTCGCCGGCGTTCTGCTGGCCTACGGGTTTCTGATGATCCCGGCGGCGATCGGAGTGATGTTTACCCATAAATGGAAAGCTGGTCTTTTGCTCGGGTGGTCATCAGGAATGGCGGCTTGTATAACAGGCCTGTTCTTCTCATACCAGTCAGACAGTCCCTATGGCCCGAGTCTGGTTCTTTCAATGGGATCGTTTTTCCTCATTGCGCTTTTTGCCCGCGCGCTCCTTTCGAAATACCGGGCCGCGCGAGGAGGCGCCGCATGACAGAATGGCTGTCCACACTGGGTTTACCCCTCATGGCTTGCTCGCTTATAACCGCTATCCTCGGTTATCTCGGACTGCATGTACTCAAAAGGGAGGTGATATTCATTGATATTGCCGTGGCCCAGGTTGCCGCGCTGGGCGCCATCGTGGCGCACATGACCTTGCATGTCCACGCCGATTCACCTTTGGCCTTTGCTTATGCGTTTGGAGCCACACTGGTTGCCGCGCTATTCTTTGCCGTTGTCAGGCGCCGCATCCCACAACTGCCTATTGAGGCTGTGATCGGTATTACTTATGCAATCGTTGCGGCCGGCGCCCTGTTCATGATCGGAAAAAGCACGGGCGGACACACGCACGTTCAGCAAATGCTTACCGGGAGTTTACTGTGGGTTGGATGGCGTGATGTTGGCTGGGCGGCGCTGGTATTTGCCTTTACCGGAGCGTGCTTCCGCCTGTTCCGCCGTCCTTTTCAACGCATATCGGATAATTACGAGCAAGCCGCCAGTGAAGGTCTGCAAGTGGTGGGCTGGGATTTCTTGTTCTATGCCCTCTGCGGGATAGTCATTACAGTGGCGGTGTGGATTGCCGGCGTGGTCGTGGTTTTCTGTTTCCTGATCATTCCCGCCACAGTATCGGCCTTGTTTTCGGACAGATGGGGCATTCGCTTGCTGATTACATGGGTGGTCGGATTAGCCGGCTCAGTTGCCGGCTTGATGTTCTGCCGCTATCTGGACTTTTCAGCGGGCATTTCAGTAGCCTTATTTTTGGGAATAATCTTGATTATCAGCGGTATATGCAAGAAACAACCGGGAGTTGCTTGACAACGGTTCTTTAGGTGGCAGAATAAGATACCGGTTAAATCATGGTAACTACTCAGGAGTCAGAATTCAGAATTCAGGAGTCAGAATGAGGGCGCCGGCAAGGACATAGTGGAGTGTCGGAGTACCGGAGTATGGACGTATCGGAGCCGGAAAAAATAAACACCGACACACCGATGCGCCGAAACACCGTTACGTTCAGCAATGGGAGGCGTATTCTCAGAGTATTCTGAATTCTGACTCCTGAATTCTGAATACCTGAGTAATTACAAATCATGAATGTTATCAACCGACTTAAGCACATGAACCGCAGAGCCAGGACAGCGCTGGTTGTGACCGCGTTGAATGTGGTGCTTACGGTTTTGAAGTTTATTGCTCATTCTGCGACGGATAGTGTGGCGGTGCTGGCGGATGCCTGGCACAGTTTTGCGGATATTGCCACCTCTGCGCTGGTGTTTTTAAGTATTGTCGGGGTTGCACGAATCGTTGGTCTATCCGAACAGTCAGGCCATGCGGCAGGCTCAAAAGCCGGCGATATTCCGCATGGTTCCCAATCCTTGTCTGCGAAAGATAAGCATGGGGTACCGGCATCCCGGAATGCGATCGCGCGTTTTTTTGACTCTTTTTCAAGAGAGCTGAAAATTGCTTTCGGGATCGGACTTTTTCTCATGATCGTATCGGTGTTGATTTTCATCAAGGCGGCCAGGCCTTCTACGATTGGCTTGTCGAATTCGCTGGTTGTGGGGATCGTGTTTCTGCTGTTTTCCTTCTGTTCATACGGGATATATCGTTACGAGACCTGTATTGGACAATTGGAGAACTCCATGGGTTTGTTGGCTGACGGGATGCATTCCAAGGCGGATATGATTGCATCTCTGTTCACCGGATTGTCGCTCCTGCTTTACACCGTTGGAGTGAATGTAGATCGTCTTGTAGCTTTGCTGATTGGTCTGTTTATTTTTTCCATTGCGTTTGAACTGGTTGTAAATTCGGTTGCTTTGCCCTGGAAGAAAGACAGCCGGCCGGTTTACCAATATCGCTTTCATGCCATCCTAGCTTCAATTCTGAAGCCGACGGCATGGAAAGCCATGGCCAATACGCTGGATACTAAATTCAATCTGGGCCGGCCGGGTTTTCAAATCATGATCAAAATGACGAGATACGCGCTGGGGGGCGCCGTATTGGTGGGAGTATGGTTTTTGGCCATGAATTGCGTTTACATTGTCAATCCGGCGCAGGAAGCCATTGTCGAACGTTTTGGCCGGCCGTTGCATTATGGACAAAGCGTTCCGCCGGGGCTCCATCTCAAACTTCCATGGCCTATTGACAAGGTGATCAAGGTGGATTCAAAGACCGTCCGCACCGTTAGCATTGGAATCATTGAGGGCGAGAACATTTATGCCCTTTTATGGACACGGGAACACGCGCATGAGGCGCCCTTCCTTTCAGCGGATAACGGTTTTTTTTACCCCTATGTGGTAGTCAATTATATTGTTAAAGATGTTTTTAAATACATTTATCGCCATCAATTTCCAGACGAGTTGATCAAGAATGTTGCGAATCGGACCATTTCAGGCGTTTTCGTCACAAAACCTTTTTATGAAATCGCCACCACTTACCGGAAGCAATTGGAAATTGATATTGCCTGTTTGCTTCAAGCCGAGCTGAACCGTCTCGGCTGTGGAATTGAAATCGTTGATGTATATCTCAAAGACATTCATCCGCCGATCCCGATAGCGCCGGCATTTGAACAGGTGATAGCCGCTTTTCAGGAAAAGCAGCAGATTATTAACAACGCCCAGGGTTATCAGAATAGAGCGATTCCCTCTGCGCGGGGTGATGCTGTCAAGCAGAAGGACGAAGCCGCTGCTTATTCCATTGAGAAGCGTCAAGCCGCCGCGGGACAGACGGCGCGTTTTCTGTCGCGCCTGGCTGCCTATCAGGATGCAAAGTCCATAACACGGAAACGGCTGTATTTAGATGCCATGAATGATGCGCTGGCACAGAACCGGAAAATTCTGCTTGATCCCTCGGCCGGCGTCCCGGAATTGTGGATCGGGTTTGAGGAGTTTTTTGGCATGAATGCATCCGAGGAGTATTAGATTCTACTTTGTAGAATCTAAGCATTTTTTTGCGGAGCAAAAACGGATAAATGATTATCAGCAAAAAGCTTTTTCATAAGTGTGACTGACAGGATAACAGAGTGACGCCGTCTTGTGAATTTGAGAGTCGCTTTAAGTTCTTAGATCGACCTTGGACAACGCGGCGCGGGAATTTTCATTGAGTATTTCATGCCGTCATAAGTTCATAAATTACTTTGGCTGCGGCCAGGCGCCGCGTTGGGAGTCTGTAAAATGAGAATTAAAATATGTCTTATCATGGTTCTGTTGCTGGGATTAGTCGGCCTTATCTTCAGCTTATTTATCGTGAACGAAACCGACTATGTCATTGTCACCCAGTTCGGCAAACCGGTGAGAACCATTGCTTTACCCGGTCTTTATTGCAAAAGACCGGGATTTTTACAGACTGTTAACCGGTTTAACAAGCGGGTGAACACTTTCAAAACCCAGCCGATTCAATTGCTGCTTGGCGACAAGAACCCGTTGATTTTGATCTGTTATGTGTGCTGGCGGATCGCCGATCCTCTTTTGTTTTTTCAGGCAGTGGCTACAGCCGATATCGCTGCCCAGAAGACCGGTGATATGGTTAGTTCCCAGCTTGGGAGTGTTTTAGGCGACTACACGATCGATAATGTTATCAATACGGATACCAACGCAGTGAAGCTCTCGGAAATAGAGCGTCGAATTTTCGCCAATTGCAATGAAAAGGCGCGGCAGAAGTATGGCATCGAGATTGTGGCAGTGGGGATCAGTCGCATCAATTACCCCTCGATTGTTGCTGAGGCGGTTTATAAGCGAATGCAGGCTGAGCGCAATAAAGAAGCTATTCGATTTCGGGCGGAAGGGCGCGAGGAGTCCACCAAAATACATGCGAAGACCGACCGTGAAGCCGCTCGTATCATGGCCGAAGCGTACAGAGCTGCCGAAATTATTAAAGGCGAAGGTGACAAAGAGGCGATGACCATTTACGCTAAGGCCTTCAAACAGGATCCTGATTTTTTTGAGTTTATCAAGTCCCTGGATGCTTACCGCCAGATTCTGAGCCAAAGAACTACGCTGATTTTATCAACAGAGTCCCCTCTATTTAAATATCTCAAAGAGCCTGATGGGGGAAAGGCAAAATGAAGGACAATCCGGGCAAATCCCAGATTAAAAACAGTCTGGCGGACGTATATCGTTTCATGGGATTCGTATGCCTTTTTCTCTTGGCCATTTATATCGGGTCAGGAATATTTTCCATTTCCCAGAATCAACTCGGCGTTTTGCAGCGCTTTGGAAAGGTGATAGACAGCTCGGTTCCACCAGGAATTCATTATGCCCTCCCATGGCCGATTGATAAAGTGAGTAAAGTCCCGATTCGCGAGATTCGCCGAATTTTCATTGATTCATTTTCAAAAGAAAATGAGAAATCAGAAACGTTTTTTCTTTTAACAGGGCTTGAACCTTATTGCGTCTCGGGAGACAACAACATCCTTAATGTCAGTTTTGTCATTCAGTATATTATCTCTGATCCGGCGTGTTATCTGTTTAAAACCCGGCAGCCGGACAAGATATTGCGTGATATGGCCTGTAATGCCATGATGTACGTCCTTGTCACATTGCCGGTGGAGCAGATTCTGACCTACAGGAAACAAGAAATCGAAAACAAAGTTCGCCGCATGATCAACCAGAATCTTGAACAGTTGAACTTGGGCATTGATGTTTCCTATGTTGAATTAATCGAGGTTTTACCGCCTCGTAAGGTCCAAGATTATTTTGATGACGTGGTTAACGCGAAAATAGACCAGCAACGATTGTTTAACGAAGCCGAGTCCTATCAAAACGAAAAACTTCTAGAGGCCAAAGGTAAAACCCATCATATCATAGAGGAAGCTCATGCTTATAAACAGAAAGTCACGGCCGATGCTGAGGGCGAGGCGCAGCGCTTTCTGAAGCAGCTTTCCGCCTATCGCGGAGTTCCGGCGCAGATCAGACATCGACTGTGGCTTGAATTCATTTCAGAGTGTTTTTCCATGATCGATCAAAAGTATATCTTGAATTCACAGGATGGAAAGGCCCCGGCGCGATTGAGACTCCGCGCCAATCCCTGACCGGATATATTCATGACTAAACAAATTATTCTCCTGGCGCTGGTATTATACATGGGATCCTCTGCGGCCGGCGTTTCCGGCCCGGCCAGCCGCGCGTTACTTAAGGATATGGGAGCGAGATATGGTTTTCCGTCGCCATCCCGGGCAGGTGACAAAATAACGCTTAAGAGCCGCTACACGACCATGGTGTTCAAGACCAATAGCCGTCGGTTGCTCTTTAACGGAATCCTGCTCTGGCTGAATCGTCCCCTGGTAAAGGAAGGAGACCATTGGACACTTACCCGGGCGGATGTAACCAAGGTCATTGATCCGTTGTTAAGGCCGAACCAGGCGCTGGCCGGCGTCAGGTTTTCCACCGTGGTGCTGGATCCGGGTCATGGCGGAAAGGATACCGGCGCTGTCGGTCGGCGGAATGTGTATGAGAAAAAAGCGGTCCTGGATATTGCCAAGCGTGTGCGGACAAAATTACGGGCTTCCGGCTTAACCGTGCAACTGACACGCGAGCGGGATTCGACGTTAAGCCTTTCCGCCCGAACCATTAAAGCCAGGGAATGGGGCGCGGATGTTTTTGTGAGTATCCATCTCAACTCCGCGCATAATACTACGGCTACCGGCATTGAGACTTACGCACTGCCCCCCGCGGGTCAGCCATCCACGGCGGGAAATAATGACAGTAAGTTCTATCCGGGGAACAAATACGACCAGGCGAACACGTTGTTGGCTTACTATGTCCAGAAGGAATTGCTGGCGCAATCCAAAGGCGCGGATCGCGGAATCCGGCGTGCCCGGTTTGACGTTCTGCAGAGCGCTCCCTGCCCGGCGATCCTGGTTGAATGCGGCTTTGTATCGAACAAGATTGAAGAGAGAAAGATCCTGCAAAGAACATACCGTGACCGGATTGCTGCCGGGATAGCCCGGGGCATTCTGGCCTACACCAGCCAGGTTGCCGCGGGATTGCAATCAAAATAATGAAACGTAATCTGCCAAAGATCACAACGGAAAAAGAGACTGCCGCGATATATGCTATTCTGGAAAGCATTTCCGACGGTGTGTTCACCGTTGACCGCGACTGGCGAATTATGTCTTTCAATCGCGCCGCTGAGGAGATCACGGGCATTCCCCGCGCGGAAGCCGTCGGCCGGCCTTGTGCCGAGGTATTCCGCGCCAGCATGTGCGAGACCGATTGCGCCTTGCGAAAAACATTGGCATCCGGCAAGCCCGTCGTCAATAAAGCCGCTTTCATTGTGAATGCCGCCGGACGACGCATTCCGATCAGTGTGTCCACGGCAATGTTGCGCGATGGCCAGGGACGTGTCATCGGTGGTGCGGAAACCTTCCGCGATCTGAGCCTGGTGGAGGAACTCCGCAAGGAATTGGAAGGGCGCTTTGATATGGGCGACCTGGTCAGCCGCAGTCCGTCCATGCGCCGGATATTTGACACCCTGCCGCAGATTGCGGCCAGCGACAGCACGATATTAATCCAAGGTGAAACAGGCACGGGCAAAGAACTGCTGGCCCACGCCATTCACTCCGTGGGACCCCGGCGCCAAAGCCCTTTTGTGGCCGTCAGTTGCGGCGCCCTGCCGGACACCTTGCTGGAGTCGGAGCTTTTCGGTTACAAGGCCGGAGCATTCACAGGAGCGCAGAAAGACAAGCCCGGCCGCTTCGCCCTGGCAGAGGGCGGAACAATTTTCCTCGACGAGATCGGCGAAGTAAGCGCGGCGCTCCAGATACGGCTGTTGCGGGTTTTGCAGGAAAAAACGTTTGAGCCTCTGGGTTCCATCCGGACCGTCAGCACCCCGGCGCGGGTCATTGTTGCCACGAACCGAGACTTGTCACATCAGGTTAAAAAAGGCGTATTCCGACAGGATCTGTTCTATCGCATCAATGTCGTGAAACTCGAACTGCCGCCCCTGCGCAAGCGTAAGGAAGACATTCCTCTGCTGGTTGAGCATTTTATCGCCCGGTTCAACCGCTTGCAGAACAAGTCCGTTGTCGGTGTCAGCCCGGACGTGATGGCCCTGCTGATGGCCCATGATTATCCGGGGAACGTGCGTGAGCTTGAGAACCTCATTGAACACGCCTTTGTGTTGTCCAGCGGGGGATATATTGATCTGCGCCGCCTGCCCACCGAGTTCACGGGACAAGCACCGGCCGCTGCTGCCGCGCCGGCCGCTGCTGCCGCGCCGGCCGACATGCGATTCA
>CAYQNY010000015.1:17635-28429 GCA_964418925.1 uncultured Verrucomicrobiota bacterium
CCGGCCGCTGCTGCCGCGCCGGCCGCTGCTGCCGCGCCGGCCGACATGCGATTCACAGTCCGTGCTGTTGAAGCGCATACCATCCGTGAGGCGCTGCGGCGCAATAATTTCAACCGCCTGGCGACTGCCCGCGAACTCGGCATGCACAAAAGCACTCTCTTCCGCAAGATCAAGCGGCTGGGCATTGTCCTGCCCGACTAAAAAGACAGTTGTGCTCGCATGCCGAATACCCAGACGTCATCATTATCCCTGTCGCCATTTGGATTCCTGATCCACTGGATGTCCGGCGAGATATTCAGATATTTGCCGGCCTTAAAATTATAGTAGGCTTCCACATGATGTTCATTGCCGGTATTAATTCCGTTTGTCCGGTCAACATTGCTGTAATCGCTTCCGATGATGGCCATCCCGTATGCCAGGCCCAAAGCATCATCCTTGCGACCATAGAACTGTCCGGAACACTGCAGGCCGACACTCCATGCATGCTCAACCTGCGAAACCCGGCCTCTCTGCCATCCGTACCGGGCAAACGCAGACACCGTCTCAACGAGTGCCTGGTCAAAGGATAAGCCGAATCCATAATTGTTTTCTGTCGTACGGGTTGGGTTCTTGAGGTCTTCGTGATCCCTGGCATTGATCCATCCGTAGACTCTGTAATTCCCTGGCCGTTCATTGAATGTCGGCCTGAAATCCAGTTCCAATATCGAGAAGATGTCATCAAACACGTTGCCCCAGTCCGCATCAGCGTCGGCGGCCCCAAGGCCGATATTCCAGAAGTCCTGCGGCGACGCCCATAGCATTGCCCCGCAGCCGTTGTCGTCCGGGAATTCCACGGCAAGGTTGTTGACAAATCCGCCGGAAAGGAACTGGGTAGTCTCATCGTTGGCTACTTCGTTGGCATCAAAAACTGCTGTCAGATCAACTTTGCCGCCGCGAAGCCGCAGACACTCTCCGAACCCATAGTACTCATACCACAGCTCCGTCAGCCGGGCATTCATATCATCGTCCGCATCGTCGTTGAACCCGGACAGGGTGGGGATGTCACCATCAACGCCATCTCCGTTTCCCGCTTCAAGGTGAGCAAAAGCCCTGCCGTGCTGTGCAATCGGCGCCGTCAATTCCAGGTCGAACGACATGGAACCGTCATTAACGTTCTTTTCAGAAGCCCCCGCCGATCCCTGGAGAATGCCGGTTCCGCCGATCCCCATTTCGAGCTTTTCGAACCACATCTTCGCTTCTATTTCCGGTCCGGGCGCCTTCTTCAGACGAGGCTTATCCGTGATCTGCCTGTCCATCGCCCGCCATTTCTCCTCAATAACGTCTACCCGCTGGTTGAGAATTTCCTCAAGCTGTTCAAGCCGGTTCTTCATTGCGTCTATTTCGCCTCTCGACACCCCGGCTTCTTCGGCGAATGCCGCTCCGGTTGCAAGCAAAATCAGTAAACTTGCTGTTGCCGTTACTGTTTCAAGTTTTGTCATGGCTCTTTCCCTTTCTTTTTTCGCGTGGACAAACAAAAAGGGCGTGACAAGCTCTCGACGTATACCGCCGATGCTCATCACGCCCTCACTTCCCGGCTCCACGCGCCGGGCCGTAGGACCTGTTTTTTTATTTCCCGGGTCTACGCGATTTCCGCCAAGACCCCGATCAACTTTTTCCGCAATGTCTCAAGCTGTTTGGACTTGAAAGCTTTCTTTGACACTTCCAGGACTTCAATGATTTCCAGGAGCGTTTCTTGAAATCGTCGCTTGTGCGGGCAGTCCAGAAGCAGTCTCTCATCCATTCTTAACGGCGCATCACCTCCCCGCATTGCCTGATTCAGGAGATCATGATGATCCCTGACTCGGCGGCACAATTCATCCGTGCTATAAATCAATGCCTCGTGCACAGTCATAGGTAATTTTCTCTGAGTATCATCGCTTACGCTCCCATGCCAAGGCCTGCCAGCCGGCCGCCTTGATAGACGATCCATGTCAGCACATAAGCCAATACTGTCAGTCCGATCATCTGTAATGCGGCCCAGCGCCAAGATCCGGTCTCTTTCCAGGTCGTCGCGATGGTCACCATGCAGGGAACGCTGATAAGGCAGAAAAGCATGATACAGAAAGCCTGCAAAGGCGTGTGCTCCCGCCGCAAAACCTCACGCAGCGGTTCGGATTCCTCGTCGGTCTCGCCCAGGGAGTGCACGATGCCGAGTTGAGCCACAAATACTTCTTTGGCGGCAAAGGCGCCGATCATGGCCGTGCTGGTTTTCCAGTCAAACCCGATGGGCCGCATGATCGGTTCCAGCGCATGTCCTATGCGGCCGGCAATGGAATAGGACAGCGCCGCATTCCGCGCCTCGTTTTCAGGGAGCCTTGCCAGCCGGTTCGCAGGCGGTTGGGGGTAGCTTGTCAAAACCCACAGCAGGATGGAAATGCCGACGATAATCGTGCCGGCCTTCCTCAGAAAAAACCAGCCGCGTTCCCACATATGGGTAAAGGTTCCGCGCCATGTGGGCATCCGATAGGGAGGCAGTTCCATGACAAACGGGGCAATTTCGCCCTTGAATAATGTGGAACGAAGAAATTTTGCCGACACAATGGCCGTGACGATTCCAATCAAGTAGAAGAGCCACAGCATCGGCGCCTGCCACAACTCTGGAAAGAACGCCGGAATGAACAGCATGTAGATGGGAAGCCTGGCGCCGCAGCTTATGAGCGGCAGAACCAGAATAGTGGTCAAGCGGTCGCGTCTGGTTTCCAGGGTCCGGGTAGCCATGATTGCGGGAACCGTACAGCCGAACCCGATGAGCATTGGAATAAAGCTCTTGCCGTGCAGGCCTATTTTGTGCATCAGACGATCCATGATGAAGGCGGCCCGCGCCATGTATCCGGAATCTTCAAGGATGGCAATCGCCATGAACAGCAGAAGAATGTTGGGCAGGAACACAAGCACGCCGCCCACGCCGCCGATCACCCCGTCAACCAGCAGGGATTGTAAAGCGCCCGGCCAAACTGAAGGCCATAAAGAAGCCGTTGTTTCGCCAAGCCAGCCGAAAAAACTCTCGATCCATCCCATCAGCGGCGCGCCGAGCGCAAAGGTCAGTTTAAACACAAGGTACATGAGTCCGAGAAATATGGGGATGCCGAGCACGCGGTTGGTGATTATTCTGTCAATGCGGTCGGACGTTGAGTGGCGGGTTTCCACCGTGGATTTTACCGCTTCCTGACAAGCGCCGGAAATAAAGCCGTAACGTTCCTCGGCAATGACAATTTCCGCCGTATCGCCACAGCGCTTTTCAACGCGGTCTCTCGCGGTCTGAACAGTCGCCAGAAGAGCGGACACGCCGGGCGTCGCGCCCCGCTCCGCCACTTTCTCGCGGACTTCCTTATCGTCTTCCAGCAGTTTCACGGCGAGCCAGCGCGTTTCCAGCGCCGAGGCAACCGACACTGTTTTCCTGATCAGTGGAATCAGACCCTCAACTTCTTGTTCGATATCCTTGCCGTACAATACCACGGCCGGCCTTTTGTCCGCCCGGCTTGCGGCTGTGCTGACAATGGCGTCTTTAAGTTTCTGCATGCCTTTACCTTTGTGGCCGACCGTCTCAATGATGGTAACACCCATCAGCCTTGAAAGCAGACCGATGTCAATGACGTATCCCCGCGCAGCTGCCAAATCGCTCATGTTGAAGGCAAGAATAAGCGGGATACCAAGTTCCATGAATTGAGTCGCCAGGTAGAGATTCCGTTCGAGATTGGAGGCATCAATGATATCCACAACCACGTCTGGTTTCTCATTGATCACAAAGTTTCGCGCCACCGTCTCCTCCAGGCTGTAGGCTGTCAGGCTATAAGTGCCCGGAAGATCAGTTACCTGGATGTCGCATTTTTCATGGCTGAACCGACCTGACTTTTTTTCGACCGTAACACCCGGATAGTTTCCAACATGCTGCCGCGCCCCTGTCAGGTTATTGAAGATCGTGGTTTTACCCGCATTGGGGTTGCCGGCAAGGGCAACCGTAACGTTTCTCATGCCGGGTTGCTGGGGTTTGTTCGCGCTCATTATCTATTTTCCTTTCCTGATATGTTGGAAGAGTCAAACATTATAACCAAAAAAAACAATACTACGTCATGGCGCTCACCATTACCCGGTGAGCCACGCCCCGGCCGATAATATACCGTACCCCGCGGACCTCTACCATCAACGGGCCGTTGCTGCGGATCAGCGTTATTTCTGTCCCCGGATAAATGCCCATGGCGGCGAGGCGCCGGTTGAAGTTATGCCCGCCATGCAGGGAGGCTACGATCGCCCGGCCGCCCGACCCGAGCACGGTCAGCGGTATTTCCAGACTCCTCTGACTCTCATTTGTCATAGGTAATTATTCGCCTATCTGTCTTACTCTCCACCGTGATATTGGCCGCTTCTTCTTTGCGGAGCGAGAGGTTGTATCCCTTTACTTTAACTTCAATCGGATCACCCAATGGCGCGACTTTTATAACTTCAATGGGCGTCCCCTTGATTATTCCCATGTCGATTATTCTGCGGATGACCGGCCCCGCCTTTTCGACACGTTTAATTCTTCCTTTCTGTCCGGGTTTCAACTGATCCAATGTGATGGCGTTCACATTTTTCTCCTTGGTTTGTTGGTGTTTTTGCTCGCGCGACTTGCTCCTGAACTCGTCAAGGCAAAGCTCAAGGCAACGCTCACATTTTTGATGTTCAAGTCCTTCCTCGCAGGAATGGGCGAATCCGCGGATCCACCTTTTGCCGCCGCGGGGACATTCCTTGACAAATTCAACGAAGCGCAAGAGCCGATCAAAAACCTCCCGGTCTATGGCGTGTTCAATCCGGCATGCATTCTGTTCGGCTACATCTTTCGGTACGGACAATACCTCGGAGAGAAAGCGGCTCACAACTTCGTGTTGGCGCACGATTTGCCGGGCAACATCCCGGCCAAGGACCGTCAATGTGGCCTTCTCATAGGGACTGTAGCTTATAAGTTTTTTTTTGCCAAGGCTCTGCAGGGCAGTGGTCACAGTGGACTTATGCACGGAGAGCGCCGCGGCAATATCGCGCACACGGGCAGAGCCTTTGGCCACGATCAAGCGCGCCATGGTCTCGAGGTAATCCTCGAGCGTCGGTGTAAGCGCCGATGAATTGTGCATTTTAGACAATTTTTTCCTCATTCCGTAAAAGTTGGATCAGTCAAACATATTACCCCGAACATGTCAACAAAAAAATGCTGGAAAAACAAATCCATAAATAGTCGCAATAATGCGACTGCCGGCAATGCGATCAGTAGCATTTCCGCTACTCTTCAAAAACTCGTCGCCGCCATTATTCACAACATAACATTTTTATAGACAATAACTTATGAATTGCGGGATAATATTAATCCATATTGGCATGCATCTTGCTATATAAAGAAGGCGATGAGAATAGCCCTGGCAGTATGGAATGAAAGGATTTCACCGGTGTTCGATGTGGCCCGGCAGATACTGCTTCTCGATATTCAAGAAGGAAAAATCCTGACACGGCGTGAAGCAACGCTTCCCGGTGTGAACCCATGGCAGCAGGCCGCCCGCCTGGAGGAACTGAAACCTGAAATCCTTATTTGCGGGGCAATTTCCGAGCCGCTGGCCGGATTACTGGCCGCAAAAGGCATCCGGGTTATACCGTTTATTTCGGGAACGGTTGAAGAGGTGCTGGCCGCCTATCTTGCAGGATCATTGCCGAATCGGGCTTTGGCTATGCCCGGGTGTTGTGGAAGAGGGCGCAGATGGATGCGCGGCGGAAGAGGACGGAACGCATTTTTCGGACCGACCAGAACCGCAAGATATTAAAGGAAGTATCCATGCAAGTAATTGTAACAGTTCGTGGCGAGTCGCTTGATATGCCAGTGGACCCGCGTTTTGGCCGGGCGCGTTACTTCATTCTGGTGAATACCGACACCAATGAAACAACGGTCCATGATAACACGCAGAATCTGAATGCCGCGCAAGGCGCGGGCATTCAGGCGGCGGAGACCGTCGCGCGGCTGGGGGCCGAGGCAGTGATCTCGGGCAACGTCGGTCCCAAGGCGTTCAGGACTCTGAGCGCCGCGGGGATAAAAGTGTATTTGTGTCCGGACGGAACAGTCGCTGAAGCGATACGCCGGTTCCAGGCCGGTGAATTGGCGGCAGTTACGGCCGCGAGTGTTGAAGGGCATTGGGCCTGAGTATGATTTCCGCATTTTACGGAAATCGTAACACAAGGAAGGAGGCAGTTATGCCAGGAGGAGATGGAACAGGACCGATGGGAATGGGACCGATGACAGGCCGCGCGGCGGGTTTTTGCGCGGGAAACGGAATGCCCGGTTATATGAATCCGGTTCCCGGACGCGGGTTCGGAGCCGCCTACGGTTATGCGTATCGTCCGACTTTGGCGGCCGGTTACGGAGCTGTTCCGCGATTTGGACGGGGCATTGGACGCGGTAGGGGTTTTGGCCTAGGCTGGGGCCGCGGTCGAGGACGGGGTCGAGCCTGGATGGGTCTTTATCCCGGGTACGGATGGTAGCGAATTAATCGAGGAACGTGGCATGCCAGGAGGAGATGGAACAGGACCGTTGGGGCAAGGACCGATGACGGGCCGCAGTAAAGGCTTTTGCATTTTCCAAACGGACGAGCGCGATTCGTCGGTGGGCAGTGGGTTTGCGGGAATCCATGGGATTCCCGTGCGCATGAAATTAAACAACAGCAACCACAACACAAGGAAGGAGGCAGTCATGCCAAGAGGAGATGGAACAGGACCAGCGGGAATGGGACCGATGACAGGTCGTGCGGCGGGATTCTGCGCGGGAAACGGAATGCCCGGTTATACGAATCCGATCCCCGGACGCGGGTTCGGGATGGGATTTGGACGCGGACGCGGATTCGGGGGTGGCGGAGGCCGTGGCTGGGGCCGCGGCTGGGCGCAAGCCGGTGTGCCGTACGGAACTCCGTACGCTGCTATGCCTTCCGCCGCTGCACCGTACGGAACTCCGTATGCCGCCGCGCCGACAAAGAAACAGGAACTGGATATGCTGCAAGGCCAGGCGGAACAGTTTGAGACCGCGCTGGGTGATGTCCGGAAGCGTCTCCAGGAACTGGAAACGGAAAAGACGACGGAATAAACGCGCCCGCGAAAATACAGCTGGCTCTGCATCCATACGGATGCAGGGCCGGGCTGTCAGGGTTTGATATACTGGAATTTTAAAAGGAAACCATTATGCCGGATTTACCACAAAACGTCAGCGCAGCTTGGAATAATCGAATTGGACCCGTCATTCTAGCCACTGTTGATCAGAACGGCCGGCCGAATGCCATCTATGTCACGTGTGTCGGCAAGTTCGGCAACGACACGCTGGTTGTGGCCGATAATTTCTTTGACAAAACCAAGCGGAATATTATACAGGGAAGCCAGGGGGCCATCCTCTTCATGACGAAAGACAACCAGGCTTTTCAGGTCAAAGGTCGGATCGTGTATCATCGGTCCGGGACCATTTACGAAGACATGAAGAAATGGAATCCGTCCCAACATCCGGGTCACGCGGCCGCCGCGCTGACCGTGGATGAGGTTTATAGCGGCGCCCAGAAGTTACTGTGAAACAAGAGCTCTTTCGTTGGCGGAAATACGCCGCCAGAAAATGGCCAGTATAGCCGGTAATGAAAACATACGAACAATGCCTCAAATGCTTTGAGCGGCAAGCCGCTGATGCCTGTGCCATGGCGGCGCTGGCCGCTGATGACACGGATCGACTGCTGGCGGCTGTGCGTGAAAAAATTGTTTCTTTTCCTCGCAACCATTGTCCGGTGGAAATGGCGGTGGAAATACACAAGCTAGTGCGATCAATCTCCGGGATTGATGATCCGTATCGGGCCGTCAAACGGATATCCAACAACATTTGCCGTTCGTGCCTGCCGATGCTGTCTGATTACATGGCATTGGCGTCGGACCCCATGGCAACGGCAGTGAGCCTGGCGATTGCCGGCAACATCATTGATTATGGCGCCTGTTCAACCGCTCCGTCATCGCAGTCCGCTTTGGCACGGATCATCAACGATACCCTGGCCCAACCGATTGTGGGATCCCCATTGTCACAGTTCAAAGCGGTTGTTGCGGAAGCAAAGACGATTCTATTCATCGGCGACAATGCGGGCGAATGTTTTTTCGATCGTAGTCTCCTGAAGCAACTACCGCACGAAAAAGTGACCTATGCCGTGCGCGGCGGACCGATCCTGAACGACGCGACCCGGTGGGATGCCGCAACGGCCGGCATCGACCAGATTTGTCCGCTCATTGATACCGGAGACCGTACCCCGGGAGTCATTCTTGAACGCTGTTCGGAGGAATTCAGGACGACATTTGAAAAAAGCGACTTGGTGATTGCGAAAGGCCAGGGCAATTACGAATCGTTGGGCGGACGCCAGGACCGGACGTATGTCTTTATCACCAAAGTAAAATGCGCGGTGATCGCGAGGGATATTGGTTATCCGGAAGGCAGCAATGTGCTTCAAATCGCACCCGTACATGCGCCGCGCGCGACAAACACCAGCAAGCGAACAACGCAAACCAAAACAATGGAGGTGAGTTATGCCTAGAGGAGATGGAACAGGACCCATGGGACAAGGACCCCGAACCGGTCGTGGAATGGGTGGAGCCGGAATCCGTTCGACAGGCTCAGGACAGGTGGGCAGCGGTCAAGGACGCGGTCGTATGGGCGGCTTTAGCCTTGGCGCCGGCGGAAACTGTGTATGTCCCGGCTGTGGTAAAAAAGTGTCGCATCAGCAAGGCGTTCCCTGTACGCAGGTAAAATGCCCCGGTTGTGGCGCAGCCATGACGCGCGAACAGTAACAATGACGCAATTAATTAGCCCCACCAAGCGGGGCAATTTTATTCCTAATACACGTCTGTCATCCTGAACGAAGTGAAGAGCCTGCCCTGAGCTTGTCGAAGGGATCTCGTCCGTATTGATCTCAATACGGCAGAGTTTCCTCGCTATGCTCGGAATGACACTTTGTGTAACATTGTCCGCCGAAGGCGGATCCGCCTTCCGTCTTCGCTGAAGCTACGCCGGACAAGCTGGCGGGAAATTCCTATGACTCAAGCATACAAATATCTTTTCGGGCCGGTGCCTTCGCGGCGGCTGGGACGATCGCTGGGCGTAGATCTTACGCCGCATAAGACTTGTACGCTCGACTGCGTTTTCTGTCAGTTGGGACACACCACGAACAAAACCATGCAACGCCGCGTTTATGTGCCCGTGAAGGCTGTCACCATGGAAATTCACGACTGGATCAGGAACGGGGGCAAAACGGATTACATAACCCTTTCCGGGTCGGGAGAACCCACGCTCCACTCTCGTTTCGATAAAGTGTTGAGTTTTATTCGGGAGCGGACGCCGTTTCCGGCGGTGTTGCTGTCCAACGGCACGCTGTTCTGGATGCCCGCAGTCCGCGCAGCCGCCAGGCGGGCTGATATCGTCAAGCTGTCACTCAGCGCCTGGGATCAGTTCTCGTTTGAGCATATCAACCGGCCGCATGCCGATTTAAGGTTCAATCGGATTGTGGATGGATATCGCGCTTTTCGGGATGAATTTCAGGGTAAGCTCTGGATTGAGGTATTCCTCCTGTGGGGCATGAATTCCATCCCGCGCGACGTGAAACGGATTGCGGCGCTGGTCAAGACGATAAGGCCGGACGAGATTCACATCAACACGGCGGTGCGGCCGCCGGCCGAGGATTTCGCCGTGGCGGTTCCGCGTAAACAGATGCAAGCCCTGGCAGGTCTTTTTTATCCAAAAGCCAAGATTATCGCGGAATTTCCGTCCGGCAAGTCGGCAGACATCGCTGCCAACGAAACTACAATTCGGGCCATGTTACGCCGCCGGCCGTGTACGGCTCGTCAGATTGCCGACGTGTTCGGCATGCATTTGAATGAACTTGCCAAGTATCTGGGGAAACTCACGCGGACCGGCGCTGTTCGAATTCAAGAGAAAGATCATGAAACGTACTATGTGGCGGTCAAGCATGTGGGAGGCTAATAAATATGGATAATACGGTTTGTTACAATCCCATTGGCTTTATCCACAGTGACCACCTTGAAGCAGGCAAGACGCCTATTCAACCGGCCTATGCCCAGGGCTGCGAGGGGAAAGCCGAAATTTTTCCGGAGTTCGCGGAAGGCCTGCGCGATCTGGAGGGTTTTTCGCACCTTTACCTGATCTATCACTTTCACCGGGCAGGGTCCGCGAAGCTGACGGTTAAGCCGTTCCTGCAAGATGTTGACCGGGGTCTTTTTGCCACGCGCGCGCCCTGCCGTCCGAATCCCATTGGCTTGAGCGTGGTGCGTCTCTTGAAAATCGAGAAAACAGCATTGCGCCTGCAGGATGTTGATATTTTAGACGGTACGCCGCTTCTGGATATCAAGCCATACACGGCCAAGTTTGACTGTATCATAACCACGCGCAACGGTTGGCAGGATACGATAGATGAGAAAACAGCGCGAAAGCTCGGGGCGCGCGGATATTGTCCTGTGTCAGGCGCCGACCCAAGCGCGGCCAGATAAAGGAATTTGCGAATAATGAAAATACTGGGAATAAACTGTAGTCCACGTAAGGGTCAAACGACCTTGTATGCCTTGGAACAATGTCTTGAGGCGGCCCGGAAAGAACAGGCCGGTCTTGAAACAGAAATAGTGGAATTGGGAGCAATGGATATCCATGGCTGTTGTGCCTGCGGGCGTTGTAAAGAAACGCTCAAATGCAGTATTGACGATGATTTCACGGGCATTATTTCA
>CAYQNY010000016.1:0-27976 GCA_964418925.1 uncultured Verrucomicrobiota bacterium
TCACCCGCAAACCATCTTTTCTGCTTTCACCCATTGCATCCTCCGTATTTCTTGACCTCAACATCGACAAGAGCCTTATTTTATAAGGTCAGATTATACCTCTTTCAGATCGAATAGCCAAACCTATTTGGGAAATACGGGATTATCAGAATGCGGGCACACTTGCTTAGCCGATCTGCAATGGAGAAGCGTCTGCTCCAGATCGAAAATGTTCTGCGGGCGCATGATGACAAGATACGCGACCTCTACCGGAAGCTCCGCCCCCTTCTCCTTCCTCCCCGCCGGACCCGCCGAAAAAACAGATTGGGTTCCATGTCAGGGAGGCGTCAACGCGGTATGTCGTGCCTGCCCGTTGAAGCTCGACTTATTCGGCGAAGACGGAAGTTCGAAAACGAAGGCGGGTGGCGGAGGAGCCGCTGGGGTACGATCACGGGCGGCAAGAATAGCTTTATGAATCGGTTTCCGATTCTTTAATCACGGCGTCTTTTTTCAGGCGGGCGATGAAGGCCGCGAGCTCTTGGTTCTTACGGGCGGCGGCCAGCGCCGCCCGGATGTGCTTGCGGATCGTATCAGGGGGTGGAAGAGATTCCGGCGGCGTGTCCTTTCCGATGAACTCGTGGACATGATCATTGAGACAGGCCGTCACTTCATCCTCCGTTGGCTGGGGACAGGAGGCCGTGATCTGTTCAATCAGTTTTTCCGTCTGCCGCGCTTCCTGAATCTGCCGGCGCAGGGTGTCGCGCGATAAGTCCAGTTTGTTCAGATGCGCCTGAAACCCGGATGCGCCGCCGCAAGCTTGAATGACATCATTAACAGCCCGGTCAATTTCCTCTGGCGGTGTCTGAATAGCGCGTCGTTGCGCCTCGTTCAGCAGGAGCATCCGGCTGATGGCGTGATCCAGCGCCTGGCGCTGAAGCGCATGGGAGCGCCGGGATAATTCCTTGGGGGCAAGCTGGGCGCGCAGTGCCTTAAGCAGGCGCTGGTATTCCAGTTCCACCGCTTCTTTTGATACCGGCTTGCCATTGACCGTCAGTTTCATGGATGCATAGCCACTGATGCACACGGATTAAACATCGATTCGATATTTCCGGAAAAACTTTTTGGAAATATAATCATTATCCATATTTCATCCGTGGTTCGCAATGATATTTTGCCTTTACTGGTCGGCAGGGAATGGATATAATTTAAATTATGAAACATATTAAAATTATCGTTGAAAAGCATGCGGACGGCTATGTCGCCTATCCGTTGGGTTTAAAGGGCGTTGTAGTAGCCGAGGGGGATACTTACGAACAAGCCTTGACCGAGGTGAAATCCGCCATTCAATTTCACCTGGACACTTTCGGCAAAGACGCGTTATCGGATGATGATTCGCCGGTTGTGGAAGCGTTCGTCGCCGAAACAGGAGTAACCGCCTAAAGCAGCCTCTGGCCACAACCAAAGAGACGGATGAATACCGCACAATATGAAGATCGTCATTTCTGCCATAGACCTCTGTCTCCGGTTGCTTTATCATAATCGCTATCGCGATTGGGCAGAGAAGTTTACCCTTCTTCGCCAGAAAGCCCTGTGGCTCTTGACCTTCGTAGCCCCTCGGGCGAAGTAGGTTGCCACAGGGATGAATGGCGTTCTTGGCTTCGCAGGGTTCCGCAAAGATGCCCCGCGGCTTGCCGCGGGGTGCTTCACTCTTCGCCCATGTTTCAACGACAGTTCCCGCGCTCTGCGCTGGGACGCCTTGTAGCTTCTGCCAATATTTCTTCTCGGCTTGCGACTTGCCTGGGCGTAGCGCTTCGGCGTAGCCATGAGCAAGCCTTTCCCGCCAGAGGCGGATCTGCCTATGGCATGATAGAATCTTCCGGCAACATGCTCAACAGCAAGTATTTACCAAACGCCTTGAAAAAAGATCCACGTAAATCGCATAGAAGGCGCAGCGGAAGATTCTATTTGCTCCCCGGTTTTTTGATTGACCTTACGGAGCAAAAGCCTACCATGAACCACGCTATTAATGAATCCGCGCGGGATTCATGGCAATAATCCGATCAATAAGGAGATATATCATGGCGCTTATCGATTTTGGCGGTACCAAGGAAAATGTGGTCATGCGCAATGAATTTTCAATGGCCAAAGCCCGGCGCGTTTTACGTAATGAAACCATCGCTATCATCGGCTACGGTGTCCAGGGGCCTGCCCAGGCTTTGAATCTTAAGGATAACGGGTTCCGCGTAATCATCGGCCAGTCCAGGGGGTTCAAGCGTGACTGGAATCGCGCCCGTAAAGACGGTTGGGTGCCCGGGAAAACGCTGTTCAAGATTGATGAGGCTGTCCGGCGCGGCACGATCATCCAGGTCCTTATTTCCGATGCCGCGCAGAAGCAGGTCTGGCCGACAATCAAGGCTAATTTGAGCCGGGGCGACGCGCTGTATTTTTCCCACGGTTTTTCCATCGTCTACCGCAAGCAGACCGGCGTGATACCTCCCAAAAACGTGGATGTCATCATGGTGGCGCCCAAGGGGTCCGGTACGTCGGTACGCCGTAATTTCCTGTCCGGCGCCGGCATTAATTCCAGTTACGCGGTGTTTCAGAACGCCACCGGGCGGGCCAAGGATCGTTGTCTGGCCCTCGGCATCGGGATCGGTTCCGGCTACCTGTTCCCGACAACGTTCGAAAACGAGGTTTACAGCGACTTGACCGGTGAGCGCGGTATTCTTATGGGCGCCCTGGCGGGCGTCATGGAAGCCCAGTATGACGTGCTCCGCATGCATGGACATTCACCCAGCGAGGCGTTTAATGAGACGGTCGAGGAATTGACCCAGAGCCTGATCCGCCTGGTGGATGAAAACGGCATGGACTGGATGTTTTCCAACTGTTCGGCCACCGCTCAGCGCGGCGCGCTGGATTGGCGGCCGAAATTCAAGCAAGCTGCGCTGCCCGTATTCAAGGCCCTTTACCAGGCCGTGAAAACCGGCAAGGAAACCGCGCGGGTCATTTCCTCCTGCGGAAAATCGAATTATCAACAACTGCTGGCCAAAGAGCTGGGCGCCTTGGGCAATTCCGAAATGTGGCGCGCCGGCCGCGCGGTCCGCTCCCTGCGTCCGCGTGAAAAAGCCAAGACCATTACCGGCGCCACCCGTGGTGTTGCCGGTCGCAAAGCCTGATAAATCATGCTGGGAAGCGTGATTTATATGTTGTGAGCAAAATTACCGTCAAATTGGAAGCTGGCGCTGCGGTGACCTGTGAAGCCGGCACAGAAGCCGGCGCCCTCCTGGCAAGTCGGATGGCCCCGGATGGCCTGCCTTACGTCGGCTGTCTTGTCAACAATGACGTGTCGTCGTTGTCATATCCGTTGGATGTGAATTGCGCCGTCCGTTTCCTGACCATGCGGGATGCGCAGGGAATGCGTCTTTATCGCAATTCGCTCGCGTTCATGCTTTCCATGGCGGCGGCGGCCTTGCTGCCCAAAACCAGGTTGTGCATTGAACACTCGCTGGGAACCGGTTTCTTCTGCCGCTTTGAAAGCAGAACCCGTCGCTCAATAACCCGCCGGCAGGTACAGCAGTTGCAAGATGCCATGCGCCGCCTGGTCAGTCAGGATTTGCCGATCCGCCGCCAAAAACTGGCGTTTGTCGAAGCGTTGACTTTGTTTGCCAAGACCGGCCGCACGGACAAGGTCAACTTGTTCCGCTTCCGCAACCCGCCCAGGATTGTGATCTATGAGTGTGACGGTTACCGTGACGTGGCGCACACGCCCCTGGCGCCCAGCACCGGTGTTTTGAAGTATTTCAAATTGATCCATTATCCGCCGGGACTGGTGCTGCAATTCCCGGATCGCGAAAGTCCCCGGCGCGTCGTTCCTTTCCGGGATCAGCCCCATTTGTTTCAGATTTTTCAGGAGCATAAGCAATGGGGCCGCGTACTTGGTGTTAATAACGTCGGTAATCTGAATGAACTGATCGTCAGCGGGAAAATACGAAATTTTATCAAGGTGGAAGAAGCTTTCCATGAGAAGAAGATCGCGTCCATCGCCGACCGGATTTTCTCGCGGCGCCCGCGTGTCCGGCTCGTCCTGATTGCCGGCCCGTCGGCGGCGGGTAAAACAACGTTTTCCAAACGGCTGGCGGTGGACCTGGAAGGGCAGGGGGTGAAGCCGGTTATGATTTCACTGGATAATTATTACAAGGACGATGCGCGGACGCCGCGCGATCAGAACGGCCGTCCGGATTATGAGCATATCCGGGCGGTGGACGTTGACCTGTTCAATCGGCACCTGCTTCGTTTGATCGCGGGCAAGGAAATTGATATGCCCTATTTTAATTTCCAGAAAAAGCGTCGGGAATTTCGCGGTGAGCGGCTGGCCATCAGCGACAATCAGATCATTATTGTGGAAGGCATCCACGGTTTAAATCCGCGGTTTACACCCCGGGTACCGGCGCGATATAAGTATAAAATCTATATCAGTGCTCTGACGCAGTTGAATATTGATGCCAATAATCGTGTCTCCACCACTGACAATCGTCTGATGCGCCGCCTGGTACGCGACCATGCCTATCGCGGTAATTCGGCGCTGGCAACCTTGCGCATGTGGCCGTCCGTCCGGCGCGGCGAAAAAACATGGATTTTTCCATTCCAGAGCCTGGCGGATGCCACGTTCAATTCGGCGCTGGACTATGAGTTGGCGGTTCTGAAGCCGATTATCGAGCCGTTGCTGATGGAAGTCAAGCCGTCGGATCGGGAATATGCCGAAACGCGCCGACTGCAGGAATTTCTTTCCAATTTCCTTGAAGTCCTGGAGTTGGAAGTGCCGGGCATATCCATCCTGCGGGAGTTTATCGGTGCCAGCGGGTTCAAGTATTAAACTGATCAGAAGAGGGGAAACATCATGGCCCGGTTAAATCTGAACGTGACCACGTGTCCGGAGGAATTACGTTCGGGATTGACTGAAATCCAGCGCGATTATGCCCAGCGGTTCGACACCTCGTCCTGTGCGCGTAAAATCGAATTTGTGCCGGCGACAGCGGCGGGTGACGGATTGGCGGTAACCAAAGATAACAGCAAGGTAACTGTCAGGTATGGGCGGAAAACTGATGCGTTTCGCGCGTTGGGCCGTTTGCTGGGCGAGTGTCATGCCGGGCTGAAGCCCGGTGAGTTTACCGAACAGCCGCGATTGGATTGTCTGGGCGTCATGGTGGATGTGTCGCGTAATGGGGTATTGCGGCCGGAGGCGGCGCGGACGCTCATGCGCCGGCTGGCCCTCATGGGGTATAATACGCTGATTCTCTATGCCGAGGATACGTACGAAGTGCCGGGCGAGCCGTTCTTCGGATATCTGCGCGGACGCTATACCCGGGAAGAAATGAAAGCCCTGGATGATTACGCGGATACACTGGGGATTGAAATGTTCCCCTGCATTCAAACCCTGGCCCATCTGGCCCAGATCCTGCAGTGGCCCGCCTACCAGGCTTGCCGCGATACGGAAGATATCCTGCTGGCTGAGTCTCTACAAGCCGTTTGGACTGGAAGTGCTGGAATGCCGTTACGGCGGATTACGGACCCGCCTGGAAAGTTTTGCCCAGCGCCTGCAGGGCTACGTGGATGGGACCGCGGCATCTATTCCCGAGTTGGAAGTTAAACTGGAAAAAATCTATCCGGGCGATTTCAGGCAATTGGCCTTTAGCTATAATCGAGTCGCCACTCCCAGCGTGATAAAATAACATTTTCCCCATCAGGTTGCATGCAAGGCGGAACGGCAAGAACCGTTCTAACGAACGGTCACTACAATCGAATCATGAAGCCAAATATAAGCCGTTCAAAAATTCGTAAGGGGCATCTTGCAGCGGCAGTTCGCCTGCCCGCAGTGCTACAGCGTTGCAGGCGGGGCAGAACTGCAGCGACTGCGGGTAGGAAGACATGGTGACGATTTGATGAACTCCGGTTTGCTGATATTTGATCTGGACGGGACCCTGATGGATACGCGCCGGGATTTATGCACCGGCATCAATCTGATGCGCCGGCATTATGGCCTTGCGCCGCTGCCCGTGGATACCGTGGCCGGCTATGTCGGCAACGGCATTCGCAATCTGGTTGCCCGTGCCTTGCAGGATCACCAGGCTTCGCGAGAGCGCTGTGCCCAGGCAAGTCCTGTTGATCTGGATGAGGCCGTGCGGATCAATTATCAGTGCTATTGCCGGCATCTGCATGATGAAACCGTCCTCTATCCGGGGGTGGAGAACGGCGTGCATCAGCTTCATGCGGCTGGATACATCCTGGCCTTGATCAGCAATAAGCCGGTGGAAGCATGTCGTGAATTATTGCGGTATTTCAAGCTGGCGGGGCTTTTTTCCAGTGTCCTGGGAGGCGACAGTGTGCGAGAATTAAAACCGCACCCGGAAGCTGTTCTTGCGACCTTGCGTTCCACGCGTGTTGATCGCACGCGAACCTGGATGATTGGCGACCATGTCACGGATTTGGAAGCGGCGCGCCGCGCCGGTATAAAAAGCGTCTTTGTTTCGTACGGCATCGGCGCGCCCGGCGGCGAACAGCCGACGCAAAAATTTACCACGTTTGAGGCATTAACACAGTATTTCACCAGTATTTCACGCAGGAATGACGTAAGGGGAGGGACTGCGCCGCTGAATAACCTTCAGCGTTGAACGCCCAACATTGAATTTCAAGATGATGTTGAACGTTCTTTATTGTGCATGATCCGGACTTTATATTCCGTTACAGTTATCACAGCGACAGACACTATGACGACATCTGAAGCAGACATGGGAAAACCTCGTCCGATCCGCGCGTTGAGTCTTTTCTCGGGTGGACTGGACAGTCAATTGGCCGTACGTGTTCTTCAGTCTCAGGGAATCGAGATAACGGCCGTTGTGTTCCAGAGCGTGTTTTTCAGTTCGGAGCCTGCGGAATCCACGGCCCGGCGCCTGGACATTCCCGTGATTGTGGAGGAATTCACCCCCACGATCGTGGCCCTGGTACGTCATCCGCCGCATGGCTTTGGAGCAGGGTTGAACCCCTGCATTGACTGCCATATCGCCATGATCCACCGCGCCGGCCAGATCATGGATGAGCGCGGCGGTCATTTTATCAGCACCGGTGAGGTTCTGAACCAGCGGCCCATGTCCCAGACGCGCAAATCCCTGGAATTGATTGCGCGGGAGTCCGGCTATGGGGATCGGCTGCTGAGACCGTTAAGCGCCCAATTGCTCCCGGAAACCGAGCCGGAAAAGAGAGGCTGGGTGGATCGCGAGCGATTATGCGCCATTGAAGGGCGCAGTCGCAAGACACAGGTCGTGCTGGCAATGAAATTGGGTATCACGGAATATCCTCAGCCCGCCGGCGGATGCCGGTTGACTGATCCCGGTTTTGCCAAACGCCTGCAAGAACTGAAGGTGCATGAAGGTCTGGAGAACGCGGACGATATTACCCGGTTAAAGATCGGGCGGCATTTTCGAGTGGGTCGAGCCAGGCTCATTGTCGGACGCAATCAGGATGAAAATAATGTGTTGGAATCCATGGCCAGGCCCGCGGATATATGTCTGCGTCCAACTACGTGTCCCGGCCCGGTTGGACTACTGGCCGGGACAGTAACGGAAGAGGAAATACGTCCGGCCGCCATGATCTGTGCCCGATACAGTGATTGTCCGGCCGCTGCCATGGCCGGAATCGAAGTTCAGTCAAGAGGAGATACCATGATGCTGGACGTGTGTCCCATGTCATCCGCTGAGGTGGATGCCCTGCGGATTTAGCCGGGCAGTGACGTGTTCGAGTCGTGATTCTGTTATGGAAATACAGTAGCCACGGATTGATACGGATGAGCCACGGATTATTTTAATGCGCTGTTGTATCGGCCTTATATTATTCGTGAAAATCCATATAATTAATGGCCGCTGTCTTGCCTTCGCCGGCTCTGCCGCGTCTTCAGCAGCCCATAATGGAAAATTACTGCGGTGCGACAAGAAAAATGATTGCGTCGGCCTGACCTTTGGGATATAACAGCCGTTTTATTGGTGTAGAAAAGGAGGACAAGGGGAGTATGGCCAAGCGTTATAAAATTGCGGTTATGCCCGGCGATGGGACCGGACCGGAGGTTGTTCGTGAAGGCTTGAAGGTGCTGTCCGCTGTCGCGCAGCCATTCGACTTTTCCCTGGAGTTAACGAACTATGACCTGGGCGGCGACCGGTATCTGAAAACAGGAGAAACCGTTCCCGATTCCGTGCTGACAGAGTTGCGTAAGGCGGATGCCATTTATCTTGGAGCTGTCGGACATCCGGGGGTCAAGCCCGGTATCCTGGAGAAGGGGATTCTCCTGAAACTCAGATTTGAGCTGGATCAGTACATCAACCTGAGGCCGGTGAAACTTTATCCCGGCGTGGATTCACCCTTGAAAAACAAGGGCCCCAACGAGATTGATTACGTGGTAGTGCGCGAAAATTCCGGCGGCCTGTACACGGGTGCGGGCGGATTTTCCATGCAAGGAACCCCGCAGGAAGTGGCCCTGCAGGAAATGGTCTATTCCCGTTTTCAGGTAGACCGCTGTCTCCGCTATGCCTTTGACTATGCCCGCAAACGCAACCGGCGGAAAACCCTGATGTTGAGCGGCAAAACCAACGTGTTGACGTTTGTATTCGATCTCTGGGAGCGCGCGTTTCATGAAATGGGCGCCCGTGATTACCCGGACATCAAGCGCGAGTATTGCCATGTTGACGCGACCTGCATGTGGATGATTAAAAACCCGGAATGGTTTGATGTCATCGTTACCGGCAATATGTTCGGCGACATTATCACCGATCTGGGCGCTATTACCCAGGGCGGCATGGGGATCGCGGCGGGCGGGAATATCAATCCCGCCGGCGTCAGCATGTTTGAGCCTATCGGCGGGTCCGCGCCGAAATACACGGGACAGAATATCATCAACCCCCTGGCGGCCATCTGTGCCGGCGCGATGATGCTCAATGAATTGGGTGAAACACGAGCCGCGCAGGCCATCGAGAATTCTGTCATGGACGTGACGGCCCATAAGATCAAGAATCTGGGCGCCGGCAAGATGGGCTATTCCACCTCGCAAGTCGGCGATCTGGTTGCCGAGGGAGCCGTGCGTTGATTCGCCGGCTGGAATTTTCCATTCCCTGGAAAAAACTCCATGAGTTATATCCAGTATTTCCCGCCAGAGGCGGCTCAGCCTATGGCTGACAATCCTGTGCAGTTCTCGCCCGGTAGCCGCCGGGCTCGAACCGCCCCTACATCCGCCTGCGTCCGGGTGGCTATGGCAGGACAAGTCAAATTGTTGTAGAGGCCGTTCGAATAGAACGGCAAATCCCGCGAAGCGCGGGACAAGCTTGCGGCGAAGCCGCCTGATTCCAAAGTCGAACAGGCAAAACGGGGGATTTATGAAAAAGTATCGTGTAGGAATTGTGGGTATCGGTGCCGTCGGTGTTGAGATGATTCGCGTGCTGCGCCAGCGTAATTTTCCCTGCGAGGAAATCCGGGTGCTGGCCCGAACGGAACGGGATGAAGTAATTGATGGGGAGACGTTTCACGTGGTGCCGGCAACGCCCGCGGCGTTTCAGGATCTCAAGTTCGCATTTTTTGCCGGCACGGAAGGCGCCAAGGGCGCCTCCCAGCAACTAGGCTGGCAAGCAGTTGAAAAGGGTGTAATTGTCATTGATAATGGTGACGATTTCCGTATGGATTCGCGCGTGCCGCTGGTTATTCCGGAAATCAATGCCTGCGCGCTGGATAAGCATATGGGATTCATTGCCAATCCCAACTGCAGTACCATTATCGCGTTGATGGCCCTGGCACCGCTTTACCGGGTGGCCCGTGTCCGACGTTTTATCGTCAGCACGTACCAGGCGGTCTCCGGAACCGGACGCAATGCGATCCAGGAGCTGGAGCAGCAGGTGAAGAATTTCATTGCGGGGAAACCGATGGAACATTCGGTGTATCCCCATCAGATCGCTTTCAATGTGATTCCCAAGATCGGCAGCCAGAAGCCTGATAATCCCGGTCATACGAGTGAAGAAATCAAGATGTGCAATGAAACCCGCAAGATACTTGAGGATAAAAAAATCCGGGTCTGCGCGACCTGCGTGCGTGTCCCCGTGGTCAACGGCCACAGCGAGGTGTTGAATATCGAGTTCGACCGGCCCATGGATCCGGCTGAAGCCCGTGATATCCTGGCGCGCGCGCCGGGTGTCGTTGTCATAGACGCGGTGGAACGCGATGAATATCCCATGCCCGTCCCGGTTTCAGGGAAAGATCATGTATTGGTGGGAAGAATCCGGGCGGATGAAAGCGTTAAAAACGGATTGGCTCTGTTTGTCTGTGGCGACAATATCCGCAAAGGGGCGGCTACCAACGCTGTTCAGATCGCCGAAAAGCTGATTGAGAAGCGCTGAAATGCAGAGGTCGGAGCCTCAGAGGTCAGCGTTCAGAGATTAGTAGGAGCATGAATCTCAAATGCAGAATATTATTGGGTCTATTTCGGCAGGAATTATGTCTGGCCTCTGACCTCAGGGGCTTCCCGGCATGGATATGCTGTTTTCCCAAGGTTGGGGAACATTCCAAGGTGTACTGCTTTCCGAATCCGGCGTTGAGGAACACCCTTGCAATCCCAGCAATACAACCGCCAGCCAAAAAATCCAGGCGATTTTAGTAGATGACATAATCACCCCGCTGCGGAGAAAGCTGTTGCCAATCGTTAATGATATTCGCAATGGCCATGTTATCCTTGATGGATTCCACGCGGATTTTACCGACCAGTCGATCGTCCCGATGAACCAACAGCTCCTGGTCCGGCATTATGTTTTGCTGGTTTTTAGATCTAATTTCGATGATGAGAAAATTCCAGTCCGGATTGACGTAGAGCACCGTTCCCTGCTGTCCCCTGGGTAGTTGGGATTTGTCGCTGGGACCGGAGACGGAAACCATGGCCTGGATTTTATCCTCCAGTTCCGCCACCTGATCCGTGAGGTCCCGGTTTTGCGTTTCTAAGTCTTCAATCAGGGGCTTGACAGCGTCAAGTTTCGCGGTCAACTCGCCTTTTTCCCGTTCCAGGGTCTTGATGGAGACTTCTTTTTCTTCGATGACGGCGTTCTTGGAAGCCACGGTTTCATTCAGCTTGACGATCTCGCCTTTGGCGTTCGTCAGGTCATCCTGGGTGGTTTTGAGTTCGTCCTCGGTCTTGGCCAGTGTCACCTTGGTTTCCGCCAGCACACTCCGCGTGCCGTTCAGCCGGGCGAGCTGGTTCTGGGCGGCCACGGTCAGCTGTTGCAAGGGGATGTCCATGGGTGGCGGGCCGCCGGGCTTTTGCTTGTAGGTCTTCAGTTGGTCATCCTGAATCACCATCTTGACTTCCGTCGCGTCGCCGGCTTCGATGGTGGATGCGATCTGCTTAATGGTGGTTTCAAGTTTCTGAGTACGGCCTTTCAGGGATTCACGCTGTTGAAACAGCAGGATGCCAAAAATCAGCGCCGCGCTGTTCAGCACCAAAAGGACGATCACGACGATTTTCGTTCCCAGCTTGATCATGAGGATCTCCCAGGCAGAACCATGGCAATTTGTTGACTTATGCATATATCATAACATGAATGTAAATCTATTCAACTATTTTTTTATAAATCTGCCCGCGTCCAGGGTGGTATCTTATAGCGTGATAATCCGGCAAACTCAAGGTGTTCACGACTTGCCCCGCCACGGGCAGGGTCCCTGGAACGGGTGATTTTGGCGGGATGGAAGCGGAGTATAGGCGGGCAGGTTTTGTCGTGAGAATGACGCTATCCTGGCCCGTGCGTTTAATGGGTCAAAAATGATGATTGCCAAACCGGTATCTTCCGTGTATGTAAATTGACCCTTGATCCGTTTGCGGGCAGTACGGGAAAACACGTTATTCATGAAGCCAGGAATCTATATTGTCGGCACGCCTATCGGTAACTTGGGGGACATCAGTGGGCGGGCGCTGGATACGTTACGGTCGGTTCAATTTATTCTGGCGGAAGATACCCGCCATACGCAAATCTTGCTTCGTCGTTATCAAATCCGGGCGCCGCTTATCAGTTGCCATCGGTTTAATGAAATGTCACGGGTGCAATTGGCTGTGACGAAAGTTAAGGCGGGGGCCGCGGTGGCGCTGGTAACCAACGCCGGTATGTCGGGCGTGTCGGATCCCGGCGCGCGGATTGTGGCGGCCTGCCGTCAGGCAGGCCTTTATATTACGGTCATTCCAGGGCCTTCCTCGGTGACGGCCGCCATGGCCTTGAGCGGATTTGGAGGCAGCGGCTATCTGTGCGAAGGATTTCTGCCTCGTAAGGCCGGGGCCCGGCAACGGCGCCTCCGGGAAATTAAGGCCATCCCGATGCCGGTAGTGATTTTTGAATCGCCTTACCGCTGGCTTAAATTACTGGCGGAAATGAAGGCGGTGTTTCCTGATCGGGGTTTGTTTATGGGGCGAGAATTGACCAAGTTGAATGAGGAATGTATGTGGGGCACTGTTGCCGAAATATCGGACCAGTTTTCATGTCGTTGCGGACCTGTTGCCAGGGCTATTCGGGGTGAACTGGCGGTTGTGTTGGCGCCGGCGTCAAAAATTGAATGTCGGACAGAATTGCTGCCGGCCGTTGCCGCAAAGAAATAAAGGGGAAGATTGTATGAGACGGAACAAGGAAAAACATCATATGCACAATGATGCGGAAAAGATCAAACAGGAATCCAGTACCGACGATGCTCCGGGGGGCGAGGAAACATCAGCCTCGCTTTCTGTTGCCGGGCAAGCGCCAGCGGCATCTCCGGCGATGACCGATGCGGCCCAGCCGGCGACGATCCGGCAACTCCGGGATCAACTGCTCCGGCTTCAAGCTGACTTCGATAATTTCCGCAAGCGAACCTTGCGTGAAAAAACCGACATTTTTGACATGGCGGCATCCGAACTCATGCTGGAACTGCTGCCTGTGCTGGATCATCTGCAACTGGGCATTCAGGCGGCGTTGGCCCATAAAGCCGATAAGGCGATTCAGGAAGGGCTGCAGCTTATTTTCGATCAGTTGATGGGGGTCTTGATGAAATTCGGGCTGGCGCCCTTTGACGCGGAACAGCAGGTGTTTGATCCAGCCCGGTTTGAAGCTGTCAGTCACATGGCGTCGGACAAGGAACCGGAAGGCATCGTGCTGGCTCAGACCCGACGCGGCTATATGCTTCGGAATAAGCTGTTGCGTCCGGCCCAGGTCGTGGTCTCCAGCGGGCCGCCCCCAGGCAAAACGCAGTCCGGCCCAGAGGCCGGTGTATCTCATACTGAAGCGTCGGCAACAGCGGAGGAATAAACGTGGCAACTAGACGAGACTATTATCATGTTCTGGGTGTTTCCCGCGACGAGTCTCTGGCGGAAATCAAGAAGGCGTATCGGAAGCTGGCCTTGAAACATCATCCGGACCGGAATGCGGGAAACAAAGAGGCGGAGGAAAAATTCAAGGAATTATCGGAAGCCTTTGAAGTCCTCAGTGATGCGCAGAAACGGCAGATATACGATCAGTATGGCCATGATGGATTGAAATCCTCATTTGGGCCCGGCGGATTTAATTTTTCCCGTGATTTTACCCATGTAGCGGACCTCCAAGATTTGTTTGGAGATTTATTCGGCGGCGGTTCCGGCAGTGTCTTTAACGAGTTTTTCGGCCGAGAATCCGGACAGCGCGGCGGCGGTTCCCGCTCGGCGCGCGGGGCTGATCTTCGTTTTGACTTGGAGATTGACTTTGAGGATTCGGTGTTCGGGGTCGAACGGGATATCACCTTGCCGATTTCGGAGGAATGTCCGGCCTGCAGTGGTTCCGGATCCGAGGCCGGACATAAGAAGGAAACCTGCCGGCATTGCGGAGGCCGTGGCGTCGTGATTTCATCCACCGGCTTTTTCCGGGTTCAGCAGGATTGTCCGTCTTGCGGAGGCCGGGGAGAAATTGTGACCCATCCGTGTCGGCAATGCGGGGGAACCGGTTTAGTGAAGGCCCGGAAGCGGCTGACGCTGAAAATTCCGGCGGGAGTGGAAACCGAATCGCGTTTACGCCTGGCGGGGAAAGGTGAGGGTGGAACCCGCGGAGGGAGTCCCGGCGACCTGTATGTGGTCCTGCATGTTCGTCAGCATCATCTGTTTCAGCGCCAAGGTAATGATTTATTCTGTGAGGTGCCGATATCTTTGGAGATCGCCGCGTTGGGCGGTGAAATCTCGGTGCCGACCTTGGATGGATGGGCTAAAATACGTATCGCGCCCGGCACGGAAAGCGGCAAGATGTTTCGCCTGCGCGGTAAAGGGGTTCCGGAATTGAACGGTTACGGCCGGGGCGATTTGCATATTCGCGTGGTTCAGGAAGTGCCCAGGAATCTGTCCAGTCAGCAGAAAAATAAACTCAAGGATTTTCTGGATGCCTGCGCCGCAAATAATTATCCCAAGCTGGCGCAGTTCGGGAAACATGCCGCCGAGTTCTTTAACCGCCGCAAATCCTCGACGTCATGACGGAGATGGATAAACACCGCTGTTTCATTGATCCGGCGCAATGGTCCCAGCCGGAAGTGATGCTGTCCCCGGAAGAATCCCGGCATATCGCGCGCGTGCTCCGCATGCAGCCGGGCGATGTCGTTATGCTTATGGATGGGCAGGGATATACGGCCTTGGCCGTCATTCTTGCCGCGGGGCCTGATGGCGTTCGCGTGCAAATCCAGCCAAAAACCCGGCGTTATGAAGCACCGTCTTCCGTGGCCATTACGCTGATTCAGGCGCTTCCCAAGCATGCCCGCATGGATTGGATCGTTCAGAAGGCGACCGAGCTGGGAACGCGGGCGGTTTGGCCCATGCTCACAGAACGGGTAATCGTCAGAACGGGATGCCGCGATGTTCAGGGACGATGCGACCGTTGGCGGAAAATCGCGCGGGAAGCGGGCAAGCAAAGCGGCGGCGCCTGGGTTCCCGATATTCGGCCCGTAATGACCTTATCCGCAATTCTTCCGCGCTTGGCGAAATTTACATTTCCGTTCGTGGCTTCCCTGCACGCGGAAGCCCGCCCTTTCCGTGATGTCGTGAATTCCGTATCCCGGCAAACGCCGCTGGCCCTGGCGTTGATTATCGGACCGGAAGGCGATTTCACCGCTGAGGAGACACTGGCCTTGAAAAAGGCCGGCGGGCTTTTGGTTCGGTTTGGTCCAATCACGTTGCGGACGGAAACCGCCGCGCTTTATGGGCTTAGCGTGCTGACATACGCGTTCAGCGCGGCATCTATGGCGTGAAGGCAATATTGCGCGTGTTGCGCGTGAAATATCCGGGTTAGGGAATGAAACCGCCGAAGCCCGGCGGGAAATTCTGTTTAGCCGGCGCCGTCAGCTTCTGGAACGCTTCTGAATTGCGGATTGTCCCGAAGCGCGGTTCTTTGCGCGCCGCGTCTTTGATCGGCTCACCGCCCAGGGTCACCGCCTGGCGCAGGGATTGAAACGCGGGATCCGGCTGGCCGGCGGCAAGCTGAACGCAGGCAAGCTCCAGCCAGATGCGCGGATTGGAAGGTTCGCGCTTGAGATAGCGCTGGAAGGCCTCGATCATCAGCGGCAGATGCGGCGGAGCGACCGCCGAAATTTCCGCCACTTTTAAATATGCCTGGGGCGGAATGTTCGTGTTGTTCAATACCTGGTGCGTCAGGTCCTGGAACGGTTGTTCCTTGCCTGTTTTCTGGTACAGAGCAGCCAGCTCAAACACCATATCCAGCGAGCCGCCGCCCTTGGAAAGCTGCTGCTGCAGTTCCATCATGCGGGCGTTCATCTTTTCCATATCCCTGATCTGGTTCAGGAATCCCTGAATTTTGTGGTTGTTCGGATCCAATTTCAGATTTTTTTCCATAACCTGCAGGGCATTCGGGAACCGGCCGAATTGAAGATACAAATCCGCCAGACGGAAATTCGCCTCCGGACTGGTGGGAAACAGGTCCACCGCCTGCCGGAATGCCGATTCGGCTTCGTTGAACATCCGGCGCCAGGTATATACGCCGGCAATGGCACAGCGCAGTTTCGAGAAGCTCTTGCGGGCCACGATGTCTTGCAGGAAATCGGGATTTTGCATCAGCCGGTTGCCGTACCAGTTCCAGAATTCCATGTCGTTCTTGACCATCTCGGCGGTCAGCTTGGACAGCGGCTCCTTGTTGATCTTCATGATCAGCCCGTGCGGCTCGAGATAGGGATACATCCAGGCAATCACGTAGCTTTCCTCAACGTAAAAGTCGTGCTTGTACTTGTTGGCATCGAAAATCATCTTGCAGATAATGCCGTTGATTTCCATCACGCCCTGGACGCCCTGGACGCTGACCCTACCGTTCTTGTCGATGGTGACGGCGGCGCTGGGTGGAACGCGCCCCGTTTGCACGTTGTTGATATAAGTTTGAAAAGCCTGGTTGGAATCCTGGGCTGATGGCATCCAGATGCGGTCACCGTATAGATCGCGCATGACGTTCATATAGGTATTATCGGCCAGCGCGTTCTGGGTGATCAGGTACACGTCCGGACGCACCTTGGCTGAATAGATCATATACGTGGGCACGAACCGCCCCGGATCGGTGCCGCCGAAAAATATGGCGTTGGGCGTCATTTCGGGAGGGTAATTTGGATTCGGCGGCGGTGTTTCTCCGGGTTTCAATTCCTCCATGATGGCATTAATGCCGCGGAGCTGATAATTGCCGAACTGCCAGCCAAAGTCGTGGCCGCGCAGGTTTGCCGTGCCGATTTTCTGGATCATTACTTCGTCATACTCGTTTTGCCAGATCAGAGCCAGCGGGCACAGCAGGGTGATGGCGATGCCGAGGAAGACCAGTGTCTTGTGTTTCAGGACACGGTCGAAGAATGCCAACCCTAAAATAAATCCATAACCGATCCAGATGGCATAAATAGCCGTGGATTGAACAAACTGGACTTGGGCAATGAAGAGTGATTGCAGGTCGTGCGGTGGGTTAAGGATGACCATCATGCCCGGACCGGTGATCCCGAACGCGATAATCAGCCCTAAAAGCCAGGCCCAGTTCCTGCGCCAGATCTGGCGGAAATAAAAAATCGGCACGAGCGCCAGCAAGGGCATAGGGAAGGGGAACTGATCCTCCAGTTGGTTGAGGAATTCACTGATCTGCTTGAAGAATGCCGCTGGTTTGATGGCAGGTGACAGGGCCTGGTATTGACCCCGGGTGATGGCATGTTTGAAGCCTTCCATTGTCCGGGGATATCCCCAGTTCATGGGCGGATTCGTGTCTGATGAGATGGGCATGTAAATAAAGAAACAAAGGCCCAGTCCCGCGTACAGGACCATCAGCAGAACGCGCCGCCATTCCGTGAAAATTTGCCGGGTGACGAACCACACACCCACTGGCACCAGGAGCAGTAAAATGCTTCCCGCAATGCGGATTTCCTTATTCGGCAATGGTGTGCCTGAGGCCCATTCCGGTTGCATGGTTTTAAAAAAAATAAGGCCGGCGAGCAGAATCAGACCCACGCACAAACAGTCCCGGAACAGCGTGCGGTTGGTGACAAAAAACACCAGCATTAAAGCCGGGATCATAAGCACGATCGGCTGGCAGTTGGTGAACGTCAGGCCGAACAGGAAGGCCATCCAGTATAACAACGCGTCACGCTTAGGCCGATGCATCCAGACATACAGCAGGGTCAGGATCAGCAGGTGGAGGAACGCGTTCATGCTGTAGACTTCGGCAATGACGCATTGGGACCAGAGGAACGGGCAGAAACCCAGGATCAAGCCGGCCCCGACCCCGCTTGCCCAGCAGATGATCATATCCAGGCGGTTGGCCTGCCCCGTATCGTCCTGATGCCGGAACGTGCGCAGCAGGGTCAGACCGGATCGGCAGACCAGTAGCGCAACAACGCCGCAAAGCAGGGCGCCGAAGAAGCCGGACATGAAATTCACGCCCCAGGCCGGATTGGGGTGCCCCAGATAACGCTTGAAATTGAATATCCATTGGAAGATCCAGGCCAGCATTGTCCAGAGCGGATAACCTGGTGGATGGGGCACTCCCAGATAATCGGCGGCGACGACCAGTTCTCCGGAGTCTTCCAGTGTCAAGGTGGGCGCCAGGGAATACGTGTATACCCCCAGGGCAATGAGAAAGGTCAAGGCGAAGGCCAGCCAATCATTGATTTTGAAAAAAGAGTCGGTCGGTTGAGTTGGAACGCTGATCGCGGATGAATGAGCCGGAACAGGCGCCTGCACCGATCGTTGTTCTGGTTGGTCTTTAGCCATGGAATGTTGCTGAATTTAATACTCTGGAGTAATTTTGTTTAGTTTGTTGGGGCTGTAGGCTGCCAGGCTCCATCGGAGCGCTCCATGATCTGTCTGAGCAGTTACGAGCGATACCATAATTGTTTTCAGGACAGAGATCAAGAATAGAATTTTCCTCAGTAACTTTTATGCGAAAAGTGGGCGCTTTTTATCGAGTGGCGTGGTAAGTGCTTGCGTGGCAACTGGTTTCGCGGAAAATTCTATCGTCAAAGGCCAATAATAAGAAATGCGGAAAGGCCGAACAACGCGATGGTGATCATCAGGGGAATATCGGTCAGCAGGATATATTCCGGCTGATCGCCTTGCGCCTGACGGTAAACCAGGTCAAGGTAGCGGAAGAGTCCGAACACGACAAAGGGAATTGTCAGGCTCAGGCGGCTGGTCTGGAACTTTTCCACGGTTTCAGGCCATTGGGTATAAACGGCATACGCTATAATTACAGCACCGGCGATAATGGCGATCAACTGGTCCAACAGGCGCTCGTCGCTGGCCGCAAGGCTGGGCCGGGATTCCGGACTTTGTGTTTCCGCCATCAGCCGCTTTTCATGACGGCGCTTGCAGAGGGCCAGGAACAACGCCATAAGAAAGGCGCAGATAAGGAGCCAGGGGGAAATGACGACGTTCACGGCGACGCCGCCGGCAATGGCGCGCAGAACAAACCCGGCGGCAATCACGAACACGTCCACCAGGGTGATATGCTTGAGCCACAGGGTATAAGCTATTTGCAGAAGAACATAGGCGGTAACGACTATGCCGAGCCGGCATGAAAAAAGCCAGGAGCCTGACAACCCGGCGATTAATAATACGATCATCAGTCCCCAGGCCAGGGGCAGGGGAACGCGGCCGGCGGCGATCGGACGATGGGATTTCACCGGATGGGCACGGTCGTAATGGATATCCTTGATGTCGTTAAAAATATAAATACCGCTGGATGTGATGGAAAACAACAGAAACGCCAGGCCGGCCGCCCAGAATGCCGAAAGCGCGATGCTCTGATGCTTATCGCCCAGGGCAAAAAAGACGGCGGCAAAAATAATCAGGTTTTTTGTCCATTGCCGCGGCCGGAGCTCCCGCCACAGATCCGCCAGGCGGGGAACATGGGGAGATGGAAAGGAATCATTCATGGTGAATAGCGGTTTGATTGGCGGCGGCGGATATTGACGGCTGAACAAGACGTTTGCGGCACGGCCGGAATCGGAACCGCAATCGAATTACCATGCCCAGCGCCTCGCGGACAATGGACGGGTTCATTTTGGAATGCCCGGATCGCCGATCTTCGAAGACAATCGGAATTTCAACAATACGAAAACCCAGTTTCCACGCCGTGTGGGTCATTTCAATCTGGAAGGAATAGCCGTTGGATTTTATCCGGTCCAGATCAATGGCTGCCAGCACTTCGCGGCGAAAACATTTATAGCCGCCGGTCGGATCCGTGAAGGGCATGCCGGTGATAATGCGGACATACAGGCTGGCCGCCTTGCTCAGGATCAGGCGGCCCAGCGGCCAATTGATGATGCGGATGCCGTGGCAATAGCGGGAACCCAGCACGAGGTCGGCGTCATGGGCGGCGTGCAGAAACTTGGGCAACTCCGCGGGATTATGGGACAAGTCGGCGTCCATTTCGAAGATGAAGGCGTAGCGGTGCTCCAGGGCCCAGCGGAAGCCGGCCAGATAGGCGCGACCCAGTCCCCGCTTGTTCGCCTGATGCAGGAGGTGAATCCGCGGATTGGAAGCGCGCATGGTTTCAACCAGGCGTCCCGTCCCGTCCGGAGAGTTGTCGTCCACAAACAGAATCTCCACCTCCGGGACCGCCGCAAAAATGGCCGCAGCAATGCCGTGGACGTTTTCGGCCTCGTTGTAGGTGGGTATGATAATTAATATATCCGACATGCGCATTAATGTAGGCAATTGCCGTGTCGTTGGCAAGGAGATTGCTGATCGCTATGTAAGGCCGCCGTCATGGCGGCATTGGTTTTGTTGTAGCGCCGCATGATCAAGCTCACTTGCAAGCAATGACCGCAGCGCGGCTACGGTTTGTCAACTGGAGCGACTGGTTCAGCAGTCTTGCTGTTCATGAATAGTAGGTCGCGTACTTCTCCATGGCATCCATCAGAGCTCTTATGTTCTCGATCGGTACACCGGGGTATAAACCGTAGACCATCATTAATCCACCGTCTTTCCGGCCCAACTTCTGAACTTCTTCTCTGATCAGATCGTCGATCTGTTCAGGTGTGCCGCGGGCAGTGATCTTTTGCCGGTCAATGTCCAGATCGATGCACGTGCGACCGGCAAACTTGTCTGCAATCCAGTCTATGCCATTCACCAGATCCTGGAGGTTGATCACCTCGACCCCGCCGTCGATCAAATCATGGACCAGCGTACGAATGTCACCATCCGAATGCATATGAACAATACAGCCCTGATCGCGGGCGGGTTGCATGAGTCGCTGGTAAACCGGCTTAATGTACTTGCGGAAGTTATCCGGCGAGAGCATGGGGCCGACTTGCATGCCAAGATCTTCGGGATAGCTCATCATATCCGGCTTAAGCTCCAGCCATCTGATAACATACTGATGGTTGAAATTCTTGACCATCTCTATGAGTGCCATGAGGTTAGGCTCTTCGTCGGTCATATCGAAGGTCAGGTTTTCATAACCACGCATGTCCTGCAGGCGGAGAAACGTGTGGCCGTGTGGGAGTCCACCGCAGACCAGTTCACCGTTATTATTCTGTTGCTTTACGCGGGCCTGGATATTCTGCCAATCGATAGCAAAAGTCCCATCGGTCTGGTCGGGATCAGGAGCCTGGTACTCATTGAATTTGCTCCAGTTTTCCAAAGGATGTCCGTGGACTGAGCCTGTAATCCCGTTGTCGGTCGTTGCCCAGACACAACCCCATGGATCTGTATACGGTTCATCTTTCCGTTGGTCCAGGCCGTAATGAGGGATGACTTTCTCCTGCCGGCGGAAATCCGGAAAGAGAAAGGAGTGCGCTTCCATCAGATCCTGCAAGGCATTCTGATCGTAATGATGCCAGCAGGCGGAATTGATGTGAAAGGTCATCGGGATGTAGTCCGGTCGTTCAAAACGAACCGCCCGCAGAAAGTTCTCGTGTTTAGTCATTTTTGTTCTCTCTTATGCCGAATAAGTTATGTTCCTTATGCTTGTCTGCGATACTGCCGGCCAGTTTGTCCAGGGCATCAAAATCGCTCTTGCCGGGAAATCCCTGACAGACTACCGGATTCAATAGCTCCACCTTCAAATTAGGAATCAACCCTGCAATCTGTTCAACCATTTTACCGCCCCAGCCATAGGACCCGATAATTGAGGCGAATTTCAGTTTAGGGCGTAAGGCATTAGCCAGGTAGGCCGCGTAGACGACGTTCGGATGTGCGCCGGTCAAAACGGTGGGTGATCCGATCACGATGGTGGCGGCATCCACCAGGGCCATGGCCAGTTTGCCGATATCGGTAACAGCCAGGTTGAACTGCTGCACGGTTACCCCTTTTTCGGTCAAGACGTCCACTAGATAATTTACCATCTTGAGGGTGGTGCCGTGCATTGAGATGAAGGGTAGCACGACACTGTTCTTGGGGTCGCCCAGAACCCAATCGCGATACGCAGCCAGGATGAATTCCGGGCGCTCATACATCGGGCCGTGACTGGGGGCGATCAATGAGATATCGTGCTCTTGGATTTTTTGCAAGTTCTTCTGTATGATCTTACGGAACGGCATCATGATTTCCGCATAGTAGCGTTTGGCAGCTTCGTAAACCTGCCCTTCATCGGTGACATATAGGCCGGTAGTGGCCAGGTGGGAACCGAACAAATCGCAGGAAAAGAGAATTTTGTCCTCCCGCAGATAGGTTAGCATTGTCTCGGGCCAATGCACCCACGGCGCGTGGATGAACTCGAGCGTTCTATCACCCAGCGATAGCGTTGCGCCATCGTTCACCGTGAGAAAACGGTCTGGCGGTGCCAACCGCAGATCTACGAGCATATCCTTACATTTGGATGTGCACACGACCTGAACTTCAGGATATCTATTGATAATCTGCGGTAGCGCGCCGGCATGGTCCTGCTCGGCATGATTGGCGATGACGTAATCAATATGCTCAGTGCCCAGTTGGTGCAGACGATCAAGCAACATGTGTGCCATGGCGGGGTCAACCGTGTCTATCAGGGCCGTTTTCTCGCTGCCCTGAATCAGATAGGCATTATAACTGGTGCCGTCGGGGAGCGGTATCAGCGCATCGAACAAACGTCTATCCCAATCAACCGCACCTACCCAGTAGATACCTGCGTTAATCTTCCTTGCTTGCATTTTATTTTCTCCTGTTTTTGGCTTGCAGTTTCTAAGCATCAAGTTAAACGACACTACGTGAATCTAGCTAAGCTGCCGTTGGCCTTTATCATGCTTTTTAAAAAAATCTTTGGTTACACCGCATACAGGGCACACCCAGTCATCAGGCAAATCCGCAAACCTTGTTCCAGGTTTAATACCTGCGTCCGGATCACCTTTTTCAGGATCATAAATATACCCGCAGACAGTGCACATATACTTATCCCTGGCGTTCCCTGCTTTTGCATTAATATGGCTTTCTTCAGCCATATAATGCGGTGCGTTCTTCGGTAGCTTGCCGCCCTTGATGTCATGGTAATAGGCATAGGTCATGGGGTTGCCGCTGGATAAGATGTCGCCGTTTACGAGTTTGCCCGCAAACAATGTATGACTGCCCATATCCATTTGGTTGATCAGTTCACATTCTAAGAAAGCTACGATAGAATCCAGAATTATCGGAACACCGTTTGGGCCTTTTCTAAAATTTATTCCCTTGAATTTGTCGATATCCCGTCCGGACTTGTATCCGAAATTACCGATCAGGCTCATGGGCGCATCCTCCGATAAAATCGAAAGGGTGAAAATTTTACTATGTTCGATAAATGCATGCGTCAGATTATTATGATTAACACACACCGCAACAGTGGCAGGCTCCGATGTTGCCTGAATAACGGCGTTGACAATCAGTCCGTTGAATATATCATCTTGTCTGGATGTTAATATATACATTCCGTAGCTGATTTTATGCAGTGCTTTCAGGTTCATGAATTACCCCTTTTTTTTTATTGTTTAGCGAAATCTTTTCTATTGGCTCAAGGCAATATCTTTATACTTCCTGATTGTCAGCCGCCCCTTGCCGTGGGGGAGAACTTTTCCCGGTCATCAGGCGGGTTGCGTCCCCGCAAGGTTTGTCTGCGCTTTGCCATCTGATCTCTCATGCGCGCTTGCAAACGTCGCCTGTATCCGCTGGCGCGGAGGTTGCTTATTTTCTGCTGAGAATTACGGGTTCGTTCTCTCCGGCTTGGATCATCCGCTGCTTAAGTATTTCGCGCATTTCCCGGCGAATCTGCGCCAAGTTGTGGTCCATCACGAGGTTATTGCGTTCATACGGATCATTTTCCAGATCGTAGAGGAAATCCTCGCTATAAACATCACTATTCGGATCGTTGCCATTTTTGTCTGGCGCTCGAACGCTGTATTTCCATTTATGGGTCCGAATCGCTCGGCCACATTGGCTCTCACTGATTTGGAGGAATACCTCCTGCGGCCACTTGGCAGTATTACCTTCCATGAGTTCCTGCAATGGATGGCCCCGCATGTGTTCTGGGGGAGTGATGCCCGCCGCCGTCAGAATAGTGGGGGCAACATCAATAAGGCTGACCAATTCCGCGGGAGTTTTACCCCCGTTAAATCCAGGGCCGTTAGCAATCAGGGGAACACGTATGCATCCGTCGTGACACGACCGCTTGTACTCCGCATTTCGCGTACGGAAATGGGATCCGTGATCGCTGGCGTAAATGACCAGGGTGTTTTGCGCCAGGGCCAGCCGTTCCAATTCGTCCCGAATGCGGCCTACGTTTTGATCCAGACTGTTGATGCATCCGAGATAATCAGGATACTCCGCCCGCCAGTCCCCCGCGGTGTCGCGCAGATCACCCGGTACGATGAAGTCCTTAAACTTCTCCTTGGACCCCTGCGGTCCTTCATAATGCCCATGATCGTTCTGATGATGCGGCTCGATGTAAGACACGAACAGGAAGAACGGATCGTGTTGCCGGCGGTTCCGCAGATAGTCGATCACCCAGTCTGTTTGTGCGTCTGCGCGGTAGCGGCCCTTGGGAAACACGCGTTGGTTTCCCTGGCCGTCAAACATGTGTCCGTCGTAACCGTGTGAAGTGAATTCGAGCACGTCCGATGCGAGCCAGAAGTCTTTGTAACCGCCGCGCCGTTCTGCGGGCACAGGCCGGGTGCGGAAATCATCCGGACCTTCCCGGGGTCCGCAGGATGCCAGGTGCCATTTGCCGATATAGGCGACCTCGTAGCCGCGGTTGGCAAGATAGTGTGCAATGGTCTTCTCGTTCAGGGGCAACATGCGGTGGTTCGTGTGGCATCCAATCTCGGCGGGATACTTGCCGGTTTGGATCGAGGACCGTGCCGGCCCGCACACGGGCTGACAGGTGAACGCATGGTCGAAGCGAACCCCCTCTTGGGCCATACGGTCAAGGTTAGGCGTTACATCCAGCGACTGCCCATAACATCCGCAAGTGTCCCAGCGTTGCTGGTCACTGAACAAGAATAGAATATTCGGTCTGTTAATCACTTTGTTTCTCCTGCGCACGAGTATGCATTTGTTCGGCAATCCCGGTAACTCTCTGAATACATTCAGCTACGCTCTTCCCGAGGAGCGCGTAACCCTCGGGTTTAAAATGGACCCCGTCCTGGAGCAGGAAGTCGTCACGACCGGCCGAGTTAATCACGGTAAAGAGGTCGTTGACGGCAATGCCTAATTCTCCGGAGATCTCCGCCGCGGCGGTGTTGTAGGCAACAACGTCCGTTGCGAACCGGTCGAACGGCTTGTTCCTGTGGTGCCGCTCCTGGTTGACTGGAGTGGTCAAAGCCCATACCACGGTCGCCTTGGTTGCGGATCGCAGTCGCGTCAAGATAGCGCGAACGTTCTGCGTATACGCGCTCAGGGGAACGGCGGCAGTGTTCTGGTCGAATTGCTTGACGATGTCATGGAGACCGCAGTTGATGTGGATAACATCAGCGCGGCGGGCAAGCGCCCATTCGTCCAGATGGGCCAGAACGTTCTCGCTGGTGCCTCCATTTTCTGCCGGCGCCCAGACGTTGGCCCAATCCGCGAGTTGCCCGCGGACCTTTTCCTGATACCCCATGCGGATCGAGTCACCAATGAGTACGATAGTCTTCATTTTGTCCTTTCTCCCGTGCCCAACGCGACTGTCGAAAAAACCATTCGGACTCGTGCTTCGTAGCGAAGGCTTTACTTCGCAGAGTGGCACGCGACCTGTTCAGGCTACGCCGGAGGCTTCGCCGCGGCCGCCGGAGCATCTGGTTGGATTGTATCATTTCGAGTTTGAGCATCCAATATGCGACGACTTTCAGTCAGGAAACGATCGATCCAATCCACCTTGGCGTTGATCATATCGATGCATGAACTGTAGTATCCGTCTGTTCGTAACTTCACGTCCAGCCACGGCGCTTGCCGGTAGATTGGCAGCGCCTGCAGGGCGTTTTCCTTTTCCCGTTTGGCAATCTCAACCATTTCCCGGTGATACTTCAGGAGCCCTTTTTTCTCCCGCCGCTTCCGCGCATGCAGGAAGCGAACGGTATGTTCACAACTAAGGAATGTCCGATACAAGAGTTCCGTGAGCGCCAGCTCTTCTTGCAGGTTTTGCCGGTCGGTAGCCGTCCCGGTCAGCGGCAGCGCCATTCTCAAATGATTGCCCGCCTGGCCGGCGTCACGCGCGGCGACAGCGTATTCCTCGGCAACAAGATCCCAGCCGTCGCTGTCAGGATCATCAGGTACAGTACCGACATTTTTCGAGGAATCCGGGAGAGTCCGCATGACAAGGCATGTCCGGGCTTGCTCGATCTGTTTCACGGAGAAAGTCTCCTCGCCTTCCTGCAGGTAAAACAGATAGGCATAGAATACGGCGGGCATCTCTGCGTTATCGTTGGGCACGAGCGGATGCGCCGGGCCAAGAAAGCTGGGACCGATGTAGTAGTATTGCAGGTGCAGGCAGGGCAGGTGCGTTACTGCGCGGCTCATGCATTCCCACCCGGCTATGACGTGGGGAGCGGCCTGCGGCCCGAAATCTCGGAGGGCCATCTTCTCGATGAAATCCACAGCAGGCTGGGAGGGCCGGTAGGCGGCCCAAAGGCCGAGTTCCTCGGCGCGTGAGCCAAACATGCCGAAAAACAGCCATGCCTGATGCACTCCAAACGGCCGCAAATTGCGCACGTTCTGCCATTTTTCGGCGAGATGCTGCAGGGCCGGGACATAGGGGAATTGAATGACTTCCAATCCGATGCCGGTTTCCGTCTTTACGAAGAGAGGGTGTTGCGTCGTATGGGCGAAGTCGGCCAATGCTAGCATGGCTGGCGTTGGCCCTTGGTAGTCGATGCTGTAATCCCAGATGTTCTTGGTGTACCCGTGCTTCTTATACTTGTGGTCTTTCTCGATGTGATGGAATACCCCAATGCCCGGTGAGAGCTCACGAAAGGCCTCTCTGCGGTCACCGTGTGACCACGAATAGACCCACATGCTCGTGAAGGCCTCTGCCTGGCCTCGCTTGACCCCCCTGTTCACGGCCTCGACGAGTCCAGCCACCATTTGGTTCACGGGAATCTCTGCGCAGGATCGACACGGTATTTCTGTTTTCATGTCCCACATGCGACAGTGGTAGAACGATTCGGAGAACGTGATCATTATCACCCCGGCCAGTTCCGGCACTGCGCGGAAAAGATTTTCGAAAGTTTCCTCGTAGAACGCAAGAACCTTGGGGCTGCTGGAGCAGAGAAAATGCAGCCGGGTATCTCCGTGAATTCCCGCCCCCCGTACATCAGGATGATTCTGAAACACGGGATGTTCCGGTCTTAGCTTGGGCCCCACCGGTACGTAGGTGAAATGCACACCATAGCGTGCGGCCCGGCGGCTGGCGTCCTTTAACATCTGGATATTCGCATCATAATCAGGGCAGTTGAGCTCAGGCAGAATGCGACTGTTGATGTAGCATAGCATGTCGCCATAGATCATCATGGAATTCACGCCGTAGTGGGCATACAAGCGGAAGCTATCGTCGCCCAGATACTCCGGAGAGAAGTCAGGAACAGAGTAGTTCCCGCCCCACGGTCCCTGGCTGATCTGTATGCTCCAGGCGGCGTGTTTCTCGAACACGCCCCGCGGCAGAATCGGGCCGCGGCGGGTGCGCATCTTCCATTCAGACCATGCCACGCCGGCCCAGAGTCCGCTGATATCGCCGCCTTCAATGCGGAGCGCATCCGGTTCAAAAGTCAACCGACAGTCCCGTGCGGCTAGTTCATTATCCAGGGACACGCTGATCGTGTTGGGCGTTGGCTCAGTGGTGTTGATGCCCATGCGCTGTAAGAAGTCAGCCAGATCTGTCTTAACGAGTTGCGCGCTGTCGGCCGGCAATGTTGTTTCAATTTTCCAGCGGTCTGCCAGCAGGAACTCATTGCAACCTGGTACCGCGTCGGGGTCCCGGGCCACAGTCCGGTGGGGATCCCTTCTCAGTCGGTGGATGGGGTTATGATTGACTGCGCGCAATAACTTGCGAATATGGAGTGAGTT
>CAYQNY010000017.1:0-27930 GCA_964418925.1 uncultured Verrucomicrobiota bacterium
GCCTTACGACGACGCCCTTGTCTTTCGCTAAACCTTCCTCCTGATAGGTGGTTGGAGGACTTTCACCCCTTAAGTCGTGCGCCATGCCGGGCGCACACGTTTCGGATCAGGCGCGGCTATTTGCCGTCGCCTGCATCCGGCTTGTTCGAGACTGTATGTTCCAGAATGAAATCTACTACAGGCGCAGGATCACTAAGTCCGTGCGGATGATGACCGCAGCCCGGCTTCCCTATTAGCGCAATATTGCCACCCAACTGCTTGTAACGTTCTGCCAGAACTCCTGTATTCTCTTTCCATGGGACAACATCATCTGCGTCTCCATATACGTGGAGGATCGGAACGTGGCTTTTAGCCAAGGGGGCCAGGTTATCAACGGGATTCCCGCCGTACGTCATGGCCTCGGATTCCGAAGAGAACCCAAATACATCCATTACCTTCTTCCACTCAGCCGGGCTGCCACAGCCTTCACCTTTCCCGCCCGGCCAACTGCGCATGTCACAGACGGGAGCATCTCCATAGATACATGCCACTTTCTCCGGATTTGCTATTGCCCATTGATAGCAGTACAAACCACCACGACTCAGGCCGATTAGAGCCGGTTTCCTGGCAAACTTGTACTCGTTTGTCAGAAGCCTGTAGAGTTCGTTCCATTTCCTGACAACTTCAGGACAGCCAAACCTGTCCGGATATTTCATGTAGACAATATGGAACCCCTTTTCGAGCAGAGCCAGCTCAGTCCCTGGGAAAGCGTCAAGGAACTCGCCTTTCCATGCCCAGTACATACCATCCAATGGGCGTTGAGGACACACGACTGTCACAGGTCTTCTGCTTACCTCGAAGAAGTGCTTCTCAAATGGTTCAATCCACAGTGCTCTTGTTCCCGGCAGAGTCATTTTTTTCCCTTGTCTCGAACGTCATCCATCAGGTACGCCATTTGGCGTCGCCGGCATGGATTTGTTCTGCACCTATTCATCTTTGTATTCGCGGGACCACTCAACATCATACCCCGTGTGGAGAAAGCTGATCCATCGATCACAGAACGTCTCAGGCAGCCCGATGTTTTGAATATCGACCACAACCTGCTCAGTGTCGTATGGGACGAAATGGAACGTAAGTGTTCCGTCTTCTTCAACGGTATAGCCGGCGCGAATGTCTCCGTTCCTGGGTTGACCAATGGATGGAATACAGACGTAGCGGCATCCATTCACAGTCCGATCGATTTGACGGTGGCAATGGCCGCAGAATACGACAGGACAATCCACCGCCTGGAGATGGCTTGCCATGACAGAGTCAGGCATGGCCGGGTGCAGATATCCAGCCCCTGGCGGGTGATGCATCACCTGGACGTTGACTCCGCAGACATCGACAGCCAACTCAGTCGGCATACTCGCCAGGAACGATAACTGCGAATCGTTGAGCTGGTCAAACGTCCATTCATTCCAATCTACGGAATTGGCGCGTCGCTCAGCGTGGGCCCTGATGGCCAGGACTGCGGCGTCATGGTTGCCCAGTATGACTTTCGCACCAGTTTCTTTCAGGAGATCAATGCAAGCTGACGGGTGAGGACCGTATCCCACAATATCTCCGAGGAAAACGATGTCGTTAACCGCCCCGGCATCCTCAAGTACCGCTTCGAATGCTGGCCGGTTCGCATGCACATCTGCAATCCAAAGGCGTCTCATTCGGCTCTCGCTTCACGGAAGCACCGTCTCACATATTCTACGCTTCGACGAATCCCTTCTGGTGTAACCCGGTCGGGATTCAACTCGAGCGTTGCGCCATACGGATAGCCGATGTCGTGCAGTGCACCTGCCACTTCATCCCACGCAACAACCCCCGTGCCGATTTCGCGGTGGTCCGTATCGCTGTCGAAATCGTGGAGATGAAGATGGATGAGCGAGTCGCCGATATGCCGAATCAGATTTCCGATTCCACCCATGCCTTCCAGGAGCCCCTGCTGCTCTGGCAGGTACATGTGTCCGACATCCAGATTCACGGCCACATTGGGCAGGCCCCAACTCATGACCACATCGAATCCGCCATTGATTTCCAGGGCGACTTTCGTCTGCGCCTGGGCCGCTTCCGCGTTGAGTTCCTGCATGGGGCCAAGCCAACCGGAGAGATCAGACGCTGCGCCCGGACCAGAGAATTCGGCATGGACAGTGACTACCCCTACGCCAAGGTCTTGCGCAAATTGCAGTATCGGCCTCAGCGAAGCCGTAGCGGATGCAAGATTCTCTCTTCGTAGTATAATTGCAAAGGGAGCATGAATCTCCGAGAAGGAGAAGCTTTCAATCTCATGCCGCAGACGCTTCCGCTCTTCCACGCTGCAGTCGCCAGGCTCAATGCCGCGCCACTGGGGAGGATGGCCAGCACTGGCATGAAAGGAGACGCCGTCAAATCCAGCATCTCGGGTCCAGGCCAGTTGCTCATCGAAGTCCAGCAACTTCCCGATGCGCCAAAGCATATTACCGATCTTTAACATTCCGACCTCCTTTCGTTTTCCATGTGCATAACGTCCTGCATCATGTTTTGGCGCGCTAGCGACAATAACATGGATGCACTTGTTATGTGTGTTCACATCGTTATTTCTCCCAATGCTAGAGCAAGTGGAATCAGAATAGCGTTGTGGATTGCATGCGACACCGCAGTAACCCAAAACGCTGTCCATCGTCTGTTCTCGCGCCAGTGAACATATGTAAATGCCAGATAGAATCCACTGACGAGACCCGCGGCAATACCCGTTTGAATGCTCTCAATAGCATGCAAAAGGAGGAATGGAACCATGGACGCTACGACTTGTATCGAAAACCTAGCTTTGCAGAGTCTTGCAATCCAGACAGGGAGTGCCTGAAGCAAGAGGGTTTCAAATATCGGAGCTATTACCACACCAATAAATAGCAGTGGCCAGAAGCCAAATGGCATTTCGCGCTCAGGAAGGTCGAAGATCTCCAGGATGAACGATATTGCCAAAGTGATAATTGTGCCTTCAATAGCAATTCTCCAACAGAAGTTCCACGAAGGTCTCTTGCGATACTGCTGAAAATGTTCCTTAATCCATTTCATGTTTTTCTCACATAACGGCCGGATGAGCGCGGCGCAGCCTGACAACGGCGTTGCGCCGGTTGTCAGGCGAGTACGCAGCTCCATCGGTGGGTTCTGAGGCGCGCAGCGCCGAAGAGCCCAACCGTGGAGCGAAGCTCAGCCGGCCGTTCCTCGGCGCGCAGCGCGCCGAGGAACGTTACGTTCACGCGTGCGGTTTGCCGCGTCGCCGTGCAACGCTTTGTTGGCTGTCGATCAATACGCACCGCATTGATCGATCGCTTCAAACATCGCCACCACGTTCTCCGGAGGAACATCAGGCTGGATATTGTGTACCTGGCAGAACACAAATCCACCTCCCGGAGCGAGAGTGTCTACGTTCTTCCTGACAGCATCCATCACTTCGGAGGGCGTCTTCTTGTTCAGTACCGTCTGCGTATCCATACCACCGCCCCAAAAGGTTATGTCATTTCCGAAATCGCGCTTGAGCTTCTCCGGATTCATTTCGTTGGCGCTGATCTGGACTGGGTTCAGTGCATCAACGCCAACCTCGATCAGATCAGGAATGAAGTCTCTGACGGCTCCGCATGAATGAAAGAGAATGGGGGCCTCGAAGGATTTCTTCACATGTCCGAATAACTTCTTCTGGTAAGGCTTGATTATGTTTCGGTATGTGGCCGGTGAAAGCATGGGGCCATTTTGTGTACCCAGGTCATCATTGAGAAGGACAACATCCACACTGTCTCGCAGAAAAGGTGCGATCTTATCGATGCGCTGGTAGTAGCCTTCAAGCAGGATGTCGAGTAGTCTCCCCACCATGGTCTCATCAGTCATCAGGTCGACCATAAAGTTCTCGTATCCCCGCAGGAGTTGACCAGCGGCCAAGATGTGGCAACAGAGATTGAATACCACGCACTCACCCCTTGCATGCATTGCCTGTGCTCTCTTCTGCAAATTCTCGACAGGCTCATCCGCGAATGAAGGGAGATCAAAAGAGAAAATGGTCTCCTTATGTTGTTCAAGGTCCACTGGCTCTACAATGTTCTGGAGAGGAGGATTGACGGGATCGAAGTAATAACCACCCTCAGGGCGTCGGGCAGCGATAGTTCCGTCTGCTCGGCGGACAACTGTCGCTCCATCCTCACCCGCTTCTTCACGCCATCCTGCCGGCAGTAGCACGTCGAAACCCAACGGATTTATCCGTTTGACCCAGTCTCGGGATTCCGGTGTCAGATTGGCGGTATCAATCTTAAATTTGGCCCTCAGATCATCTCCGATGTAGGCCACGTACTGATAGGGTTCGAATACCTTCAGATCCTGCGAGATTCGCAAGTGCGTCTGGAGACTGAACAGAGAGCAAGCCGTCATCCCCGATGATTCTGTTCCACCGAGATCGCGGGGAACCCGATCAGGCTCTTCGTGATTGATCGCCTTCAGGATTCTTTCACGTGAGGTCATTATTCTCTCTTTCTTGCAGCCAACGATCACATTGACGGTTCGTCTGAAGCGCCTTCAGACGATACCTGTCCAATGTTTGGTTCGGCAATTCCTTGTCTTCTCGGTTTGCGAACCGCCCACCAAAGAAAACCCAAGATGGTTAAATATCCTCCGAGCCCGAAGAGCAGACCATGGATGCGTTTTGGGGTTATTCCTGTACTCGCATAGTCGATCATCATCGAGAATGCGCATGTCAACGGGGTAAGAAGATAGAGGCAAGCGACGATGACCGGAACTGCAAAGAGCCAGAAGTCCAACTTGGTGTTCCGCCTGCTGAACCATCGCACTCCTGTTATGTACGGAAGAGCTATTGCAGAGAAGAAGAGAAACACAGTATATCGACCCTCAATGCAGCGTACCCCTTGACCCGGACCCGCCCAGCCAAGGTGGCGATTTGTGAGTACACAGGCAAGGTAGTAGTGCGCTGCGTAGCCAAGTGCCGTGACAAGGAGAAGGAGGGCACATAGCGTCACTATTCTCCTTGTGGTTCCAGTTGTTTGCTTTGAATCTGTCTTCATCATGCTTGCCGAACCATTGATTGACAGGCAAATTTGCCCTGATATTATGAAATTAGCATGGTTTTCAGGCAAATCTCGCCTCGGCGAAGCCGCTTCCGCCTTCGCGGCACGGCAAAGCGCCGCTACGGCGCGACGACGGCCGGCGTAGCCTGGGTTGCCCGCTGCCAATATCAAGACATTCTTTCTTGTTAATGTTAATAAAATAGCGTAAAGGACTTGCCTATGCAGAGTCAAGACCAAATATCCTGGATCAAGTTGAAAGGATCCTGAATCCATGCAGAAGTGTTCGATCAAAACCAGTACAACTTCGGCTTCTCTATTCATGGGCCTGGATGCCGGCACCCAGAGCCTGAAGGCAAGCCTGATTGATGAAGCCTGCCATCCGGTGTTTGAATTGGTCGTTCAGTTTGATACCGATCTTCCGGCGTTTAAAACCCGGGGCGGGGTGCATCATCATGCCGATGGACTGACGGTGACCTCGCCGCCGCTCTTGTGGGTGGCGGCCCTGGATCTGCTGCTGGGCCGGATGAAAAAAGCCGGCCTCCCGCTGAACCGGATTGTCGCTGTTTCCGGGTCCGGCCAACAGCACGGCAGTGTGTATCTCCAGCCGGGAATGGAGCGGATATTAAAAACGCTCAAATCGTCCCGCCGGTTAAAGCCGCAACTCCGCGACATGTTTGCAGTGGATGCCTCTCCGATATGGATGGATTCCAGTACTTCCCGTCAATGCCGGGAACGGGACGCGGCGCTGGGCGGACCGCAGGCGGTGGCTGAATTGACCGGCTCACGGTCTTATGAACGTTTCACCGGCAACCAGATAGCCCGCATCTACCAGGAACATCCCGGGAGTTACCTGGCCACGGAACGGATTGCCCTGGTCAGTTCGTTCATGGCCTCCCTGCTGATCGGCGCATATGCCCCGATCGAGCCGGGGGATGGCGCCGGCATGAACCTGATGAATCTACGTTCCCGTCGCTGGTCGCCAGAAGCGCTGGCCTGCACTGCGCCGGGTTTGGCGGCCAAACTGGGCCCTATCGTGCCCTCCCATACGGTGATTGGAATCCTCAGTCCTTATTATGTGGATCGGTACGGGTTTGCTCCGACCTGCCGGGTGATTGCCTTTTCCGGCGACAATCCTAATAGCCTGGCGGCCTTGCGTCTGGAACGGTCCGGTGAAATTGCCATCAGCCTGGGCACCAGCGATACGGTTTTCGGCGCACTGTCGGCGCCGAAACCATCGGCGGTTGAAGGCCATATTTTCGGCAACCCGATCAATCCGCAAGGCTATATGGCCCTGATATGTTATAAGAACGGATCATTAACCCGGGAAAGCGTCCGCAACGCCTATGCCGGGCGTTCCTGGAAAAGATTTGAAGCCGCGCTGGCCGCCACATCGCCGGGAAATAGGGGCAAAATTGGTTTCTACTTCAAGGAACCTGAAATCACGCCGCCGGTGCTCAAGCCCGGCATTCACCGGTTTAACGCCGCTAATCGTTCCGTGGATTCATTCAAGCCGGAAGAAAACATCCGCGCGGTGGTGGAAGGCCAGTTGCTGTCCATGCGGTTGCATGGTAATAATATTGGCCTGGTCCCGCAAAAGATTCTGGCCACCGGCGGCGCCTCGGTGAATAAAGGCTTGCTGCGGATCATGGCCGATGTGTTTGGCGCGCCGGTCTATACCGGGCGCGGGGCCAATTCAGCCTCGCTGGGCGCGGCTTATCGGGCATTGCATGGCTGGCGTTGCGCGCGCGCGCGGCGTTTTATACCATTCACCAAAGTCGTGCAACTGCCCCAGCCCTTTGAGAAGGTCTTTGATCCGGATCCGGCAGACTATCGCCTTTATACCCGTTTACTGAGCCGCTATGCCGAACTGGAACGCCGGGTGACGGGGTGATATGCAGGATATGATGTTGATCATGATGTGTCAGTACCGTTATTTTGAATACATGTATGAGGTGTTACCTTGACCATGACATCCAGAGAAAGGGTAATTGCAGCCGTTGAACACCGGGAGCCGGATTGCGTTCCGGTGGATCTTGGCGCAACCCCCAGTTCGGGGATATCTGCTGTTGCCTATGGGAATCTTAAGCGACATTTGGGTATGACAACGGGCCATACCCGTATCTATGACGTAGTGCAACAGCTGGCGCAGCCGGAGGCCTGCGTTCTCGACCAATTTGGAATCGATGTCGTCGATGTCGGCCGAACTTTCAACACCGCCGATGTTGACTGGTACGATATAATACTTTCGGACGGTCAAGTCGCGCAGTATCCGGCCTGGTTCCATCCGGAACCACAGGACGATGGTTCATGGATTGCCCGGACCGACGACGGTACGGATATTGCCCTCATGCCGGAGGCGGGCGCGTTTTTCGATCAGAGTTGCTTCCCGTGGCTGGACGGCTATCCATCCGACATGCAGGCGGCATTGCCGGGAGCCATGGCCAAGGTTCTGTGGGCGGCTCTGGTGCATTCCCCCTGGGATCATGCCGGCGAGAATGGATTCTGGGAATCACTGCGACAACAGGCCCTGGCATTGCGCCAGTCAACGGATCGGGCCATGATGATTGTATGCGGCTGTAACCTGTTCGAATGGGGAACGTTCCTCAGACGTATGGACAACTTCCTGATGGATACTATGCTTGAACCGAAACAACTTGAGCGGCTGTTGGATGAGTTGATGGCCGTGCATATGGCCACGCTTGAGAAGGTTTGCACGGCGGTGGGGGATGTCTGCGATATTATCAGGTTCGGCGATGATCTGGGTATGGATACCGGTCCCTTTATGCCGCCGGAACTATATCGAAAGTTCTTCCAGCCGCGGCATGCCCGGCTTTGCGAATACGTGCATAAGCACAGCAACATGAAGACCTTTCTCCATTCGTGCGGCTCTATCTATGCGTTGATACCGGATCTCATTGAAGCCGGGTATGAAATAATCAATCCGGTGCAGACCAACTGCCGGGATATGGAACCGGAAAAACTAAAAAATGAATTCGGGCGGGATATTGTATTTTGGGGCGGAGGTTGTGACACCCGCACTGTCTTGAACAACGCGACTCCCGCAGAAGTGGAAACCCATGTCTTGCAGCGTCTTGGCATTTTTGCGCCCGGCGGCGGGTTTGTGTTCAATACCGTCCATAATATCCTGCCGGAAGTACCACCGCAGAATATTGAGGCCATGTATAATGCCATACGCAAATTCAACGGGATGTAGGAGTCGCAGATAACCAGGGACGACATATGCAACGGCCAAATGTGATATTTATTATTGCCGATGACATGGGCTATGGCGATTTTGCCTGCTTCAACTATGGACTCACGCAAACACCCAATCTTGACGCCCTCTTGCATGAGAGCGCCTGTCTCACCCAGCATTATTCAGCATCCGCGCTGTGTGCACCGGCGCGCGCGGCGTTACTGACCGGCCGTTATCCGCATCGCACCGGCGTCATTGATACCATCTGTCTAAGCAGGCTGGATTGTCTGGCAACCCGAGAAGTAACATTTGGTGACCTGTTCAAGAACGCGGGCTACAGCACCGGGTATGTGGGCAAGTGGCATTCCGGCAACGTGGAACAGAAATACCACCCCAACGCGCGCGGTTTTGATGAGTTTGTGGGATTCCGGGCCGGGTGGTGGCATTACTTTGACTGGCGCCTGGATTATAACGGCAGTTTCAGGAAATCGGACGGGCGGTATCTCACCGATGTTTTTACCGATGAAGCCATAGCGTTTATCCAGCGGCACAGACAGGAACCGTTCTGCCTGAATCTGGCATACAACGCTCCCCACGGCCCGCTTGAAGTTCCGGAAGAAGACCTGCGTCCTTTTCTTGAGAGCGGACGTCATAACAAAGGCGTCAGTCATATCTATGCCATGATCAAGCGCATGGATATGGGCGTTGGCCGAATTATGGAAACTCTCGATAAGGAAGGTTTGCGCGAGAACACCATCGTAATTTTCACCAGCGATAACGGACCCCAGTTTGGCGGTAATGATGCTGATTGGCGGCTGGATCGTTTTAACTGTGGCTTTCGGGGTTCCAAGGGGAGCGTCCATGAGGGGGGTATTCGGGTTCCACTGCTGATTCGGTGGCCGGAAGGAATCGCCGGCGGCCGACACTGCCACGACCTTGTTCATTTTACCGACTGGCTGCCGACACTGTCAGCCGCAGCCGGTATTGCGATCCGCGGCGATTTACATCTCGACGGCCAGAATGTACTGCCGATGCTGCGTGGTGAAGGCGCGGGCAAGCTTGATCAGAAACGCTTCTGGCAGTGGAGCCGGGGAGTCCCCGTTATTACGCACAATGCGGCCATGCGGGATGGTGACTGGAAACTGGTGCGGCCGGGCGACATCCTTGCTAACAACTGTTCGGGGTGGGAGCGCGATTTAAAGCTATATTCCGATGTGGACCTCAATCCGGAGAAGTATAAGGATGGCGTGCCCGAGGCGACGGGGCGTCCTCCGTGTGTGGGTATTGCGCCCGATCAACCGCTGCTTTTCAACTTGGCCGCCGATCCTCTTGAAACAGAGGACCTAGCCGGCCGGCATCCGGAACGTGTAACCCGCATGCTGTGTGAATTGGAAAACTGGTTTGCGGACGTCGAGCGGGATCGAAAAACAATCACCGATAAACCCTATCGTTCCGCCAGCGACATGTTATAGCCGCGCGCTTGGGTTCAGTCATTGAATTGAACCGCTGCGCGGATTGAAACGCGGAGCGCTTTTTGGTCTCCCACGCATGCGGATTCCCGGTGAGGATAATGGTATGCCGCCTGGTTTAATGTGCCTTTGCCGCCAGTTCTGTTCCTGGCGATTAAAATGCCTGGCGGAGCATCTGGATGATGATTGGACCCAGCAGGATGATGAAGACAGCAGGAAAAATGCAGGCAACCAGCGGGAAGAGCATTTTTACTGGAGCCTCGTTGGCCAGTTTTTCCGCCCGCATGAAGCGCCGGTTCCGTATCTGATCCGATTGCATGCGCAGGATGGCCCCGATGCTGACACCCAGTTCATCGGCTTGAACTAGCGCCGTCACCAGTGACTGTATATCAGGATGTTGCACGCGCCCAGCCATGGTTTTCAGCGCCTCCCGCCGCGTTTTACCGAGCTGGATTTCAAAAAGCACCCGGGACAATTCTTCACCCAGCGGATCGGGCGCGCGGCGGTTGACGATGTTCTTGATGGCTGTCATAAAATCCAGGCCCGCTTCGACCGACAGGGTCAACAGATCAATCACGAAGGGCAAAGCTCGTATGATCCATTTATGCCGCAGGGTGATAGCCTGCTTGAGCCATAACCGGGGATATATTACCATCCAGAGCACAACAGCCAGGGCCATAAAAATCAGGCGGGTTTTAGTCTGATCTTCCAGGGGGCCGTGGGCCATGGCAAACAGGCCGACCAGCACGATAATCAGCGCGGGGCTGATAACCACGGGACAAAGCACGCGGAGCGCCAGGAATTCTTCCGGTGCAATGATGTCGTCGAAACCGGCGGTCGTTAGGCGGGCGGAGATATGGTTCCGAATGGCTTGGAATCGCGGACCGGTGAACCCGCGGGTAAAATAAGGGGTCAGCGGTAACAACATTCCGAGCAGGAGCGGCAGTCGCCGCTCCTGGCGGCGACCGTCGGCGAGGGTGACATAGGTAATCTCGCAGGCCGTTTGAATGATGTACCAAGTCAGGCCGGCGGCAAAGACGGCCCAGAGCAATCCGAGTATGAATGTCATTATCACGACACCTTCCTGCGTTCTCTTAATTATTCGCCACTAAGACCACGCCATGGCGTGGTAAACTCCAAGCTTGCCCCGCCAGGCGGGGTCACTAAGAAGATAAAATAATTGAGGGCTTCTTCGTGTCTTTGTGGCTAATCAAAGATCCGCTCAAACGTCGATCGAGATGATTTTCCGGATCAACAGCGCGCCGATGACTTCCAGTGCCAGCACGATCACGCCGGCCAGGATCCCGACCGGCGTGGTGAAAAATGTTGTCATCATCACCGGATCAATCATGAACATGATGATGATCAGGCCGACAGGCATGAGCCCCACCACGATGCCTTGCATGCGGCCCTGGGCAGTCAGCGTTCGGACCCGTTCCTGGATGCGTATGCGTTCGCGGATCGTGGCGGCGATTTTTTCGAACACCTCCGTCAGATTGCCCCCGGTCTGGCGGGCGATTTCGATGGCGCAGATCATCAGGGTCAGGTCCTCGCTGTTGACGCGTTGTTCGAGGTTGCCGAGGGCTTTTTCGAATTTCACGCCGACGCGGGTCTGTTGGAGAAAAAGCGAAAACTCCTGGGCAATGGGGTTCAGGCCTTGCTTGACGATATGCTCGAATGCCTGCATAATGCTGGCGCCGGCCCGCAGGGCATTGCTCATGCTCATGAGCGCATCCACCAGCTGTTCGTTGAAGCGCTGAAGCCGCTTCGTTTTGAGCATGACCAGAATGCGCCGGGGCAGGGCCAGCATCAGTACCGCGGTAGTGCCGCCGATGATCAGGCCGCGGAACATGCCGGCCAGGGATCGGAAATTACCCGTCAGAAAAAAGAGCACCACGAAAAGCGTAATGGCCGCTGTCCAGGCGAGTTCCAGAATGCGTCGGGGCGGGATGAAAAAGAAAATATCGGCAAACTGCCGGGAGGTTTGTTCCGTATAAACGCGGGCATAGCTTTCGGCGCCCGCTTTCACGGCTTGCATGAACGCATAGGCCAGTCCCGTGAAGCAGAGCAGATACAACGCCGGAATCAGCCATAACAGTAAATTGTTCATTATTAAAATCTTCTGCTGTGTCCCAAGGCTGCTTTATGTCCAGAGGCGCTGATTGAACATGTTCATGTCCAGTGATAATCCCCGGATTTTAAATTCTTCCATGAATGTGGGCACGGAACCGGTGGCTGTCATGTGCCCCTGGACTTTACCGTTCTGGTCAATGCCCGTTTGCGTAAAAATGAAAATATCCTGCATGGTAAGCCTTTCGCCTTCCAGTCCGGAAATTTCCGTGATGTTGGTAACCTTGCGGGTGCCGTCGCTCAAGCGAGCGGTCTGGATGATTATGTGAATCGCGGAACCAATCTGCTCGCGGATGGCGCGGAGCGGCAGTTCCACGCCCGACATCAGCGTCATGGTTTCCAGCCGGGAGATGACGTCCCGCGGAGTGTTGGCATGGACTGTTGTCATTGAGCCGTCGTGGCCGGTGTTCATGGCCTGGAGCATGTCCAGGGTCTCGCCGCCGCGGCATTCCCCAATGACCAGCCGGTCAGGCCGCATGCGCAGGGCGTTTCTCATCAGGTCGCGGATCGTTACCGCGCCGCGACCCTCGATGTTCGGGGGGCGTGATTCCAGCCGCACGACATGGGATTGGGTCAAACGCAATTCCGCGGAATCTTCGATGGTGACAATACGGTCCGTGTCCGGCAGAAACGAACTTACGACATTGAGAAAGGTGGTCTTACCCGAGCCCGTGCCGCCGGCAACAATGATGTTTTTTCTCAGCAGCACGCACAGGCGCAAAAAATCGGCCATTTTGGGCGCGATGGTGCCGAACCGGATCAAATCTTCGATGGTAAACGGATCCTTGGAAAATTTTCGAATGGTCAGACATGGTCCACCCAGGGCCAGCGGTGGAATAATGGCATTAACCCGCGAGCCGTCTTTCAGACGCGCATCCACATAGGGTTGGCTTTCATCAATGCGCCGGCCGATGGGAGCGACAATGCGCTCGATAATGGCCAGGACAGAGCTGTCATCCATGAACACGCGGTCGGTCATGATCAGTTTACCCTGTTTCTCCACGTAAATCTGGTCATTGCGGTTGACCATGATTTCCGTGATTTCAGGATCCTCCAGAAGATCCTCAAGGGGCCCCAGTCCGATGGCCTCGTCGTAGATTTCTTTAATCAGGCCCTCAGGATCAATCCAGTGCGGCAGGCGCGCCTGGACATCATGAACGATCTGTTCCAGTGTCGTCGATGTGCGCTGATGGAGTTCGGCTTCCTTGACATGCGAAGCGGTCAGGCGCTTGATATCCAGGCGTTCCAGCAGTTCTTCGTGAATCTGCTTCTTGATCTGCCGCTTCTGTTCGCGCGGCGAATCCTGATGGTTGGGTTCGTGGAGTTCGGCGGCTGGCGGCGGAATCTTGGAACGAGAGCTTGTCTCTGGCCGGGGTGCCGCCAGCTCTTTTTCCGTTTTTGGCGGTGGGGGGGGAGATGCGGCGTCTGTCGGCGACCTGATGATGAGCGTGTAGCTGCCGATACGGATTTCCTGTCCCGGCCGGACGGCGGAGCGTCCCTTAACAGGTTTATCATCCAGGAATGTGCCGGTCTTGCTTTTGAGATCTTCCACCCAGAATCCGTCGCGGTGGATAATCAGGATGGCATGGCGGCGGCCGACCTTACTGTCGGGGATGAGGATTTTGTTGCCTTTTTCCGAGCCCGTCGGATAGACCCCGAATTCAATCGGGTGGGTCTCCGCATCCCCGCTGGGTCGCCGGATTTCCAGTTGAATTTTCTTTGTCATTCAAATATCCTTTTTATGGCGGATATCACGCTGGCGGATCAGGTTCAGTTCCGGCAATTTCTTATGCAGGTGCTCGAAGTTGATCTGGGGCAGGTCGGTTACAAAGGACATGTCCGACGGATTGCGGAGCGCCAGGTAGAGCTGTCCTTTGACGGTCTGGGCAAAGACCAGCAGTTCGGCTTCGCGCAGGGTCACCTCGAAACTGACTGTGCTGTAGCCTTTTTGCGTCTGTCTGGGCCGATCGCCGGGGCCGGGTTGGCGGGCCAGCGACTGCCCGGTAGCCAGCACGGTAACGTCCTGGAGCACGGTCAGAGTGACGGTTTCCATCTCGCCGGGGATGGTCGGGGAAGGGAAGGTAAACGTGCCCAGGATATCCACGCGGTCATTCGGCTTGATCATACTGCTGACGGACGACACCGAATCCACGGAAATTGAAATGGCGCGCATGCCGGGATTGATCATTTCAGCCAAACCGGTCTCACCCCGGAAGGGAACATCCAGGTCTGACCATTGGATGGGATTACCCCGGCTGATATTAAACAGCAGTTTTTTGCCGATGATTTCACGCACCGATTCCGGGAGAACGGCCCGGTTGCCGACGGCGTTCTGAAAGACAAGATTCTTGGCCAGATCGGCGTTTTTCAGCATTGATCCGGCCGGCAGATCATTGGCGGCCACGACAACCATGATTTGACGGGTTGCGCCCAGGAGCTTCTTTTTTTCAAGCCGTAGATAGTTGCCGGTCAGCCAGAATGCGACCAGACCGACAATGATGGCGATAATCAGTATCCATTTCTGTTTCATACGCGCCTCTCCTTCGTAATGAGACTATAGGCCGTAGACTGTAGGCTGAAAGCAGGCCATGCTATGCCAGCACTGAGTGCCGTCGAATGCACTCAAAACTTTGGCAGGACAAGTTGGCCTTCGATATTTGACTTTTAGCCCTCAGTCCATAGCTTTCGGTCTTCTTTCAGAGTTTATTCCATTCTGAGTTGTTTATGCAATACTGTAATTACAGATTCATTGGCTTGCGGTGAAGCCTGGACCTGTACACAACAGATGCTCATGGCTTTCTGAAAAAGGGCAATCCCGGCATTCGCCGAGCCGCGGCCTGTCGCGGCCTGCATCCGATGATATCCATTTTGCGCGAAGGCCGAGTTGAAAAAGGATAAAATTGATTCCGGTCGCGCCGGGGCTGACGATATCTCCATCCGCGCCGCCGCGGTTTCGTCTTCGATGAATGACTGCGCGATACTGCCCGGATAAAATGGCACCTCATTCAGGAGATGCGTCTTCGGCGATTGCAGTGATTGCTCGTAATCGGCAGGGGATTGGGTCAGTACGAAGACCACGGTTTGCTTCGGAGCGCCCATGTTCAGCGCCAGGATGCGGGTTACCATGCTGTCGGTTGGTATAAGTCCCCATCCGGCGGAATCGCTATGACGAAAAGACGCGTCCGGACACGAAGCCGCGAAGGCATCTTTAAGCCTGGCCATGACGCGGGGGAGCGTGTCATCGCATCCCAGGATGTCCACGTGTCCCCGGCTTCCGTTGATGCGGACGTTGGATTGATACACCTCGCGCCATTCAGGGATAGTCTTGAAGACAGCGTGTTTAGATCCCGGCCGCCATCGCCAGTACACTTTCCCCCAGGCGGAAAATCCCAGACCCAGGATGGCCAGGCCAATAATCATGATTATCAGTCGATGTTTCATATCCTAATAGATCCCCTCCATCCATACCAGCCAAGCTTCGCTTTCAACGGGAATGGAATCCCGTTGATACACCAGGGTTCGAATTACCGAAAGTGTGGGGCAGGATTCCGAATCATGGCCTCTGACCAGGAAAAATTCGTCCAGTTGATTGGGCGATGTTCCCAGGCCGGATAGATCATTGCCGGGGACAAGCGTCTCCAGGTCATTTGGTTGAGCCACGGCGACCATAGCGAGGTTCGCCTCGACGGCATTGGTGGCGATAGCAGGAGTATCATCCCGTGTATAACGCTTGGCATCTGTTCCTGCCGTCCACGAATAGATGTAATGACCGCCCGGGGGCTGGCTGTACACATCAGCCATGGCCGCCTGGCCCGCCTCGGCCCGGGCGGCGGTCATGGTCCGTGTATGGGCGCCTGTAAGTTGACCGATCTGGATCAATCCCGCCAGGAGCACCATGATGACGATGAGCGCTACGGTGAGTTCCACCATGGCCTGCCCGCTGGAAGAATTGCAGATTGCGGATTGTGGATTGCGGATTGCGAAACCGACTTTGCTCCTCGGGTTCCGTCGGGACGATTGATTGATGATCTCTGAGCTTTTCATTCTACAATCCGCAATCTGCAATTTACATTTCCTCAGTGTCCCCGTCTGCGACCGCCGCCGGGTCCGCCCGGCCCGCCCATCTCTGCGCAGGGATGCAGAGAATCGCCGAAGTCATCAACGGCGCTCAACCAGTTCAATCCCTCCTGGCGGCACCCTGGTTCTTCCCAGAGCATCAGTTGTTGGCAGTACTCGCAGTCGGTCTCCAGTCCCGGCAAGCCGTCTTCCATGTAAAGGGGAAGGTGGACTTCAATATGTTCGCGCCAGGCCAGGTTATATGCTCCTCCTTCCGGCGCCGAGGAAGCGTCCACGGGGATCAGCCGGACATGATGAAACGCGGGCAGAACCAGGGTATAAGCGTCAGGCCGGATCGGCGAACCATCTGCCATCAGGTAGCCGAACGGCTTGGCCGCCGCGGTCCAGGTGATGATACTGCCGCCGGATCCGGGCGTCATCCGGTCGGCGGTGGTTTCAATCCGGATGGCGGCATCTGCGCCGGCGTAATCGTATTGTGGCTTGACGTCGGCCAATGCGGGGAATGGATCGTCGCCGTCCCGGGATATGCCAGTCCAGGCTGTCCAGATCAGAGGGTTATACACGTACCAGGTATTGGTTATAGCAGCCACGGCATTGGAAATGACAGTCTCGCCGAGTTGGCGCTCAGACCGGAGTTGGTTCATCAGCGATACTGTATTCAGGCCGCCGGGCAGTGTCGTAAAGTTGGTCCTCAGGCCCAGGCCAAAAAATTCGCTGTTATCGGGACAGGTCTGCTGGATTTCCTCGGGAAGCGCCGGCCAGTAAAGATAATCCGTATAATCTTCCAGCAGGCTCATGGCATAGTAATAAAACCAGCACCAGTCGCGTCCGGCAACGGCATCGTAAAAATTCAGATCGAACAGGACATGGCCGCTGGTATAGTCCGTGTATAAATGAGCGTTGTCGGGTCCTGCCGCAATACCCTGGCCGGCGATATTTTCCAGTATCTCTCCATAGTCCTGCCAGCAATTCGAATAGGGCTCCGGGAATACATCACTGTATTCCGTGAGCACTGCCAGGGCCTGCTGGTTCAGTCTAGCGCTGAAATCCGCGTTCACATAGATACCGTTGTTCTTTGCGGCCTGTTGGGCCGCCAGCAGTCCCATGGCCGGACCGACAAAGCAGAGGCGGGCCTGCAGGTTTGCGATCTGGCTGACGGCGTTCGTGTCACCCCCGCTGAGGGCGATGGCCTGCATGATGTTCAAATCGCCGATCAGGTTCAGCGTGATGCCCTGCCACCGGGCGGCCCCCAGGGCCGCGGCATCGCCCGCGTTCTGGGTGCGTGACTTGAGATGGAGAATTGTATGCAGGTCAAAGTTCCATAACACGATGAACGACAGAATGACCAGGGCCATTATCATGAAGATCATTGTCTGGCCGCTGGAAGAATTGCGGAATGCCCCGTTGCCTGATCGCTGATCTCTGATCTCTGGCCTCTAACTTCCCTAGCCCGCTTGCGCCTTAGGGCTACGGTGTGGCAAGTCTCTGACCCCGCCTGTAGCGGGGCAAGTCTCTGATTTATCCCGCTCAGAGCGGGATCTCTGTTTTCTATTCGTATTCATTCGACATCCATGTACAGGGGGTAATGATTATCAAGTGTCACCGTGCCGGTAAGAGGGATGGAATCGTCGGCATAAAATGCCTGGTGAAAGAGGAACTTAAGCGGAAAATTCTGGCGTACACTGAATGAAAGCAGGGCCGGCGATGTTTGCTCGAAGCAGGAATAATTAATGTCGGACCAGTCCTCGTAATCCAGAATGGCCGTCAACTGGCCGTACCAGTCCGCGGCCAGGAACAGTGGGATACGCGCCCGTTCCAAGGCGCGCTGGGCGGCAGGTCCGCGGGATGTGGATATGGGAAACCGGGTTTGAAAACGCGGGCCGAGATTCAAGGTCAATGGTGAAGGTGTTAGGGGTTCGATCTCGGGTGCCGTGATTGGGCCGGCGTTGGCGATCGTTCCCACGCGGACGGTCTTAAAGACCATGAAATCATTGAACCCGACCGTCTTGGCCCGGGCGCCGCGGCCGGCGGCGTAATGCATAATTTCCTGCGCCATGAAAAGTTGGGAAAGCTGAAAGAGCCCCATCAACAGCAGGCACAGAATGCCGATGACGACGCAGGATTCAATCAGGGATTGACCTCTCCGGCCAGCGGAGCAACAAGATAGCGATTTATGAGCGCCGATGTTCGCGCCCATTGACTGCTCCATCTCATGGCCCCGTGATATTATCATCCAAGCTAGGCGATTCTTTAATAATACGCAATGTTTTCAGGATACCAGTGAATAGATTGGTTATAAAAACAATTATGTCCGAAATTGTAGCGCGCCACGCCTGCCCGCCTGCGGAGGGGTGTGACGCGATTACCGCACATTCAGCCTTCGTAGCCAGGATACTTTACTACGGCGAATTAGACCCGTGCGGCACTACATTTTAGACAAGGATCGCTCAATTTAGGTATCATTCGCCGGACGGCTTTAGATCTTTCAAGTGCTGAAGTGAATCGCCCTCTTCACCGACAGCTTCCTGGACTGATTCCGAATCACCGCCCAGTTCTTCGGTCGCGCCGCCCACCATGGCGCGGATTCGATCGCCAAACAGACCGAATATGGCCAGGGCCGCCAGCGCGATAATGGCGACAATGATGATATACTCCGTCATAGCCTGTCCGCGTTTGGTATTTAATCTGCGCATCATGATTGCATCCTCCTTTTTAGTCTGAATTAGGGATAATCCGATGACACCATGTCCAGAATGCGTGCGCCGTATTCTTTAAAGGTTTCCAGAAACAAAGTTAAAATCGCCAGAGACGCCAGTAAGATGCCGGTAATCACCAGATATTCCACCATGGCTTGTCCCCGCTTGGATTGGAAGAAAAGGCGCTGACGGCATGCCATGGCTTCACCTCCCCTGTATCCAATGCGACTTTGTATTCACTATTGAATTAAAACAAATATAATACTATGATGTCAATCGGTAATTAATCCGGAAATCGCAATATGGATACGCCCACATTTCAAGGATTGGAAATTATTGAGACGATGCCGCATGCCGGTATGAGCATCGTTTATAAAGCGCGTCAGATTTCCCTGGACCGGATTGTGGTGTTAAAGACCCTGCCGTTAGCACTTTCCGCCAAGTCGGTCGATATCAATCAATTCCTGGCCGAGGCCCGCATCACCGCCAATCTCAAACATCAGAATATTGTCCAGGTTTACGATTTTGGCAAAACGGAGGAAGGTATTTATTATTTCGTGATGGAATTTGTGTCGGGATACAGCGTAGGCGACTGGATTCGGCGCAAACATTTTCTGGCGGAGGAAAATTCGTTGTTGATTGCCCAGAGCGTGGCGGAAGCGCTGGACTATGCTTGGAAAACCGCGCGGGTTGTTCATTGCGATATCAAGCCCGATAATGTGATTATTGACGGGGATGGTACCGTAAAAGTGGCGGACTTGGGGCTGGCCAAGAGCATTCGTTCGGTTGTGGACCGCGCCAAGCTTTCTTCGGGCATGGTTTTCGGCACGCCAAACTATATTTCTCCGGAACAATCCCGCGGCGACGCTGATCTGGATTGCCGGGCCGACATTTATTCCCTTGGCGCCACCTTGTATCACTGCCTGACCGGCAAAATGCCGTTTGAAGGGGTCCCGGCGCTGGCGGCCATGGATATGCAGATTACCGAACAGATTCCGGATGCGCAGGATATCAATCCCCGCCTTTCCACCGAAGCTGCCTGTCTGATGGAAACGATGCTGGCCAAAGACCGGCAATACCGTCAGGTGGATTGGAACTCCGTTCTTGTTGATGTCGGCCGGGTCATTGGCCGTCAAATGCCTTTGGGCGCGCTGCCGCCCAAGGGCGCCAGCACAATACAGAGGGGCACGTTGCGTGGTACTCGTCTGCATGTTAAAACACCGGCGCCAGCGCCGGCTTATGTCGTGTCCGGCGAGAAGTCGCCTGACAGTACCGCGTTCCGTAACATGGAACGTAAGTTCGCGTTGAAGCAGAAACGGAAGAGTGGGATAAGACCCGAATGGTGGTTTGCGGGACTGATTACGCTGGCCGTTATTGTCCTGGGGATATTGGTTGCGCGCAGTGTGTGGTTTAGCGGTCCCCCCGCGGGCCTGGAAGGCGAAAAGCGTCCGCCGCCGGTGTCTCAGGATATGAGTAGTCGGGAGGATAATGCCCGTGGGATGTTCGAGTTTGCCCGAAAATGGGCGCAGGACAATCCTGCCCGGATCAACGATGCGATGCAGCAGTATAAAAAAGTCGCGCAGGAAACCAAAGGCACCAAGTATTCACTGATGGCATCGGCCGAAATCCAAAAACTTCAGGAATTGAAGCAAAAATCCGTTGCCGCTGTGATGGAAACGCTGGATACCCGGGCGAAGCCGCTGATCGCGAAAAATCAATTTGCTAAGGCGGCGGCCCTCTATGAACAATACCAGGGCGAGTGGACGTCAGAAACGGCGAGCATCCGCGCTGCCAAAATCAATGAACTCGGGGAACGCGAGCGCGTGTTCCTGGATCGCCGGCAGAAAGCCGCCCAGGCAGCAGTCCGGCAATGGCGCCAACTGCTGGATCAGGTAGGCGCCCGATTACTTGAAGGCGATGTCCAGGGCGCCTTGGTTCAGGCCACGCAGGGTGCGGAGGCGCCGCCGCTCGTCACGAAAAAAAAGGAAATCAATGATCTTGTCATGCTGCTGACGGCGGCATCCCGTATGGACGAGAGGATTCTCAATGCCTTTCGGTTATTGAAGAATCAGGAGGTGACGGTGGTGCTGACGAACAGGGTTGAAAGAGTGACAATCCGGGATATTCAGGGTGCTATCATTCAGGCTGAAAAAATCATCAGGGTGGGGGCCGGCCAGGTGAATCAACCAAAACCTTTTTGCGTTGCTGATCTGGCCGTTTCTGAAAAGCGTTTACGACTGGGGGTGGAAGACAAGCCGGAGATTGCTTTAATGCAGGGCCTGTTGTCTGTCGGGGAACGGGATTGGGATTCGGCGGAATCATTCTTTTCAAAAACCGGCCCGGTATTATCCCCGGTGCTGGTAGCCACGCTGGCCAAAAAGAAAGGCAGTTTCACCGAGGAGCAAGCCCGCCGCTTCCTGCTGGGCATGCTGCGCTATGCACAGATTGATGTGCCGGAGAACAATCCCGCGTGTGCAGATTGCCTGGCTGCCATTCAGAACAGGGAATATAGCGCGAAAGATGCGCAGGCCCTGGCGAAAGCGGTTGATACTTACCGCGCTAATTTCGGGCAAACCCGAATTGCCAAGCAGTATGAACCGTTATTGGTTGCACTGGCCCATGTGCCGATGATCCAGTTGTCGGAACTCGAGGTTACACCGTCACCGGTGGCGCCTCCGGTATTGCCAGGTGAAGCACAGTCCACGACCTTCCCGGCAGGCAGGTCACTGGCTGTGTCAACTCCCTCAAAACAGGCGGCGCCGCCCGCGTCGCCGGAAGCTGTCAAGGCGCAATTACTGGAACGCAACCCGGACCTGATAGCGGAAGATGTGTTTTTTCAGCAGGATGAAGCGGGGAATATATTTCGGATTGAGATATATTCCCGGGCTATCAAGGATATCCGGCCCTTGAGCGAACTGAAGGATTTGCGCGAGGTGATTTTATGCGGCATTCCGGAGAAAAAGTTGTCTAGAGATTTCGGGGTATCCATTGCGCCGTTAAGTGATTTGTCGCCGTTGCGCGGCATGCCGCTTGGTGAATTGGATCTGAGTTATACCATGATCAAAGACATCGCAGTGCTGGTCGGCATGCCGTTATCTAAAGTGAATCTGGCGCACACGCAGGTTACGGAACTTCTCTGTTTAAAAGGTATGCCCTTGACCAGATTGAATGTGGCCGGATGCCGGATTCGGGATATCAGCGTTCTGCGGGCAATGCCCCTGAATAGCCTGGTGCTTGATGATACGGATATCGCGGACCTGATTCCTTTGCAGGGGCTTCAACTGCAGATGGTAAGTATTGCGCGGACCCGGGTGCGGGATCTGATGCCGCTGGCCGGCATGCCTTTACACATACTGGATTTGTCCGGTACGAATATTAAGAACCTCTCTCAATTGAAAATCTTTCCTTTGAAGATTCTGTTGCTCGAACGGATAAAACCCTTGGATTTCAGTTTTCTGGCGGAACTGGATGTGGTCAAACTCAGTCTGGCCGAGACGGGCATCAGAGACTTATCCGTATTAAAAGGCCTGCCGCTGAAGGAATTGGATTTAAGCGGCACGCGAGTCAAGGATTTGTCGCCGCTACAGGACCTGCCTCTGGAAAAATTGCTTTTAAACCGTAATATGGAGGTCAGGGATCTGGCGCCGCTTAAGAACCTGCCGCTGAAGATGCTGGGAATCATGCAGACCCAAGTGCGGGATATCACGCCGCTTCAAGATATGCCGATCGAATACATTTGGCTGGATTATAATATGTATCGGCCTGGTGAGAAGCGCAGATTTACGGATGTCTTGCGGCGTATGCCCATGTTGCGGCAGGTGAATGGTCGTCCTTTGAGAGGCGGCGAATGGCGCCAGGGTGACTGGCGCAGGAAAAGGTAGACCGGCATGGATTACATAAGTACCCGGGGTGAAGGTCCTCCGATCGGATTTCAGCAAGCCGTTATGACCGGCTTGGCGCGTGATGGCGGTCTGTTCCTGCCCGCCGGCATTCCTGATGTCCGGTCGTATCTTGAGTCGTGGAAATCGCTGGCCTACGACGATCTGGCTTTTGAAATCATGCGCAGGTATGCCGACCTGCCGGACGCTGACCTCCGGACGCTGATCGCGCGGAGTATTTCCACGTTCCGGCATGCGGACGTTACGCCGGTGGTTACGCTGGAAGAATTGCATGTCCTGGAGCTGTTTCATGGACCGACGCTGGCGTTCAAGGACGTGGCCCTGCAGTTTCTGGGACGCCTGTTCGAATATGAACTGGCCCGGTCGGGGCGTCAGCTTAATATCCTGGCCGCGACCAGCGGTGATACCGGGAGTGCCGCCATCGCGGGTGTCAGGGGACGGCAACGGATGCGCATCTTCGTCCTTTATCCTCACGGCCGGGTCAGCCCGATTCAGGAGCGACAGATGGTCACCGTGCCCGATGCGAATGTCTTTACACTGGCCGTGGAGGGGAGTTTCGATGATTGCCAGAATATCGTCAAAACACTTTTCCGGGAACTGGCCTTTCGTGATCGCTGTGCGCTGGGCGCCGTGAATTCGATCAATTGGGCGCGCTTGTTGTCTCAGATTGTCTATTATTTTTACGCCGCGTTTCGCGTCATGGAGCGCACGGGCAGGGAGCGGGTTCGGTTTACGGTGCCCACGGGCAATTTTGGCGATATCTTTGCGGGTTATCTTGCCTGGCGCATGGGTTTGCCGATTGGCCGGCTGGTGCTGGCGACCAATGAAAACGATATTCTCGCGCGGTTCTTCACCACGGGCGTTTACCGGCGCGGCCGGGTGCATCCGACGCTGAGTCCTTCGATGGATATCCAGGTGGCCAGTAATTTTGAGCGCTATCTTTTCTATCGCGCCGGGGAGGACCCGCGCCGGCTCTGCGAATGGATGGACCGGTTCCGGACGACGGGCGAGTTGCGGGTTGAATGCCGGTCGGAAGCGGGTGTGGACCCGTTATTCGCGGCCGGTTCCGCCGATACGTCGGCTTGTCTGGCGACGATTCGTGACACGTATGCAACGCATGGATATCTGCTCGATCCCCACAGCGCGGTTGGTATTCATGTGGCGCGTTCGTTTCTGGATCGGGAGGAGCCGATGATCTGTCTGGCGACGGCGCATCCGGCCAAATTCGGCCGGGCGATACAGCAGGCCACCGGCCGCGACCTGGCCCAGCATGAGCTCTTGGATACGCTGAAAGATTTGCCGATCCGCCGGACAATTCTGCCGGCTTCTGACCAGGCTATCCGTGCCTTCATAGAAGAAAAAATCAGTTCATGAGTCTTCTTGCCCTGTTTCTGGTTGCCGTTGGATTATCCATGGATGCCCTGGCAGTGGCAATGGCCAGCGGCTTGGCGGTGCGGCGCATGCGGGTTCGGCAGGCGCTGAGAATGGCGCTGTTTTTTGGATTATTCCAGGCCTTGATGCCGATGATCGGCTGGCTGGCCGGATTGACTTTGCGGACGTTCATAGCAAGATGGGATCACTGGGTGGCCTTTGGCCTGCTGGTGTTCATCGGCGGCAAGATGATCGTGGAATCATTCCGACTGCGGGACACAACCCGTGCCGCCGGCCCCATTAGTCTCTCAATGCTTCTGCTTTTGTCTGTAGCCACGAGTATTGACGCATTGGCCGTGGGGCTGAGCCTGTCGCTGTTGCAGGTGCTGATTGTCGGTCCGGCCCTGCTGATTGGAGCCGTCACGTTCCTGCTTTCCCTGTTGGGCGGCCTGATCGGCAGTCGAGTGGGACATTGTTGCGGCAACAGGATTGAGGCGCTGGGCGGCCTGATTCTGATCGGAATCGGCGTGAAAATCCTCCTGGACCACCTGGGCTGAGAAGAATTGTAGAATGTGGATTGCGAAATGCGGATTAAAGCGGGCAGCAAGCGAGGGCATCTGATTCCGCCATCCGCAAGGGGATCAGTGCTTGATGGCGTGGGCCAGCGAGAGCATGCCGATGAACATGAAACCGAACCAGTACATCAGAATAAAGGGAATGGCCGTGTACTGCAGGGTGTGGACCGCAAAAATAAGCGTCAGCGACAGATAAACGATTAATAAAAGTTCCACCAGCACCGTGCCGTTGAACCGGGTCCGGTATTGCTTGCCCTTCCAGGATTGGATTTTCTTATCGGCCAGGTTGAATTTAGGCGTCCGGTTGAACGCGCTTTTGCGCCCGATGAGGGCGCTGAACACGGCCCGGCTGTTGATCACCGAGAGTCCGATGGCGCCGGTCAGCAGAATCGGTATAAACAGCACGCGCCGCTTCCAGTCGGTGTAAATTTCCCGCTGAGCATAGATGTAGAATAAGGGATAACTGAAGGCGTTGATCGTGAAAACGGAGAATACCAGGAAAAATATCCGGGCTTCATGGTAGTGAAACCGGACCGAGAGCAGGGGGTAGGAAAGCAGGGCGACGAACAGGAGCACCGGAAATATAAAATGGTTGGTCAGATGCACGGTGGCTTCAAACTTGACCAGCCAGGGGACCGTGCGGCTGCGCCAGATGATAGGCAACAGCTTTTTCGCGGTCTGGATGGCGCCCTTGGCCCAGCGATATTGCTGATTCTTCAAGCCATATACCTCGGCCGGCAATTCCGCCGGACAGACCACGTTGTTCACATAAACGAATTTCCATCCGGCCAACTGGGCCCGGTAAGAGATATCAATGTCTTCCGTCAACGTGTCGTCCTGCCAGTTGCCGGCGCCCAGGATGGCCGCTTTCCGCCAGATGCCGGCCGTGCCGTTGAAGTTGATGAAAATACCGGAGGCATTGCGTGCCCCGTGTTCCAGCACGAAATGCGCGTCCAGTCCAATGGTTTGACCACGGGTCAGCAGTGAATAATCTCCATTGAGGTGGCCCCAGCGCGCCTGGACGACGCCGATGTTATCCGCCGAAAAGTAGGGCATCATTTTTTTCAGGAAATCCGGTGACGGGACAAAATCGGCGTCAAAAATCGCCATGAATTCTCCCTGGGCGGTTGCCAGGCCTTGCTTGAGAGCCCCGGCCTTGAACCCTTCACGATTGTCCCGGTGAAGATAACGGATGTTAATACCGCGGGCCTGGTGTGTGGCCGCCAGCGTCTGGGCGATCTGCCGGGTTTCATCGGTGGAGTCGTCCAGCACCTGGATTTCCAGAAGATCCCGGGGGTAGTCGAGGGCGCAGGCCGCCTGGATCAGCCGTTCAACCACGTAGCGTTCGTTATAAATCGGCAGTTGCACCGTGACGCGCGGCCACTCCGTCATGAGTAAAGTGGTCTTTGAAAGATGAATACGATTTTTGCGATACAGGTAAAGCATTAAATACGCATGCGCCGCGTATATAGTCAGCACCAGCATAAGGAAACCATAAACTGCTAGCAACAATAAGTTAATCCCTGGCATAGATGATGGCTATCCTCCGGCCTGTTAATCAGCAGACGTATGACGTGTTTATTGACACCGCGTTTAGTGCGTATGCGTGGGATTTATCACACACAAAGTGCCGGATTGTCAAGTCCGGATTGCTTTCCGCCGCCGGCCCGCGCAGTTAAAAATGGTAGGAGGTGTTGAAGAACATGTAAATCCGCTGTTCGCGCGCGCTGACAACTTTGTGGACCATGTCGCCCTTTTCATTGAGGTCGTAGCCGAGCTCGTCGCCGTGGCCAAACAGGTAATTGAGGCCGATATTGGCGTCAATGATACTTGACCGCCGGCCAACGCTGAGGGTGAGTCCGTATTCATCTATCTGTCCGATGCTGTTGGGGTTATTGATGTCCACATCCGGCGCTGAGGAAAAACTAGTGAAAAAACCGGCGCGCACGGGGTATTTCTTGCGGATGATATACTCACCGCCCAGGTTGACGTCCACGATCCCTTTCCGCTGGATACGTGTTGCGACGTTGCTGCCGGTCTGGCTTTCCCCTTCGATTGAAGTAAAGCTCGTGGGCAGATGCCAGGATAAGTCCACGCCCCAGGCATAGACATCCTGCTCGTCTTGGCCGATCCCGACGCTGATCTGCATCGGCATGTCGTTTTTAACCGTCAGGTTGTCGGCATAAAACGAGCCGCTGTCCGACTGCTGGAACATGTACTGGTATTGCACCTCGCCGTTTTCCAGGACGGAAAACTGCGGCGTCTGGAAAGTTAACCCGCAATTCCAGCGGTCCGTCGGATGGAACTGAATGCCCCAGATGGAGGCAACGTTCAAGGTGTAAGCTTTGATGTCCTGTGAGATGGAAAGGCTGGGACTGTTGCCCCAATAGATGCTCTCAAATTCGCTGTAGGTGCGATAGACGCCGAACACGGAAAGCCCCAGCGAAATCTGCGGAGTGATATTGCCGCCGATGGACGGGCCGATCCAAAGCTGCTGGTCATCCCGGCTGTAGGTGGTATAATGTTGCCGGTCGGTGAGGGCAGTGATTTCATGAAACGAGGTTTTATCGGGAATGAACACGGAAAATGCCACCGCCGCGTTTTTGGAGCCCAGCTTGAAAATACTGCCCATGGTCGTGGGGATACTGATGAAGGACGTGGTGTTGAAGTCCTCATTGGGGAACCAGGCATCATCCACCGAGTATTTTTCGAATCCATACAAGTTGGCGGAAATAGACAACGTATTGGCCTTGACCCGTCCCAGGCCGGCGGGATTGTAGTAGCAGGCATCCACGCCATTGGCAATGGACACGACGGCGCCACCCATGCCGGCCGCCCGATCGCCGACCATGTAGCGCTGGTAGTTGGAATCATCCGCCCATAGGGCCGGCAGGATGATAAGTCCGCAAACTGTAGTCCATAATGCTCTTGGATATAATTTATAGAGTTTCATTAATAAAACGCTCAGTTGATCATTATTGATTATTGCTAAGATCAACGGGGGATTCTTATGAAATTAGTATCATTTTTCAATATAAAAATGTGGAATCTCGGTTTTTTATTTTGTTCATGGTTGGCAGTGATGCAACTCCCGTCTTGCGGAAATGTCCTTTGACGGTTAAAGTACACAGCAATTCTAATTATGGATGCGCCACCTGCTGGCTTGTCCGGCAGGAGCGAGTGATTGTTGGGACACGCGTGCGTTTCCCAACAATCTATTCACCCTCCTTCGCCAGGAAGCCCCGTGGCTTGCCACGGGGAGGAATGGCGTTCTTGGCTTCGGAGGGTTCCGCAAAGATGCCCCGCGCCTTGGCGCGGGGAGCTTCACCCGCGACCACGCGTTTCGCGTGGCCAGCACAAGGTTTACCACGCTGGAAGCATGGTTTACCACGCTGGAAGCATGGTTTACCACGCTGGAAGCATGGTTTACCACGCTGGAAGCATGGTTTACCACGCT